>JBJXGA010000126.1:0-52900 GCA_046152955.1 Planctomycetales bacterium | reverse complement strand
ATCGCCTTGCAGAGCGCCGTCGGGTGGATGGCCCTGAGCGCCCTGGGGATGTTCCTGGCTGCCGCCGGTTGGTTGTCCCCGGTCGCAGGCGCCATCACGCAAGAGGTGATCGACGTCTTGGCTGTGGTCAAGGCCCTGCGAGTCGCCTGGCCGCCACGCGATGTGACTGACTATGGCTGATTTCTCCGAAATCCGGTCAAGCACAGCCCCCGACTGAGCAGTAGCTCCGCCGAATTGTGACCTGCTGACCAGTCTACTATCCGTTGTCGCTCAGTCTAGGCGATACAATACATTGATCCATCCAGTCTGATTGATGTATGATCCAGGGTTGTGCCGTGAGATGCCTCGCGTGTGACGCGGGAGCCTGTAATTCATTCCGCACGGAATGGCGAGACGTTTCCCCCCTTTTGATCTCCTGTTCGCTATGCGTCGCTCTCCGCTGATCGCTGCTGCATTGCTGATGCTGCTCTGCGGGGAGAGTCGCGGGGGCGCTGAAGATGCGGCAATCACTGCGGAGCAGACGGCGTTCTTCGAAAAGAGCATCCGCCCGGTTCTGGTTGCACACTGTTACAAATGCCACAGCACTCAGGCTCAGGAGATCAAAGGTGGTCTGCGGCTCGATTTGAAGGAGGGGTGGCAAACCGGAGGAGATTCCGGGGAACCAGCGATCGTTCCGGGGGAACCGGACAAGAGCCCGCTGATCCGTGCGGTGCGGCACGACACTCGTGAAGAGGCGATGCCCCCCAATCAGCCGCGGTTGCCCGACGCCGTGATCGCCGATTTGGTCGCCTGGGTTTCGCAAGGGGCGCCCGATCCTCGAATTGAAAAACTGGGAGAGCGACCGGCCTCGTTCGATTGGGAAGCCGCCTATCGCGCGCGCCTCGACTGGTGGAGCCTGCAACCGATTGCGAAATTCACACCCCCCCAGGTGCAGCGGCAGGAGTGGCCCCGGAACGACGTCGATCGGTTTGTCCTGGCAGCGCTGGAAACGCGTGGTCTCACGCCGGCCCCCGAAGCAGATCGCCGCGTCCTGGCCCGGCGGTTGAGTTTTACGCTCACTGGTCTGCCCCCCGATCCTGAGGGGGTGGAACGGTTCGTGGCCGATTCCTCGCCCGCCGCTTTCGACGACCTGGTCCGATCGCTACTGGAGAGCCCGCACTTTGGCGAGCACTGGGCGCGGCATTGGATGGACGTGGTCCACTACACCGACACGCACGGCTATGAATGGGATGCTCCGGCGAAAAGCGCCTGGATGTATCGCGACTATCTGGTACGGGCGTTCAATGCCGATTTGCCATTTCAGCGGCTGATTCTCGAACAGATTGCCGGCGACCTGATCGATCCCCGCGTCGATCCCGCGACGGGACTCAATGAGACGGTGATCGGACCGATGGCGCTCCGTCTGGGAGAACGGCGGCATGGCGATAACGCCGACATCGAAGGGGTCACCCAGGAAGCGATGGCCAACATCATCGACACGGTGAGCAAGGCCTTTCTCGGCACGACCGTGGGGTGCGCGCAATGCCACGACCACAAACTGGATCCCATTCCGCAGCGAGACTATTACGCATTGGCCGGAATCTTCATGAGCACGCGGTGGGGTGTGCGCTGCGCCGATACCAGCGATCCCAACCTGGCATTGATCGAACGGATGCGGACCATCAAAGGGGCGATCCGACAGGAACTGGCGCGGTCCTGGCTCGCGGCGAGGGACGATGTCGCCGCCAAATTGCGGGGCGTTCCGGCGGACGAAAAGGCTGCCGCGGCATTCCCCGAATCGCTGCTGGGGTTCTGGCAGCGCTCGCTGGCGACCCCCTTGACCCCCGAACAGTTTGCATCCGAACGGGAGCGGCGGATCGCAGAGAACAAAGCCAACCTGACCCCCGTCGCCGATTTCACCCGACCCGGAGGAGAAGCGGGCTGGCGCTGGGAGGGCTTCGGCATGCAGCACGGCCTGGTGGGGAATGGAGAGATTGTCGTCGCCGACGAAGGTGAGCAGGCGCTCTTGCAAGTGCTGCCCGCGGGGCGCTGGTCGCATGTCTGGTCGATGCGCCTGGCCGGCGCGGTGCGGAGCCCACTCCTGGATGAGGTGGGGCAGGCTCCGAACTACTCTGTCCGATATGCCGCCGGCAAATTCTCCGCCCAGTCGATGATCGTCGACAACGCCTTCCATTGCGAACGGATGCAGTTTCTCAATCGCGCGACGCCAGGGTGGCTCACGGTTGTGGCAGGCCGATTCAGCACGCTGGAAGGAACCCCCGATCAGGCGCGTCGCCGCGCCTACCTGGAACTGGTGACAAAATCACTCAACAATTACTTCCCCCCGCGAACCAACTATGGCGGCCTGAAGGAGACTGATCTGGCGGACGAACGCTCCTGGTTGGGAGTGACGCACGTCGCCAGGCATCCTGCCGGCAAACCGCCGCTCGACGATCTGCAGCGATTTGTTCCTTTGATGGCCGGCGCGGGAGAGTGGTCGGTACGGATTGCCGAATTGCTGCACGCTGCTGTCCAGCGGTGGAGTCGAGCCGAATGTACCGAAGACGATGCGCTGCTGATCGACGAGGCGCTGCAGGCCAAGCTCCTTGCCAACGATCGCCAGGCAACCCCGGAACTCTCCCGGCTGATCGAAGAGTACCGGGGAGTGGAAAAGCAGTTGCAGCCTGATCGGACGATCGGGTCGATGGCGGACTGGCACGAGGGACGCGACGAGCGGCTGGGAATTCGCGGCTCGTACACCGAATTCGGCGATGAAGTCCCGCGCGGCAACATCCGCCTTCTGGGAGGAGCGGGAGACCGGTCCTCTCCCTCCGCCAGTGGGCGACTGGAATTTGCACGGAGCGTCGCCGATCATCAAAATCCGCTCACCGCGCGGGTCTTCGTCAATCGCGTCTGGTTGCACCTGTTTGGTGAAGGGCTGGTGCGGACTCCGGATGATTTCGGGCACCTCGGCGAAGCCCCATCGCATCCCGAATTGCTCGACTACCTGGCGGCAAGGTTCATCGCCGAGGGATGGTCTGTGAAAAAACTGGTCACGTTGCTCGTCACTTCCGCGACCTGGCGGCAATCGAGCGCGGCCACCCCCCGGGCGCTGGAGATCGATCCTGAAAACCGCCTCTGGCACCATCGACCGCTGCGCCGACTCGAAGCCGAAGCGGTCCGCGACGCCATCCTCGTCGCGTCGGGACGTTTCGACGCCGCGTTGGGAGGACCACCGATTGAACCGTACCGGACGGCGACGGATGCCGCCAAGCGGTTGTTCAGCGGCCCCGTCGATGGCAATGGCCGACGGAGTATCTACACCAAGATGACGATGATGGAGCCGCCGCGGTTTCTGTCGCTGTTCAATCAGCCGCTCCCCAAATTGACCACCGGCCGCCGCGATGTGACCAATGTCCCCGACCAGGCGCTGGCGCTGCTCAATGATCCGTTTGTAGTCGCCATGTCGCGACACTGGGGAGAGCGCGTGCTCCAGGATGGAGCGACAACTCCGGAAGAGCGGGTCGGGAGGATGTTCGCCATCGCGCTGGGCCGCCCGGCCGGGACCGAGGAAACGGCGCGGCTGGTGCGGCTGGCGATTCGAGCAGCCGAGTTGCGGGGAGTTGATCCCGGCACACTGCTCGCCTGCCAGCCGGTCTGGCAGGATGTGGCCCATGCGCTCTTCAATCTGAAGGAATTTGTCTATGTTCCCTGAACGAATGTCGCTGCCGGAATGGTCCGGGAGCTGTCCTGGATGTCAGCCCCCTGCCGCTTCGCGGCGCGACTTTTTGAAGCGCTCGGGGATGGGATTTGGGGCGCTGGCCCTGGCCGGGCTGGCCCATCGCTGGGGAGCCGCCGAGGCGGGGCAGCCATTGGCCCACTTTGCCCCCCGCGCCCGGCACGTGATCTTTCTGTTCATGGACGGCGGGGTGTCGCACGTCGACACGTTCGACTTCAAGCCCGAACTGGCCCAGCACGACGGCCAGCCGGCCAAGTGGCAACCCGACGTGAAGTCTCAAGGAGTCAGCGCCAATCGCAAGTGGCTCAAGAACCAGTGGGAATTCCGCCAGCGCGGCCAGTCAGGGTTATGGGTCAGCGAGCTGTTTCCCCACATGGCGCAAATTGCCGACGAACTGTGTGTCATCCGCTCGATGGTGGGAGAAACCCCGCTGCACGGCGCGCAGTCGCTGCTTCTGCACACCGGGCGTTCGATCGCCGCCGCCCCCAGTCTGGGGTCGTGGATTTCCTATGGCCTGGGAACCGAAAACGAACAACTTCCCGGATACGTCCTACTGAACAACGACTGGATTCCCAATGGAGGATTCCAGAATTTCGCCAGTTCCTTTCTGCCGGCCACGCACCAGGCGACGATGGTGCGCGCCAAGGGGACTCCTGTGGACAACATCACGGCGGCCGACTCGCCCGAGGTGCAGCGCGCCAAACTCGATTTTCTCCGGGAGCAAGACACCGCTTCGTTGAAATCGCAGGGGAGTTCCAAAGCGATCGAATCGGCGATCCACAATTACGAGACTGCCGCCCGCATGCAGACCCTCGTGCCGCAGTTGTGCGACGTGAGTGGCGAGACCGAAGCGACGCTCAAGCTCTACGGCGTTGATCGCCCAACGGACTACGATCAGTTTTACGCGCTGCAGATGCTCCGCGCGCGGCGGCTGGTGGAATCAGGAGTCCGGTTTGTGGAAGTCACCTGCCCCAACACGCACGCCAACAATTCCCCCTGGGACCAGCATGGCGAATTGAAACTGCGGCACGCCGAGAACGCCCGCATCACCGACCAGCCAGTGGCGGCGCTCGTCACCGATCTCAAGGCGCGCGGCCTGCTGGACGAGACGCTGGTGGTCTGGGCTGGAGAAATGGGGCGCACGCCGCACAGTTCGGGCACCGACGGCCGCGACCATCACGTGAGCGGCTATACAATTTGGATGGCCGGCGGCGGAATCAAAGGGGGAATGACCTGGGGAACGACCGACGAGATGGGGATGAGCGCCGTGGAGCATCGAACCGATATCCACGACATCCACGCCACCATCCTGCACCAACTGGGGATCCACCACGAGCGACTCACCTACCGCTTCGGCGGACGCGACATGCGGCTGACCGATGTGCATGGGAACGTGATTCACGAAATTCTGTCGTAGCCCCCGCGCCAGTCGGACTAAACCTCCCCGGTCATGGCCAAACCGTTTGACGCCACACTGAAACACCTTATCGAGACATATCCGCAGGACTGGCTGCGACTGGTCGGCGTCTCGACCGACGTTCCTGTGACGGTCATCGACGCAGATCTGGCCACCGTCACTGCCTCTGCAGACAAGGTGCTGCGCATCGACGATCGTCCACCCTGGCTTCTGCATCTGGAATTGCAATCCAGTTACGACGCCGACCTGCCCGAACGACTGCTGCATTACAGTGTTCTCCTGGGTCGTCGGCACAAGAAGTGCGCGCGGAGCGTTGTGATCCTGCTGCGCCGCGAAGCGGACGGAAAGGAAATGACCGGCCTTTTGCAGAAGCGCTGGCCCGACGGCCAGATCTATCTCGATTTCCGGTACGATCGCATCCGCTTGTGGCAATTGAAGCCTGACCAGATTCTGGCCGGGGGCGTCGGTACACTGCCGCTGTTGCCACTGGCCCAGGTGACTCAGGATGAACTGCCGGAACTGATTCAAGAAATGTCGCAGCGTTTCCATCGCAAATCTCGCGAAGTCGACGTGAATTCGCTTTGGACTGCCACCTACGTGCTGATGGGGTTAGAATACGAACTGGGTTTTGCAGCGCAATTGCTGAAAGGAGTGCGTTCCATGAAAGAGTCGGTAACCTACCAGGCGATTGTCAATGAGGGGCTTGTCAAAGGCCGCGTGGAAGGCCGCGTGGAAGGTCGCGTGGAAGAGGCGCGTCGAATCCTGCTGGCTTTGGGCGCCAAATGCCTGGGGCAGCCTTCTGTCCGTGTGCGCAAGACCATCGCTGGGCTGGATGATCTGGACGTGATCGAACAACTGGCCACGCGCGTCGTTGAAGTGGACGGTTGGGGCGATCTACTGTCCGATCTATAGTCGTCAACGCATGTTCCATAATGCGACTTCGTGATCGACACGATTTCTGCGTACACCTCGCCAACCAGAGAGTTCAAGTCCGATGCTGACCAGTCTGATTCTGCCGATCGTCCTCGCCACCGTCGCTTTGTTTTTTGCCAGCTTTCTGACCTGGATGGTGCTTCCTTTGCACAAGGCCGACTGGCGAAAACTCCCCAAGGAAGACGAACTGCACGAGGCGATGAGGCGGATCGGAATCCCCCCTGGGAATTACATGTTTCCCATGCATGATTCGCCGGAACAGATGAAGAGCCCGGAATTCCAGGCCAAATGGGAAGCTGGTCCGGCCGGGGTCATCACGGTCTTTCGTGGAATGAACATGGGGCGCAATCTGGGATTGACCCTGCTCTATTTTCTCGGCGTCAATTTTTGCCTGGCCTACCTGGCGACGCTCGCTCTCCCTTCAGGGGCGGAATTTATGCGCGTCTTTCGATTCGTCGCCACCGCCGGTTGGCTGGCCTTTTTCTCCGCCATCGTGCCGCACGCCATCTGGTTTCGCTGCCGGATCGTGGGACACGTCGTCGAATCCATCGGCTACGCACTGATCGCCGGGGCGATCTTCGCGGCACTGTGGCCAGCCGCTTGAGTTCCTCTCCACGCCTCCTGCGGCGGTGATCCCCTTTCGATTCTCCGAATACCGATCGCGACAATGCAGCCTGCTGAAAGCTCTTCACCATGCGCTTGATTCAGTTTCTTGACGAACAGTCCTCTCCCGCGCTGGGAGTCGTGGTCGACCAGCAGGTGTGCCACGTGACCGGGCTGGACAGCAAGCTGGATTCGGTCGGCGCGGCGTTTCAAGCTGCGCGACGTGCGGGACAGCGGGTGGCGCCATTCCTGCAAAAACTGCTGCAACAGGCCCCTGCCTCCGCGTACCAGTCGTATCCAGCGCTGTGCAGCTCGGGAAGACTCCTCCCTCCCGTTTCGGAGGCTCCGGGCCGGCGCGTCCTGGTCACCGGGACCGGGCTCACGCACCTGGGGAGCGCGCAGCAGCGGGACGCCATGCATGCCACTCAGGCGGGGACGGATGCCCCCCCGCCGCAAAAATCGGGATCGACCGCCGCACCGGAACCGAAGTCCGATTCGAAGCGGATGTTCGAATGGGGTGTCGTCGGCGGAAAACCGGCTGCCGGCCAGCGGGGGGCGGCTCCCGAATGGTTCTACAAAGGGGATGGCCGGAAGCTGCGGACGCTGGGAGACCCGCTGGAGATTCCGGAGTTCGCCCCCGATGGAGGTGAAGAGCCGGAATTGGCCGGCGTGTACATAATCGACGACGCGGGGATCCCCTTTCGACTCGGATTCGTGCAGGGAAACGAATGGTCCGATCACGTGACGGAAAACCTCAATTATCTGTACCTGGCCCCTTCCAAACTCCGAACGTGCAGCATCGGGCCCGAACTGGTGACCGACCTGGCGTTCGATGATATTTCCCTGCGGTGCCGTGTCCTGCGGGATGGCGTCCCCCTCTACGACTCGGGCGAACTCCGGTCGGGAGAAAAGAACATGTGCCATTCCCTGGCCAATCTGGAGGATCATCATTTCAAATTTCCTCACCATCGCCAACCGGGAGACATCCACGTTCACTTTTTCGGAACCAGCAAACTCAGCTATCCGGGACGTGCCTGGAAGTATCAGACTGGCGACGTGGTGGAAGTCTCCGCGGAGGGACTGGGAGTCCCGCTGAGGAATCCTGTCCTTCGTAAACCATGTTCTGATGCCCCCGTCAGCGTCGAGCGGGCCTAGCCGCGGTCGGTAGAACCTGTCGGACGAAGCGAGAACCTGCTCCGCACTCAGACGCAGACACCATGCGACTTTCAGATCGAACGGATCGTTTCCACCAAACCTGCCGTAGCGCAAAGCAACCTACAATTCTCCACATGCTGCACTTCGAATCCCCAGGTGGCCGCTGATGCCATTGTCCTTGCCACAGCTTGTCCAACAACTCAGCGAACCGGGGACGCAGGTACGACTGTTGAATCAGAACGGTGAGGTCGAGACAACTCAGTTGCCGGAAGGTTCCGCGCTCAAGTTGGTAGCGCCTCCCGGAGTCTATCGGCTGGAAGCGGGCGCTGGTGATCGGCGCTTCAGGAGTGACCAGCCAGACACTGCAGGAAGTCGCAGCGCTTCCGGCCCTTGAAGAGCTTCACCTGTGGAAGAATCGACTGGACGATGCCTGCCTGATGCACCTCGAAACGACCAGGCTCAAGAAGCTGGTCCTGACGGACACCCAGGTGACTGAACAGGGGATCCTGCGACTGGCTCGGTCGCTTTCCGAGTGCCGGATTGAATGGGATGGCCCAATCCTGGAACCGGGCAATTTGTCCCCCTGATGGTCAGAGGATTCAGCCGCCGCCACTTCAGTCCACCTAATCCATCCATCCGGTCCGTAACTTGCGTTCACGATTCGATTTGGTTATGTTCCGACTTTAATCCGACCTGTAGGCAGACAGGGTTCTCAGTGGCATCGTTGCCACCCCTGCCTGTGGGACATAATTTACGAAATTGCAGAGATGAGGGTTTGCAACATGAAACGCCTGCGATTCTGCTTATTCATGTGTCTGACAAGTTGCCCACTTGTCACCGACGCCACCGCAGCCCTGGTGACCGACCCCGATGATCCAAGATCCTGGCAGGGGGCCACAGTGGGGACATTTGCCGAATTGTTTTATGGTTCCAACACGCTGGCAAATCGGCAGTTGGTGGTGGACAACATGCTGCTGGATGACGGAATTTTCAATTCCGCCGGCTACTCGGGTGCGACTCTCCTGTCCACACCGTGGGTTTTGGGAGGAGTGTCGACTGGATATTCAACCGATTTGACCGGGGTCGGCGGCTATGACTACGGCCTTGGTGGCGACCCGTTCGTCGCCGCCAATTCCATCGACAATCTCTGGATCCAAACTTCCGGCGTCATCGGAGACTCCGTTTGGGATTTGGGAGGCCCTTCGAGCAAAGCGGCAATTTTCAACACCATTGATCACGGCCCCTTGCCGCAAGAAGCGATCGAATCGACCGTGTACCTTTCAAATGACAAGGTGACATGGACGCAAGCGGTGGTGGAACGAGTCTGGCTTGAGGGTTTCCAGCCAAACCTTGGAATCCAGTGGGACGGATTTGCCTTCGCGGTCGGCACCGGAACGAATTCGACGTTTCGGTATGCCTCCATCATCCACGGAGGGGACGGAGCACTGATCAACGACGGCGACGACGAGATCAACGGTGTGCTGGGACTGGGAGATGACTTTCAACCCACCCCTGTGCCTGAGCCCATGGCGGCAGGGCTGGTGTTCGCAGGCATTTTCGGCTTGGGAGGTCTCCGGCGACGCTGGCAGGCGGCGCGCTCCGTGGACCGATCTTGAAGTTCGACTCGCACTTTAGCAGTTGATTGATTGTTGCTGGGGAGGCCGGCGGCTGGGGCGTGCTGAATGCCACCGTCTGCCGGCCTCGTGTATTTCAGTCGGCGTCGCACCAGTCGACCTCGTAATTGGCGCGGCGTGTACTCCACGCGGTGCGGCGTACCATTTGATGTGTGTGCCGCCGATGGACCGGGCCGAAGTTGGATGTTCCCGGCTTGACCCGTGATCAAAAGCAGCGCGGACGGGTGACATCCGCTGCAGTCGTTGGACCGGACCGATCACCACAACGCTTCGCTGTCGGTTCGTTGCGTCAATGGGCAAGCAGCAGCGCCTACATGGCCATGAACCGGTCATCGATGATCCGGCCACGATGCATCACTTGGGTCTGGCTGCCGCCATTAAGAACGTCGATCGCTCCCTTTCAGGCGATTCGGCGGGAAGAGACTGCCAGCCTCCACATTATCCAGTATCGCGTTCGATGCACTGGCCGGGTGGCGCTGAAGCGATCAACTCTCGGCAACGACCGTTTCGCAGGTGACCGCGCGAGAATCGAGTGCCGTCACGAAATCGGCACATTGCTCTAGGTCCGAATCTCCACGTCGGGTACAATCCCCGCTCGTTGCAGGGAGGCCGCGTTCGTTTCATGGAGGAAACGACACATGGCAGTCAGGTCGTGGTGGTCTACCGCCGCGCGGCGGTCGGGGTCTGGTCTGGCCGGACTGTGCGTCCTTGCCCTCCTCCTCTGGCTGACGCCGGGCAATGCCCCCGGAGATGATCCGGGACAAGGTCCCCCTTCCAACACAGGGCCACCGGATGCGAGCCCATCGGATGCCGAACCTCCTGACGGATCTCCAGACCAGGCTCCAGTACCGCCGAAACTGGCGCCGGCGCCAAGACTGCCAATGCGGGATGCCTCCCTCCGGCCCAATGCGGCCCCCGCCACAGATCCCTGGCATCGCAATCTGGTCCGCGAGCGATCCATCGAGCTGCGTCTGCGAACGGCACGCGGCGACCTGCAGGCTGGGCGTATCACGGAAGCTTTGCGGCATCTGCAAGCGGTGCTGGATGGTCCGGACGATGAGGACGTGTTTGTCAGGATGGATCCCCTGCCGGTGCCGCTGGGAGCCCGCTCTCTGGCCGAACAGTGGCTCGGCCAATTGGCTCCCGAAGCGCGCCAGGTCTACGAAACGCTGCATGGAAGCGAAGCGCGACGGCTACTGGAGCGGGCCATGCATTCCGAAGATCCCTCGCGGCTAACAAATGTCATCCGACGCTTTTTCCACACGCAGGCGGGGGGTGAAGCTTCCGCCACGCTGGCGCGGCGGTTGTTGGATCAGGGCCACTTCGAACTGGCCGCCGCGCTCTGGGAGCGCGTCCTGGACCATCCGGATCATCGCCGTCGGCTGACGCCGGCGCAGCGGGCCAACGCTCTGTATGGCTTCGCCCGGGCGGGGGACGCCGATCGCGCTTCGCACCTTGCCCGTGAACTGCTCGAACTCTCAGAATCGACCGCCCCCTCACGCGCCATCCCGGATGAGTGGCTGCGACAACTGGCCGACGGAGGCAGCCTCCATCCGCTGCCGGAACTGGGGGAATCAGCCGTCATTGCGGATCACAACGCGTCCGGTTCCCCCCCGGCGCTCGCGAAACCGCTGTGGACGGCCTCGTTGGCAGGTCCACAAAGCCGACATATCGCCGATCTGGTTTCCGCCTGGGAACCGTACCAGCGCGATCACGGGCTGCCGATCGGGGCAGCCCACCAGCCGCTCATTGCCGGAGAACGGCTGATCTTCAGGGACTATGAAGGGATCCGGGCCGTCTCACTCAGAACCGGCGGAACCCAGTGGTACTTTCCCGCGGCATCGTCTCTGAGCCGCGACATTCCGGTTCCCTCACAACCGGTCCTGCCGGGGGATGGAAATCCCGATCCCAACAACACGCTGAAGCTGTTGGTGGGGAACTGCCTGATGGGTGTGCTGTCGGGGAACGAGCGGCTGGTGTTCGCCATCGACCAGGTGGAGACCGGCGGACCGGCCCCCGCCCCCACGTCGGGGCCCTCGGCAAGTTCAGGCGCCTCACTGCGGCGGCAAAGCAACGTCCTGCTCGCTTTGGAGGTCTGCCCCGAGAAGGTTTCAGAATCCCAGCCGGTGGAGCCGCGCTGGGTCGCAGGTGGTCGTCCTGCAAACGACGAGGAGCCGACGGCTCCACCCAGAGCGCTGGCGGGGCATTTTTTCCTTGGTCCTCCGCTGGTGTTGGGTGATCGGTTGTTCGCCGTCAGCGAGTTCCAGCAACAACTGCACGTTTCGCGCATGCGGGGGATGGATGGGGGGCTGGAATGGTCCCAGCCAATTTGCTCGGTCCCGCAGCCGTTCGGCACAGACCACCATCGCTCGTCGTTGATTTGCACTCCCAGCTACGGCGGAGGGGTGCTGGTCTGTCCCACGCAGGCGGGGTTGTTGGCCGCGGTCGATCCCGTCACGGGGCGACTGCTGTGGGCTGCGCCGCATGACGATGGGGAATCGCAGCTCCGGCAGCAAATGTCTGCCTGGCCGTACAGCACCCGCAGGCGCTACAGTCATCCAGGTTACATCAGCCTGCCGGTAATTCATGGCGGGCGGGTCATTTACCTGCCGGCGCACTCCGAGTACCTGCACTGCTTCGAACTGGCGACAGGACGACTCTGCTGGCGAGTTCCGCGGGAAGACCTGGAGTGGGCGACTGCCAGCGACTACATCGCCGCCGTTGGTGATGGACTCATTCTGGTGGTCGGCCGACGGCGCTGCCGGGCGATGGAATTGGAAACGGGGGCGATCCGTTACAGCCAGCGACTGGCGAGTACCCCCGCCGGGCGCGGCGTGCGACTGGGGATTGCGTATCACATCCCGCTCGATGACGGGCGGATCGTGAGCCTGGAAATGGCGACGGGGCGCGTCATCGGGGAAACGCGCGGCCAAGGCGTTCCTCGGCTGGGAAACCTGCTGGCGGCGGAAGGGCTGATCCTGTCGATGGGCCGGAACGAACTATCCGCCTGGCCCCAGGCCACAGCGGAATTGGCGCGAATCGAGGGAGCGGTCGCGAAGGGAGCGGCAACGGCCGAACAGCGGCTGGACCTTGCCGAATTGGAGTTGGCGCTGGGCCGCGCAGCCGACGCACGGTCGCGCTTGCAGGGTGTACCTCTGCCGCAGGGGCCAAACGTCAACCGGCGGCAAACGCTCGAGCGCGAGGCGTTGCTCGCCTGCCTGGCACAAGCCACTCAAGAGGACGACCGGCGCGCGTGTCTGGACCGACTGGCGCAACTGGCCGAAACGCCGCACGATCGGGGACGTTACCTGTGGGAGCGTGCGCGGTTTGAACGGTCGCACGGAGACAAGGGATTAGCCCGGCAGGCGATCCTGGAGCTGTCCCGGCTTCCTGAGGAGGTGCTGCTGGGGGTCCCGGAAGACCCCTCACGCGTCATCCATCCTGCCGCAATGGGGATCGAACTGCTGCGCGGCGCCGGATCGGAAGAGCCTCCCGATCTGGAAGTCGCGGCCTCGCAGAGCGACGACCCGCAGGCGATCCGGCGGCTGATTGAACTCTATCCCGGCGCGCCGGGAACCGAACGGGCGCGCCTCCGCCTGGCGCAACTGCTGATCCGCGCGCAGAAATCGCAACAGGCCGAACTGGCCCTCCTGGAATGTCGTGAGAGCCCGCATCCTCCGACGGCGGCCGCCGCCACCCGGTGGCTCGCCGAGTTGTGGGACCAACAGGGATTGCACCACGACGCCGGTCGGCTGCTCGGGGAAATCGAGCGCCGGTACGCGGCAGTGGAGGTGGCGGATGGGCTGACCGGCGCCGAGTACCTGCGACATTTCCCTCGCGAGCGCGGCGCCTGGCAGGCGTCCCGCCAGTTTGTTCCTTCCGTCTGGTCCAAGACTGGCGTTTCGATCTCGGAATCTGTCGCGCCGCGGGAAGAGCTGCAAGCGCTCTACAACGGCAATGTCCTGCAGGCACTGACGGTGCCGCGGGAGGTTCCCTTCGACCTCTTCGATAAGGGACGCGGCGCCACGGGAGTTTTGACGCTGGTCGATCGGCACACCGGCGCGGCACATCCGGAAACGATCCAGCTCCCTGGTCCATATTACTATCCGGTGAGCGCCCAGGCGGGGCACATGCAACATTCCTATGTCGGCAACCTGTTGCCGGTGGGAGGGACGGGAGGCGTGCATGGGGTTTCGCTGCTCGAACGGAATCTGGTCTGGAGCACCACGCTCCCGGAACTGCGGGGAGCCCGCGACCGCGTGCGCGTGGGGCCTGCCGGTCCGGGATTCTGCATTTGTCAGTACCGCCAGCATCTGTTCGTCCTCGACCCGTCCGATGGACGCCTCAAGTGGCGGCGCGATGACCTGGAGGCGATGTCGGGGTTGATGTCCGATACGCAGGGGATCATCGGCGATGAGCGGGTGCTCGTTGTGTTTTCTGCCACCTCGGCCAATGCCCCTCATTTCACGGTGTATGACACCGCGACCGGCGAGGAGCTCCGCCGCGGGCAGCTCGATCTGCAAACCCGATTTGTACGGCGGGCCTACGGGCGCCGGCTGTTTCACTTCACGAACTCCGACACACGCCACCTGCGGGTATGGGATCCGCTGACCGATCAGTTCGTATGGGACGAAGCGGCCGACCAGTTCGCCGAGGCCTCATTGCTCGATGGCGTCGTTCCCGGAACCAAGATCTTTTCGTTCATTCGCGACACTTCGGAAGCAGCATTCGTGACGAAATCGGGAAGCCTGCGGGTGGTCGATCTGTCTCGCGGCGCGACGCGGTTTGACCTGCCTCTTGACGAATCGTTGCGGGAGAACCTGAGTTCCCTTCGCGCTTTCTGCGATCAGGAACGGTATTACTTCAACCTGCAGCGTTCCGGAGGAGGCGCCCCCGCAGCGCCGCTCAGTTACATTCTCAGCGATGCGGTCATTCCCGCTGTCCACGTACAGGGAGAGTTGTGCGCCGTCGATCGTCGGACCGCGCAGGTGTTGTGGACGCGATCCCTCGCCAGCCGTTCGGTGCTGCAATTGGCGGATTACCGACTGCCGGTGCTGGTCACGCTGTTTCGCCTGCGTCCTGCCGAGCAAACCTTGCTCGCCGCCGAAGTGCTCGATGCGCGGACTGGAATCACCCTGGCGGCGCGGCACAACCTGTTCTCCGACCGTCTGCTGCAACTGTCTTACGAGCGGCAACCGGGCGTCTTGACGCTCCGCGGAGGAAAAACGGAAATTCGGGTCGATTTCGAGCAACCCCAAACGCAACTCAGCGCCGGAGACCTGCGCCCCTGACTCGCCCTGAGCCACAAGGTCACTCGTCCGTCACGCATCCCTCCGAAGCGCTCTTCACGTTCTTGATGTACTTGTAGAGCGTGCCGCGGCGGGCCTTGTACGGGGGATCCACGTACGCCGCGCGGCGCTGGGCAAACTCCGCCTCGGAAATCCCCACGTCGATGCGGTTGGCCTCGGCGTCGATCGTGATCGGATCGCCATCTCGCACCAGGGCGATCGGCCCTCCCCCTTGCGCTTCGGGGGTCACGTGTCCAATGATGAAGCCGTGCGAGCCGCCCGAAAAGCGGCCGTCGGTCATCAGCGCCACGTCGTTCCCCAGCCCCGCCCCCATGATGGCCGAAGTCGGGGTGAGCATCTCGGGCATTCCCGGGCCTCCCTTGGGGCCTTCATAGCGGATGATCACCACATCTCCCTTGAAGATCTGTTTCTGCTCCAGTGCGGCGAGCATTTCCTCTTCCGAGTTATAGCACTTGGCCGGACCTTTGAATTGCAGCCCCTCTTTTCCGGTGATCTTGGCCACCGCACCGTCGGGACACAGGTTGCCGCGCATGATGCGGATGTGCCCTGACTTCTTGATCGGCGTCTCGACCGGGTGGATAATCTTCTGTCCAGCTTTGAGTCCCTCCAGGGACTGGAGGTTTTCAGCCAGCGTGCGGCCGGTCACCGTCAGACAATTGCCGTCGAGCAACCCTTTTTCCAGCAGATACTTGAGAACGGCGGGCGTCCCCCCCACCGTGTGCAGGTCCTCCATTACGTACTTGCCTGACGGCTTCAAATCAGCGATGTAAGGAATGCGGTCGCTGACCGACTGAAAATCGTCGATCGTCAGCCGTACTTCGCAAGCGCGGGCCATGGCGATCAGGTGCAGCACGGCATTCGTCGAGCCCCCCAGGGCCATCACGGTCACCATCGCGTTCTCGAATGCCGCACGCGTCATGATGTCGCGCGGCTTGATGTCCCGTTCCAGCAGTGTCCGGATCGCCTTGCCGGCGGCCAGGCATTCTCCCTTCTTCAGTGGATCCTCCGCGGGAATCGACGAGCTGTAGGGCAGGCTCATCCCCATGGCTTCGATCGCGGAGGCCATCGTGTTGGCAGTGTACATTCCGCCGCAGGCTCCCGGGCCGGGACAGCTCTTGCGAACAACCGCCTGACGTTCTTCGTCAGTAATCTTGCCCGCGATGTATTCGCCGTACACTTGAAACGCCGAGACGATATCCAGTTTGCGATCTCCCAGGCAGCCGGCCCGGATCGTGCCGCCGTAGATCATCAGCGACGGCCGATTGAACCGCGCCATGGCCATGACGCAGCCGGGCATGTTCTTGTCGCAGCCGGGAATCGAGATGTTGGCGTCATACCATTGGCCGCAGGTGACCGTTTCGATCGAGTCGGCGATCAGGTCGCGCGACTGGAGCGAGTAGGACATTCCTTCCGTCCCCATCGAGATCCCGTCGCTGACGCCGATGGTATTGAACCGCATCCCGACGAGGTCGGCGGCCTGCACCCCCTCTTTAACCTTGGCGGCCAGGTCGTTCAGATGCATGTTGCAGGTGTTCCCCTCCCACCAGACGCTGGCGATTCCGACTTGCGCTTTGTGCATATCGGCCTCGGTGAGGCCGGTTCCGTAAAGCATGGCCTGCGAAGCCCCCTGCGAGCGGGGGAGGGTGACGCGGGAACTGTATTTGTTCAAAACGATGTCAGACATGAGGGCAGTCAAACTCCCGGAAGTCGAGTGGGGCGGAGCCCGGAGGCCGCCGCGGGTCGGTGATTAGTAGACCATTCGCGTCGCGGGGAGGCGGTCCACCGCGCGGAATACTCCACTGTATCGGTTATCCTCCGGGCGTCAACCGCAATGAAAACCGATATGAAAACCGACAGGTTGCGGTCCGGTCCTCCGGCAGATTAGGATCGTCGTTGCGGCCTTGCGGAGGAGGTCACCGGTCGAATGGACGAGAGGCATTCCCGTCGGGAGAGAATTCAAGGTGCGGATTGTTGTGCTGATGAAGGCGCTGCGTTGGCAACCCCTGACGGGGGATCGCTTTTTCCAGGTGCTGGCCGACGGGGGAGTCGAAGTCTCCGCCGTCGTTTGCCAAACCGTCTCCCTGAAGACCGTCGCCGGTCGCCTCCGGGAAATGTCCGGCAGCGGTCGCCGACAGTTCTTCGATCGCGTCTTGCGACGATTGCGGCGGACGCCACAGGAGACACCACGGGAGAATACCCCCACTCTGGCGGCCCCGCGCCCCGCGCCAGCGACTCCCATCCAGCGCTTCCACGTCAAAAAGCACAATAGCCCCGAGTGTGCTGCGATCCTCCGGGAGTTGCAACCGGACGTCGTCCTGCTCCGGGGAACCGACATCATCAAGCCGATTGTGATCGAGAGCGTCCCGCTGGTTCTCAACGCGCATTACGGGCCGCTCCCGACAATCCGCGGAATGAACTCGATTCAGTGGTCGCTGTTGCTGGGGCTCCCGGTCACGGTGACTCTGCATCGCGTCGATGCCAATGTAGACACCGGTCCGATCCTGATGCACCGGGAAATGCCAGTTGCTGGCAGCGATTCGATCGAACAGCTCAATCGGCAGGCCGATCGGCTGGTTCCCGAGTTGTTTCGCGACGGTTGTCTGGCCTTGATGAACAATCCCCCCCAGTGGCGCCCCAATCCGCGGGAACAGGGGCGGCAGTATTTCCGCATGCATCCGTTTTTGCTGGAACTGGCCGGTCGGAATCTCAAAAAACTGCGAAACACATGATGAAGAAGCTCTCTGTTCGGAGTCTGGCACGACTCGCGCAACCGTCTCACGTCTGGGCTTTGGCGCGCGGCGTCCTGCGACGCCAGTCTCCCCTTCAGGATTACGAAATTCACCTGGCCGCAACCATGCAGTGGATGCGGAACGCCATCTGTCCCGACCATGCGGGGGTCTCGTTTGGGTATGACGTGCGGCACGGATACCTGGCAGCCTATCCCGAGACCACCGGTTACATCATCCCGACGTTGTACGACTACGCGGCCCGGACCGGCGACACTCCACGGATTTTACTCTCCCCTGATCTACGTCAACTGGGCGGCCAAATTCTTCGCCGACTCGCTGATGCTGGCCATCCGTTGCAAGGCCAACGTGCAGAAGAGCCTGACCTAGCGGAAAACATACGGCATCGCGCGGTGGATTCCAAGCCATGTTGCGCGTGGATTCCTACTTGCGGTGCCACAGCAGCCAGACTGTCGGAGCGATCACCAGCGCCATTCCGCCGAGGGTTTGCGGGGTGAAGCTCCGTTGCCAGAGCATGACGTCCAGCAAGGCGCCGAAGCCGACCTGTGTCAGCCCGACCACCGAAACCTTCGCCGGCGGCCCCGAGGTGAACGCCTTGGTCAGAAAGAACTGGCCAATGGTGGCAAACCCGCCGACGGCCACCAGGCGCAGCGGCGCCATTCCCTGCCAGGCCGCGCTGACCGGTACGGAGCGATCGAAAACGACCAGCGCCGCCAGGGCGCAAATCAGCGACACGAACGAGAAATGAACGACGATCGCCCGCGCATCGAGCGCATGCAGACGGTGCAGTCCCAGCATGGCCAACGCGCTGAACAGCGACCCGGACAGCGCCGCCAGGGACGCGTAATTGCCCTGGGCAAAGTGTGGTTGCTGGATCAGGTAGACCCCTGCCACTCCCGCCGCGGTGGCAACCCAGACGTCCGCCGTCGGCGCCAGTCGCAGTAGCGGCCAGGAGAGAACCGCGACCCAGATCGGATACAGGTTGGAAAGAGTCAGCACTTCCGAGACTGGCAGACGCGTCAAAGCAAAAAACGTGACGATCATGCTGATGCTCCCCGCGATGCTCCGGACCCACAACGTCCGCGGTCCCCAGAACACCAGTCGCACCTTGCCCAGGCGGGCCATCCACGAGGCGACCGCCAAAGGGATCGCCGCCCGCGCCACCGCAATCACCTGCCAGTCGCAGTCATCCGCCAGACTGTGCGCCGAGGCTCCCATCAGAGCGAAGGCCACCGCTCCGCACAGCATCCAGAGATACGGACGCGGCCCGGAAGAAAAGACGTTCTCGTTCGAGTTTTCCCCTGCTGCGGCATCCGGATGGCCTTTCGCGCCGTTCAAAGCACGATGTCCTTCACGACCTTGCCATGCACATCGGTGAGCCGGTAGTCCCGTCCCTGAAAGCGATACGTCAGCCGTTCGTGATCGATCCCCAACAGGTGCAGGATCGTGGCATGGAAATCATGCACATGGACGCCGTCCCGGATGATGTTGTACCCATAGGGACAGGTTTCTCCGTACACGGTCCCCCCTTTGATCCCCCCACCCGCCATCCAGGTGCTGAAGCAGCGGGGATGATGGTCGCGGCCGTAGTCGGTCGCCGTGAGTTTTCCCTGGGAGTAGTTGGTTCGGCCAAACTCTCCACCGAAGATGACCAGCGTGTCGTCGAGCATTCCCCGTTGCGCCAGGTCGCTGAGCAGCGCGGCAGCCGGCTGGTCGGTCTCCTGGCATTGCCGCTTGATGCCGGCCGGCAAGCCGCCGTGCTGGTCCCACCCCTGGTGGTAAAGCTGAATGAATTTGACTCCCCGTTCGGCAAGCCGCCTCGCCAACAGACAATTGGCCGCGAACGTGCCGGGGGTCTTGGCGTCGGAACCATACAGGTCGAAGATGTGAGCCGGCTCTCCGGAGACATCGGTCACCTCCGGAACGCTCGACTGCATCTGGAACGCCATTTCGTACTGCGCGATGCGGGTGTTGAGTTCGGCGTCCCCCGTGGAGGCCAATTCCAGCTCGTGCAGTTCGCGCAACCGGTCGAGCATGTTTCGGCGACTGCCGCGATCGACCCCGGGAGGATTGTTGAGGTACAAAACCGGATCCTTCCCCGAACGGAACTGGACCCCTTGAAAGCGCGTGGGAATAAACCCGGTTCCCCACAGCCGCGAATAGAGGGGCTGATCGGCTTTCCCTTTGGTGATCAACACCACGAACGCCGGCAGATTGTCGTTTTCGCTTCCCAATCCGTAGGTGAGCCAGGCGCCGATCGCCGGACGTCCCGAAATCTGCGAACCGGTCTGCAGAAACGTGATCGCCGGATCGTGATTGATCGCCTCGGTGTACATCGAGTTGATGATGCACAGGTGATCGGCGACCCGGGCAGTGTGCGGCAACAGTTCGCTGATCCAGGCCCCCGACGGACCGTGTTGGGCGAATTTGAAGAGCGAACCGGCCAGCGGCAGCGACGATTGATTCCCCGACATCCCGGTCAGTCGTTGTCCATTGCGCACCGCGTCCGGAAGTTGTTGTCCCTGCTGCTCGATGAGGACCGGTTTGTAATCAAACGTCTCAAGCTGGGAGGGTCCGCCAGACTGAAAGAGATAGATGACCCGCTTCGCCCTGGCGGGATGATGTGTGCCGGAGAGAATCCCCGTCTCGGCGGCGGCGCGGGACGCCGGATTCAGCAAATCCCCCAGCGCGATCCCTCCCAGTCCCAGACCGATGCGCGCCAGGAGTTGACGGCGCGAAAATGGTCCAGCCACAGGCAACGTTTCAGTCATCACAGGCTCGTCTCCACGTAACAGCATTACACCACAAGTTCTCCAGCGGCAGGGGCCGTACCAGGAGTAGCCGCGATGCCGCGACGACCTCCCGAGGGAACCAACTCACCGCTTCGTCACGCACTCATCAAAGCTCAGAATCATTTCCACAACCACCGTCAGGGCGGCATGGTCGGCGACGTCCAGCGACTCGTCGCGCGGCGACTCACCCACCCCCACCAACGCCTTGGCCTCCTCCGGGATTTGCGAAAAATGCGCTCGCTGCTCCAGGTTGAGCTGCATCAGAATTTCCATTTCCCTGGCGGTTGGCGTGCGGCTCGTGAGCATTCGAAACGCACTGGCGATCCGGACGTCGACCGCAGTCGGATGAGCCTTGAGCAACTTCTCCGCCAGGGCTCGGGCCGCCTCGACGAACTGCGGATCGTTGAGCAGCACCAGCGCCTGAAGCGGAGTGGCAGTCCGCTCGCGGCGTGCGATACAGACCTCGCGGGTTGTGGCGTCGAACGTCATCTGGCTGGGGGGAGGGGAAGTCCGCCTCCAGAACGTGTAGAGGCTGCGGCGATAAAGTCCTTCGCCGTGCGATTGGCTGTACGTCTTGCCGGTCCCCGATTCTTCCCACAAACCGGCGGGCTGATAGGGCATGACACTTGGGCCGCCGAGGCGGTTGACGAGCAGACCGCTGACTGCCAGGGCGTTGTCGCGAATCTGTTCGGCGGAGAGTCGATGCCGCGGACCGCGTGCCAGCAAACGATTCTCCGGATCGTCGGCATACAACCGCGGATCGCGCGGGACGCTCGACTGCCGATAGGTGGCGGAAAGGACGATCAATTTGCACAGCGCCTTGACGTTCCAACCGCCGCTGACTGCCTGTCCGTCGCGGCTAAGAAACGGGGTGTTGGTCGGGAAAGGGGGCTGAGCCGTCGCGCCGGTCGTCTCGGAGCTGGCGGGGGTCATGAATTCACGCGCCAGCCAGTCCAACAGTTCCGGATGCGATGGAGGCTGTCCCTGGCTGCCGAAGTCTTCGGCGGTAGCGACCAGTCCTCGTCCAAAAAAGAGCTGCCAGAAACGATTGACGGTCACGCGCGCCACGAGCGGATTGCGATCATCGATTAGCCACCGCGCCAGGCCGAGCCGATTGCGGGGATACTTGTCGGGGAACGGGAGGATGCTGACCGGGGTATCGGGGGCCACCTGTTCGCCGGGGGCATCGTAAGCGCCGCGCCGCAACACGTGCGTCGCTCGCGTCCCGGTCAGTTCCTTCAGGACCATGATCTGGCGGATCTTTCCCACCAGTTCGTTTTCTTCGACACGCAGCGTCTGGAGTTCCTGGAGCGCCGCCTGGCATGGGGCGTTGTGCCGCTTGAGCTGATGTTCTTGGCGCGCCGCGGCGGACAGAGCCACCTCCAGCCCGGCAATCTGCGGTACTTCGATCGGGGTCAGCTCACGGTCAAAGACGAGCAATTCGTCAATCGCCCCCCCCTGAAAGCCGACGTCGCGAAAACGCGCTCCCAATGCGATCTCCACCGGGGCCGAGACATAATCCCCCCACTCCTGCCGATAGCGAATGTCCCGCGAGAGTTGATCGCGGACCACGTCCAATTCCGCGGGGAGGCCATTGACAAAAATCCGCAGCCCCGCGGCGTGGCTGCTGCCATCGTAGGTCACCGCCAGATGCGTCCACTCCCCTGCGGGTATCGGTTCCCTGGCCTGGACTCGAATCGCGTTCCCCGGCCAGAAGTGGATCAATGAGAAGACCGGCCGACCATCGTCCAGCACCAGCGACAGCCCGCGAAAGGCGCTGTCTTCGGCGGCGACCGACTGATGCAGGACAATCATCCGCGGCCGGTGGAGCGCCGGTTTGACCCACAGCGCGAACGTGAATGGCGTCGCGCGGCTGAATTGGCCGGCCCCCTTGCAGGTGAAGGCTCCATCCCCGCCGAATTCAACCCCCTGTCCGACCTTGCCGGTGACCGGCTTGTAGTCACCGGTGGGTTGCAGATCGTCAAACGTGAATCGGGCGGTCGCGGCGGGGGGAGTGTCACCGGATTTGTCCGCCGGTTGCGAGGCGGATGGGGAAAGAGCCTTGGCGGAATCTGAGGGAACGGTATCGGCGCAGCGGTTCGGCACGTCCTTGTTCCCCTCTGAAGACGAACTCAGCAATTTCGCCAGCGCCGCCTCCTTCTCCCAGATGCGCGCCAGCAAATCCCGGTGCTGCGCTTCCTGATCTCCCTCGTACAGCAGGAGCGCCGGTGTGGGAGCGGTTTCGGTGAAGTGAGAATACAGCCCGTGTTCGTCGATGTTCGCAAAGAACGCGGAAAGCTTGTAGAAGTCCTGCTGGGGGATCGGATCGTACTTGTGATCGTGACACCGAGCGCATTCGAACGTCAGACCCAAAAACGCAGTGGCGTTGGTATTCACCCGGTCGGCAATGTAGGCGATCCGGAACTCCTCTTCGATGCTCCCTCCCTCATTCGTCTGCCGATGCAGGCGATTGAAGGCGGTCGCCAATTGCTGATCGCGGGACGGCTGCGGCAACAGATCTCCCGCGGTCTGCCAGAGAATGAACTGGTTGTACGGCAGATTCTCGTTAAACGCCCGGATCACCCAATCGCGCCACGGCCACATATGCATGTCGCGATCCGATTGATAACCGTAAGTGTCGGCATACCGCGCCGCATCGAGCCAATCGTTCGCCATCCGCTCTCCAAAGGCGGGAGAGGCCAAGAGACGATCCGCGGCGGCGGCGTAGGGGTCGGCTGAGTCGTCCGCCAGAAACGCATCGAGATCCGCCAAACTCGGGGGGAGGCCGGTGAGATCAAAGCTGGCGCGGCGCAACCAGCGTTCGCGGCTGGTCTCCGCTGCCGGTTCCAGCCCCGCGGCTCGCAGCTTTTCCAAGACGAAGTGATCGATCGGATTTCTCGTCCAGCCGCCGGAGTCCTCCGGCGAGGGAATGGCGACCTTCTCGGGAACCCGGATCAGCGACCAATGCGACTGATAGGGCGCCCCCTGGGCGATCCACCGCTTGAGCAATTCTCTCTGCGCAATGGTCAACGGCTTGTTCAGCTTGGGAGGAGGCATCACCAGGGTCGGGTCGTCGGAAAACACCCGTTCGACTAGCGCGCTCTCGTCCGGTTGACCGGGGACGAACGCCTCGGACTTGATCGCCGCCTCGCGCAGATCGAGGCGCAGGTCCGCCTGGCGCGTATTCTGGTCCGGTCCGTGACAGGTAAAGCACCGGTCGGACAGGATGGGACGGATGTCGCGATTGAACGAAACCGGGGCCTGGTCATCGGCTGCCAGCTTCCCGGAAACCAGGCAGCACAGCGCCAGGAGTGCCCATCGACGACCGGAGCAGTAACTGAAGTGCATGACGCGACGACGATTTGTCTGGAACATGGAAGTTTCTGTTCCCGGAGGCCAACGACGCGGACTCCGGCAGGCGACTCGATTTTCCCCGATTCCGCCGACAGCTTCCAGTCTCCGGGGGAATTGTCTGCTGCGAACCGCCACAGTGCGTCCAATCCGGCACTTCCGGTCCCGGGCGCAGACCCAGGCGGGGCGGCCTGCTATAGTGCTCACGATCTGACTTCAAGGAATTGGTGATGACCTCCGCGGCGCTGCTCCAAAGTGAAATTCCCGGAATTCCCGTCCGTCGCGGGAAGGTCCGTGACGTGTATGATTTCGGCGACCGGTTGCTGATCGTGGCTACGGACCGGATCAGCGCCTTTGATTGGGTGCTCCCCAGCGGGATTCCGGACAAGGGGAGAGTCCTCACGCAGCTCAGCCAGTTCTGGTTTGGCCGATTGCAAACGCCACACCACCTGCTCGGTTCCGATCCGACCGTCCTGCCGCTCCCCGGCGGCATCGACGTCGCGTCGCTGTCCGGCCGCTCCATGGTGGCCCGCAAGACGATGGTGTTTCCGGTGGAGTGCGTCGTTCGCGGTTACTTGTCGGGATCGGGATGGAAGGAGTATCGACAGTCGGGGCGCGTGTGCGGCATCGAATTGCCCCCCGGCCTCCGCGAGAGCGACGCGCTCCCCGAGCCGATCTTCACTCCCGCCACCAAAGAAGAATCGGGACACGATATCAATATTGATTTTGACCACATGCGCCGCTTGGTGGGGGAGAGCGCCGCGAATGAACTCCGGCGGCGCAGCCTGGACATTTACTCGCGCGCGGCGGAGTATGCCCGCGGTCGCGGGATCCTGATCGCCGACACCAAATTTGAATTCGGACAGGTCGATGATGAAATCATCCTGATCGACGAAGTGTTGACACCTGACAGCTCCCGGTTCTGGCCGGCGGACCGCTACGCTCCCGGAGGGGGGCAGCCATCGTTCGACAAGCAGTTCGTCCGGGATTGGCTGGAGACCACCGGCTGGGACAAAAACAGCCCCCCTCCTTCGCTTCCGAATGAAGTGGTCGAGCACACCCGGCAGAAATACATCGAAGCCTACGAGCGGCTCTCAGGCCGCCCGTTCGTTCCCACCTCTCCATCGACGAAATGACAACACCGGACGGGACTGTTCCCGGTTCGGCGGCCCCGGATACGTTTTCCCACTTTTCTTCTTCCTGTTCCTTCACGAAAGACCACCGATGCGCCGCAACCGATTGCGAGAATTGCTCCGAGCCGATCAGCCGAGCCTGGGCACCCACATTCACAACTCCTGGCCCACGATCATCGAGCTGGTGGGGCATTCCGGCATGTTCGACTATGTGGAATTCGTCGGCGAGTATGCCCCCTACGATCTGTACGCCCTGGAGAACCTGGGGCGGGCCGTGGAGCTGTTCGATCACATGACCGCCATGATGAAGATCGAACAGGAGCCGCGAACCTACCTCACCATCCGCTCGATCGGTTCGGGCATTCAAAACGTGCTTTTCGCTGATCCGCGGACAAAGGCCGACGTGGAAGAGTGCGTGCGGGCGGTGCGGGCCGAAGCGCCGCATGCCGGCGGACGGCACGGAGTCGGAATGCGCCGCGACGTGGGATGCGTGATGGAACCCGGCACCCCGGCTTTCGTACAGGCGCTCGACGATGCGGTCATCGCGCTGATGATCGAAAAGGAATCGGCAGTGGAGAACCTCGAGTCGCTGCTGTCGGTCAAAGGGGTGGACATGGTGCAGTTTGGCCCCGCCGACTATTCCATGAGCCTGGGGCTGACCGGCCAGTTCACGCATCCGCGCGTGGTGGAGGCGGAACGGTATGTGATCGAGACGTCGCTCAAGATGGGGGTCGCTCCCCGCGCCGAAATCTCCCGCCCCGAGGAAGCCGCCCGCTACCTCGACATGGGTGTCAAACATTTCTGCGTCGGGACCGACATGAGCATCCTCTTCAACTGGTTCCGCGACAGCGGCAAAGCCATGAACGACGTCCTGAAGCGCGATCCTCCCTCCGCCACCGAAGGCCGCAAATCCAACTATCAGGCCTAGCCCCCCGTGAAGTGCGGGAAATCCTTCCCGCCTTTCGTTCTTCTGAAACCGACCTCCGTCCCCAGATACCGGAGAACTACGCCTCCTCACGGTAACGCCGTCAACTCCCGAATCACCTGCGAGATCACGGCGGAGTCCTTTGGCAATGAGGTGTGCTTGAGCGCGTGCGTCGTCACCGTTTCCACCCCTTTGAGCGAGGCGCTGGCGGTGGTTACGCACAGGTCGCCGTCGACGATCTCGGCGGGCAGGAGCAGCGCGTCGGTTCCGGCGATCGCGAACTTTCTCAGTGTGGAATCTCGCGTCTTGCCCAGTTTCCGCACGAGCGCGGCACGTGCCGTGTCCACCGTCCCTTGCAATAGCACTCCGCGGGTGGTCCCCAGCGCGCGGCCACGGTGAATCGTGTAGCGGTCCCGGTGCAGGTTTTCGCGCGGGCGATTGAGGTACCTGAAGAACAGACTGTCGGGCTCGAGATCGAATGTGATTTGCCCGCGGCCATCGAGGATCGCCTGCTGCAGTGCTTCGTCGAAACCGAGTTTCAGGTCGCCAACGAATTGCACCACTTCCAGGAGACGCCGCAGCCGCGCCAGATTGGAACCGGCGTGTGGCGTCCCGAGGAAGGCCGCGCGGCGAAAAGCGCCGCCGCACGTTTCGGCGTAGAAGCGGAACACCAGGCCACCGGCACTGTGGCAGACGAAGTCGGCGTCTTCCGACGATACGAACACGCGATCCAACTCCCGTTCGAGCGATCGACCGGAGCGATCCTTGCGATTGGATCGCAACAATTCAGGGATCGTGTGGATTTCAGGGTTGCAGCAACTGCAGATCATGCCGAACGTGCCCAGCCCGACCGTCAGGAATAGCGCCAAGAGTCCCGTCCGATCGATGAGATCGTTCCGCCGACCAACAGGCAACTGGCCAGGATTCCGGTCATGGTCAGTCGGGGATGCTGCATGTCCCGGAGCCGCTCCTCCGATCGGATGCGAACTACTTCCAGAGCCGCCGAGCGGGGCAAGAAAAGGCGAGATTGACGAGGCATCGCATTCAGGCCAGGTGACGATTAGGACAGGAGGTCTAACCATCGAAGTCCACTCCGACAAGAACGGAACCGTCGGCGAGTGGATCAGAGAATTCCGCCATCGAATTCGATTGATCCGCCCCCCCGCCAGTTCCGTTTACCCCATCTCGAACCCCACTGGAGCGGTCCCCATTCGGTCCCCTCCATGCTGATCCCCTGGAAAGCAGAAACGCCCAGTTATTCCGGAGCGACCCACATCGGTCACTTTCCGTGGGTCACGATCGGACTGATCATCGGCAACGTGGTCACGTACTTTCTTACCGGCTGGGGCGATCCGGACCTGATCCTTCCGTGGAGCCTGGAGTACGGAAACGGCATGCACCCGGTGCAATGGATTTCCCATCTGTTCATGCACATGGAGGCCCTCCACCTGATCGGCAACATGCTGTTCCTTTGGGTGTTTGGGATGGTGGTCGAGGGGCGGCTGGGATGGTGGAAGTTCCTGTTGGTGTATCTGGGATTGGGGATCGCGGAAGGGCTGTTCGAACAACTCGCGACGTTCTGGTTTGAGGAGGGTTTCGCCGCCGGCGCCTCGGGCGCGATCTATGGTCTCCTGGCGATGTCCCTGATCTGGGCGCCAGACACGGAAATCCAATGGCTGTTGATTGTGCGCAGTTTTGGGATGCGAGCCGCGTGGGACGAAGTGCAAATCCCCGTACTGGGAATGGCCGTCATATATATTGGCATGGATATTCTGACGGCTCTCTTTGCGAATTTTCGAGTGGGAACCGCGACGCTGCATGTGATCGGCGCCGTGCTGGGGGGGATTGGCGCAGTGGCTTTGCTCCGTCTGCGCTGGGTGGACTGTGAAGGCTAGGACTTGTTCACAATTGTTTCAGGCCGGCATCTCCGACGTCGAACCGGATTCACGGCGACAGAACCCGCACTTGATGGACGTTTCGTCGAGGCGCCGTCGCTGCCCCCCGAAGCGACGGCCCGTCTCCAGAAGCGGTTTCAAATCCGACTGGACAAACGGCTCGCCGAACGACAGCCGACCCAGGCGCTGATCTTGTTGCACGATGCTCGCAGCCAGGGGCTTGACTGGCAGCTTGCGGAGCCCGACCAGGGGCGATTGATCGACCAACTGTGCGCGGCACACCAGGAGGAGGACGCCGTTCCGCTGCTCGAAGACTACCTGCGGCGCTTCAAATCGCACGCTTCTCCAGGTCGGCTGAAATTGGCGCAGACCCTCATCGAGCCACTGCAGCGCCCACGCTATGCCCTGCGGCTGCTGGAAGCAGTCGGCAATGCTCCACTCGCTCCCAAGCACCAAATGCTCCATACCACTCTGGCCCGCAAAGCGCACCGAATGATTGCCGAGGGAGTTTTCGAACCAGCGGTTGGTCCGCAGGTGTAGACGGGCAGATTAGAAAATCTGCCCCACGTCACATTTGCTCGATCGTTTGGATTCCCAGGAGATCCAGGCCGGTGGCGATCGTTCGGGCGGTGAGGTCGGCCAGGAGCAGGCGGCTGGTGCGTAAGGACTCGGTTTCGGCTTTGAGGACCGGGCATTGTTCGAAGAACGTGCTAAAGCAGTTGGCCGTTTCGAACAGGTATTGCGTCAGGTAGTTCGGGCGGCACTCTCCCGCCGCTTCGTCGATCGCTTCGCTGAACCGGGCCAGTTGCAGCGCCAAGGCCCGTTCGGCGGGAGCGTCGAGGGTCAGTTCTCCCCCGCGGCTGCGGAGCGCCTGGCGGTCGATCGAACCTTTGCGGAAAATGCCGCAGACCCGCGCATAGGCGTACTGCATATAGGTCGCGGTGTCACCGGTTGTCGCCAGCATTTTGTCCCAACTGAAGACATAATCAGTTTCGCGGTTCTGGCACAGGTCAGCGTACTTGATGGCGCCGATCCCGACGGCTGCCGCGATCCGCGTTCGGGCCGCTTCGTCCAGTTCCGGGCCTCCCGGCTTGCCGTCGTCTCCGGCGTCGACGATTCCCCGCGCCCGGACAATCGACTCGTCGAGCAGCGACTCGAGTCCCACGGTATCTCCCGAGCGGGTCTTGAAGGGGCGCTTGTCATCTCCCAGGATCGTGCCAAAACTGACGTGTCGGAAATCGATCTGGTCAAAACCCCAGCGTCGGGCGGTGGCAAACAGCAGTTTGAAATGGTCCCCCTGCCGCGCATCGACCACGTACAGCATCGTGTCGGCCTGAAACTCGCGGACGCGGTAGCGGATCGTGGCCAGGTCGGTCGTGGCGTAGGTGAATGCCCCGTCGGACTTCCGCACGATGAACGGCGCTTCGAAACCTTCGATGAAGACGCACACCGCGCCGTCGCTGGCTGTCGCCAGTTGCTTGCGCTCCAGGTCGGCGACGACGTCGGCCAGTTCGGGCTGATAATAGCTCTCCCCCAGCGTCTTGTCAAAGTGGACTCCCAGCCGGTCGTAGACCCGGTCGATGGAGGCCAGACAGGCGGGCATGAACTGCTTCCACAGCGCCAGGTTTTCGGAATCCCCCGCGTGCAGACGTGCCGTCTCCTCGCGTGCCGCCTGGGCGATTCCCTGGTGTGCTTCGGCCAGTCTTCGCAGAGCCGGATCCCCTTCGACAGCGGCAATTTTTCGTTCCGCACCGGCGACCTGTTCGGCGAGCTGCTCCTCCTCGGTTTTCAATTTCCGCAGCGACTTCTTGCGCGACTCCTGCTCCTTTTTGTCCTGGGTCGCCGGGAGGGCCGCGGTCGAGGCGTGCTGGGCGCGGACGGTTGCAAGCTGCTGCTGGGCGGCTGGCAGTCCGGCCTGCGCCTCGTGATAGTCGCCAAGCTGATTCACCAGCCGGTAAAGCCGGGCCAACTCTTCTACCGCGTCGCGCTCGTAGGCCGCCTGGTCGAGAAAGTGCTTATAGCCATAGATGATCATCCCGAACTGGGTACCCCAGTCGCCGATGTGGTTGTCGCTGACGACGGCATGCCCGGCGAACCGCAGAATGCGGTCCAGGGCGGCGCCAATCACCGAGCTCCGCAGGTGCCCTACATGCATTGGCTTGGCCACGTTGGGAGAGGAAAAGTCGATCACAATTCGCCTGGGCCGCGCGGGGCGTTCCATACCCAACCGCTCGTCACCCAAGAGCGCGGCAGTCCGCGCCGTCAGCCAGTCGGTCCGCAGCCGCAGGTTGATGAAACCGGGACCGGCGACGGACGGAGTTTCGCACAGATCATCCACGCGGAGGCGCTCGATGATCTGCGCCGCCAGATCGCGGGGGTTCGTCCCAAGCTGCTTGGCAAGCGGCATGGCGCAGTTGGCCTGATAGTCGCCGAAACGCGCGTCCAGGACCGGCTTGACCATCGCGGCAAAAGCACCAGGATCCGAGCACAACCCGGAGAGGGCGGCCTGAAAGCGGGAGCGAAGTTCGCGGACAACGTTCATAGTGGAAAACGAGACTCCTCGACACGGAACGGGGGGAGATCGGCGGCGTCTCAACCCGCCTGAGAGAGAATCGCTTTCCAATCGACCCGGGGAGCGTCCGCCCAGAGATGTTCCAGGTCGTAGAGCGCTCGCGCCTCAGGACTGAAGACGTGTAACACAATGTCGCCAAAGTCGTGCAGAATCCACTGGCTCCCATCCTTGCCTTCGACCCCCAGGGGACGCGAGCCGTGGGCCCGCATCACCCGATCGACCTCTTCGGCCACCGCCTGCATCTGGCGGCCGCTGGAACCGGTGGCGATGACGAAATAGTCTGCGATGGGGGTGACGCCGGTCAGATCGAGCACGAGCGCATCTTTGGCGCGGGAATCCTCGGCGGCCTGGGCGCATTGGCAGGCTGCCGCCAGGCTCTCTTGGCGGCGGGCGATCGTCCGCGAGTCGTCTGCGGAAGGGATTTTGGCTGGAATCGGAGTCACCTCACAAAAGGTTCTGAACGACCGTGGCACATAACGGCTTGACCATGCTCACCCATTTGGTGAGCATGGTCAAGCTCGAATGGTTCGCGGAATGGGGGCGAAAGGGCGCCCGACCATGCGCGTGCAGTTGTTTTCCTGCGGCACGACGCTCGTGCCGACGGGTCAGAACTCAAATCTCCTTGGGAATTCGCATCGAGTAGAACGAACGCCAGACGAAGACCAGAGCAATCGCGAACAGCACGGCCCCCGCGTACCGGGTCCAGTCTCCCCCTTCGTGCCCGTCCCGTTTGACTTCGATGGCAATTTCCACCGCCAACAGTCCAAACAGCGTCGAGAACTTGATGATCGGATTGAGGGCCACGGAGCTGGTGTCCTTGAATGGATCGCCCACCGTGTCGCCGATCACGGTGGCCGCGTGCAGGGGGGTGCCCTTTTCACGCAAGTCCACTTCCACCAGCTTCTTGGCATTGTCCCAGGCGCCACCGGCGTTGGCCCTGTAGATGGCCTGGAACAATCCGAACACGGCGATCGAAATCAGGTAGGCCACGAAGAAGTTGGGATCGAAGAAGGCAAAGGCCAGCGTGATGGTCATGAGGACAATGAAAATGTTCCACATTCCCGCCTGGGCGTATTGCGTGCAGATGCGGACGACCGTCTTGGAGTCTTCGATGTCCGCTTCGGTCTTGTCGAGGTTCATATTCTTCTTGATGAAGGCCACGGCGCGATAGGCGCCGGTGGTTACCGCCTGCATCGAGGCGCCGCAGAACCAGTAGATCACCGCGCCGCCGCTGATGAAGCCCAACAGCACTGGAGCGTCGGTCAGGCTCAAGTGCAGCATCTTGGCCTTAGCCAGCAGCAGGATGATCGAAAAGATCATCGTCGTGGCGCCGACCACCGCTGTGCCGATGAGCACCGGTTTGGCGGTCGCCTTGAACGTATTGCCGGCGGAATCGTTGGCTTCCAGGTAGTGTTTTCCCTGTTCAAAATCGGGAGTGAAACCGAAGTCCCGCTGGATCTCTTCGCTGATGCCTTTGATCTTCTCGGTCTGCGCCAGTTCGAAGACCGACTGGGCGTTGTCGGTCACCGGACCGTAGCTGTCCACGGCGATGTTGACCGGTCCCATGCACAAGAATCCAAACGCCACCAGACCAAACGCGAAGATCGAACCGACCCCCACCAGTTTGCCCGGCTCCAATTCGGCCAGCATCACTTCGTCCAGCCCCTGCTGGCTGACGAAATAGGCCCCGGCCATCAGCCCCATGATCAGCATCCCTTTCCAGAAGGCGCTGAAGTTACCAGCCACCAGTCCCGACAGGATCGTCAGCGAGGCGCCCCCTTCGCGGGAGGCGGTGACGATCTCATGGACGTGTTTGGAGTGCGAACTGGTGAAGACCTTGGTGAATTCCGGAATCAGCACCGCCGCCAGCGTCCCGCAACTGATGATCAGGGCCAATTGCCACCACAACTGCGGCAGCGCCTTCATCGTTCCGCCTTCGACGGCGACTTGGAGGTCGCCGATCAGCAGCCAGCTCATGCCAAACGAAGTGATGATGCACAGGATCGAAGCGATCCAGATCAGCCGCGTCAGGGGTTGTTCAAAGTCGAATTCCTTGAGTCCCTTGTACTTCTTTTCGGAGATCGCCTGGTTGATGAAATACGATGCCCCCGACATGAAGTCCATCAGGAACCGCATGGCGAAGATCCAAACGATGAGTTTGGCCTGGATGTCGGTGTCGGGAACTGCCAGCGTGATGAAAGAAATCAGTGCCACGCCGGTTACGCCATAGGTCTCAAAGCCGTCCGCTGTGGGGCCGACCGAGTCTCCCGCATTGTCCCCCGTGCAGTCGGCGATCACGCCGGGATTGCGGGGATCGTCTTCTTTGACGTCGAACACGATTTTCATCAGGTCCGAGCCGATGTTGGCGATCTTGGTGAAGATCCCCCCCGCGATGCGCAACACAGAGGCCCCCAGTGACTCGCCGATGGCGAAACCCAGGAAGCAGTACCCAACGATATCGCGCGGCACAAACAAGAGGATGATCACCATCATGATCAGTTCCAGCGAGATCAGGAACAGACCGATCGACATCCCGGCGCGGAGCGGAATATTGACCACGTCCCACGGCTCGCCCCGGAGTGCAGCGAACGCCGTCCGGCAGTTGGCATACGTATTCACGCGGATGCCGTAGTAGGCGACCCAGTATGACCCCCCCATGCCGACGATGGAAAACAAGAGCACCAGGCTGACAGTCTGCAAGCCCTGCCCCTGCAGGGCCATGAAGTAATAGGTCATCGCCGCGCCGATCAGCGCGAACAGCATGAGCAGGAACTTCCCCTGCTGGACGAGGTACGTCTTGCAGGTCTGAAAGATGACCTCCGCCACGTCGAGCATCGACTTGTGGGCAGGGAGAATGCGGATCTGATGGCGGAGATAAAGGCTAATCCCCAGTGTTCCGGCAATCACGAACGACCCGAAAAACAGCAGGTTCCAGGCGCTGATCGCGCCGTTGAAAAAGCTCCCGGTATGGAGGTCGGGAATCTTGAGGTCGGCTTCGCCAGCGTGCGCCGCAGCGGCCCCCAGCAGGGTGATCGCCAGCGACCACAACACAGGTTTCCATTGCCCCCACTGTGAGCGCCACGTCGGTTGAGAGGGGGCGCCCTCGCCCATCGGCGACAGGAATCGTCGAGTCTTCATCGGTTCGCTTTTCTCCGGAACAATACCACTATTTCTTGAACTTGGATCGAGTAGGCAAACAGTAGGGAAACGCCCCAGGATACGCAAGTCTCGAATCGGCATCCGTCCCGGAAAAAATCGGAGCCCGCGACCCCCGGTGGAAAGAGAGGGCTTTCCGCCCGGCGACGCGGGCTCAGTGGAGCAGCGGAAGGCTCAGCGAACGCCCCGTTTGCGGCGATTGAAATCGTCACGGAGATTGGATACGCGGTTCTGCCGGGCGTGCCACATTTCCTGCAGGGGATACCCCTCTTCTTCGTCCGGAGTATCGCCGTCGATCGACAGGCATTCGCGCCAGAAGAGCTGCGCCAGCATCCCCTCTTCAATTGTCGAGTCTTCGTCCTTCAACTCGGTGTACTTGTTCAGCATCTCTTCGAGCTTGGCCATCCCGTCCCAGAGTTTTTCGCGGGCGATGGAGTAGTCCGCCTCCCGAACCAACTGCTCCCCCTCGTAAATCAATCGATGGGCGTCGGCCATCGTCAATTCGGACTCCACCTTGGCGCGAATCCGCCAGAAGCGGTAGTTGGTCATATCCTGGTAGCGTTTGAGCCAGCCTTCGCGCTTCTTGCCGGGATCCTCGATCAATTCGTCTTCTTTGCGAATCTGAGCCAGATCCTCCTCGCTCGCTTCCAGCTTGATGAAGATCCCGGGGATCGTCTCGAAGCTTTGCGTGCCGTATTCCTCGGTCCATTCCCGAAACGCCTCATCCCAGGCGACCCGGACCACTTCGTCAAAGATCCCTTCACGCTGCAGGGCGGTGGCGTAGTCCATTTGCGCCCGGATCGGATACTGGCGGAACAACACTTCCGCCATGATGTGCTCTTTGTTGAAGGGAGGCGTGTCGAGAATTCGATTGGCTTCCGTGAACCAGGTCTTGGCCACCAGATAGTTGTCTTTGGCTTCGGGATTGATTTCGGGGTCGGGGCCGGTGAACTTCTCATCGGGATCCTTCCGGAAAAAGACGCGGAACTGATCCCATTCGTCGGAGCGGCCGATTTTCTTGCCCATCGTATCCCCGGTGTACCAGTACAACTCCGGGTATTTTTCGTTCCGGTTCTTGCCCCGAATGAAGAACTTGATCCCTTCCTTGACCCAATAGTATCGGTCCGTTACCAGATCCCATTCGGACGAAACATTGTATGCCAGATTCCACCCCTGGAAGTGCCACACTTTGAGGAAGTGCGGCTGCAAGAGGATGATGGAATCCGTGGTGGCCCGCAGTGCCGACCAGTCCTTGGCCCGCTGCTGGGTCTGCGCGTCCATCCATAACACGCTCGTGGCGATTCCCCGGAAACCCAACAACAACAGGTTCATCGTTGAACTGGCAGGGTCCACCTCTCCGAGGTTCGACTCCCCCAATTGGTGCCGCGCCCGTTCCTGCGCCAGCGTCCCACCCGATCCCGGCTCGATCCGTCCCCCCGCGCTCGGTTCGGGGGGTCGTCCCAGCCAGGTGATCGGAATCAGCAGCAGAATGATCCCGCCCAGATAAACCAACTTGCGTTGCAGCGAGGTGAGATTGTTCATTTGGCTTCGAGCTCACGGAACTTCAGGAAGAAATAGCCCACCACGATCCACGGCAGGCCGTAGCCGATCGTGACCGCCAGACTGGGGAGGAGCGATTCGGCCCACGGGACGTCAAACGCATTGGCCGCGTACTCGGTGGTGTCAAACGTGGAGAAATCCGGAATCAAGTGTTTGACGGCCCACAACCCCCCCAGTTCGATGTTGTCCAGCGTCTTCACGATCCGCGTTCCAAACGAATCTTCGAAATCGACCGAAGGAGTCTGATGCGTCGGGATGCGGATCAGCGAATCCAGAATCCCGCGTCCTTTATGCTCGAAGGCGGGATTCGCTTTGGATACTCCTGTCGCGACCTGTTCCATGAACCCGTGAAAGGTTCTCCCCAGGATCACCACGAAAGCGGTCGCCACGGTGGCCACCGGCCCCTTGACGAAGCAGCCGAACATCACCCCCAGCACCACCACCATCAGCATCATCAGGCCGATGCTCCCCAGGCACTTGACGTAACTGGCCAGGAAACTGTTGTCGGGCAGGCGAATGAACAGGTCGGGACGCGCCATCCCCAGGAATTGACCCCCCGAGAGACATTGCACTTCCACTCGCAGCGCCCCCCCGCTCAGAACGTCCTTGATCAGGTCTACCTCTTTGCCGTTGACGTCCGACAGCGAGCGATTTCGTTCCGCAACATTGTAGGTGTTGCGGCGAAATTCCTGGACCTCGAACGGCGTGAGCGGAACGCGAACTTCGGTGGCCTGATTGATCAGCGTGAACTGGCACAACAACCCCTGCTTCATATTCCCTTTGTGGGTGCGGAACGATTGCAGACTCGACTCGAGCACCAGAGTGTTGTTGGCCAGGCGGCTCGTGTCGATCTGACCAAAATCCCACCGGGCGCGGGCGCTGGTTGCCCCTTCCACGAAGCTGCGAAAGGGGTTCTCATCCCCCACGTTGATTCCCGCCTGGATCAGTTCCCCCTGTGTGTCCCGGTCGCGACCGTCGCGGTCCACGAATGACAATTCGCCGAAAATCGGAACCCTCGCGATCAGGTGCGAGCGCATCGTGTCGTTGCCGCGCAATTGCCGCACGATCCACACATACCCCACGAATCCCATCACCGCCAGCACCAGCCCGCCGATCAGCGAATACCCGAGGATTCTTCCCAGGACGATTTCATGCCGCCGGACCGGCTTGGTCACTACGGTGTGCAACGACCGGGCACGGATGTCTTCGGGAAGCCCCCAGCATGACAACAGCAGCACCACCGGCAGAATCAGCCAACTGATCGCCCGCAACACAAAGCTGATGTAGGCTTTGACCTGCAGACTGGGGTCGGCGGTGACGTCCGACATGAACCAGCCCGCAAACATGAACAGAATTGCGAAGACCGCGAACACCATCAGCGTTTTTCGTCGCAGCGCCTCGAAAAACGTCAACTGCGTCAGCGCCAGGCAGCGCCGCCAGGAGGTGCCAAATAGGTCGGTGATCGCCTCTCGGGCGTATCCCAGGATCTGGATTGGTCCGGTCTTTCCCAGAACCATCAGCGACATAAAGGTCGCGCTGATGCCGATGACCAGGAGCGACACTCCCACGACAATCAGCCATTGCTTTAGCCCCAGCAACAGGTCGAAGGGGGTGGGATTGAACGACAGGGACATGAATCACTCCGCGGAACACATCGCGATAGTCGAGGGATGCGCCCTCCGCCCGGCAACGACGGGCCGGGAGGCGCCGGCCGGCTAGTTGACGCTGGGGGGAATGTATCGCTGACCAGGGCGGGCCGCACTTTCGCGGACCGTCTTGACGAACAGGTCTTCCAGATTGGTTGTCGGATGGTCGACTTCCAGGAGCTTCGCGCCATGTTTGGCCAACAGCGCTTCGACCTCCTTGATCACCGACTCGGACAACTGCGTGGCTTTGATCTGCGTGACCCCCTGGTCCTTCAGCAGATCCTGCACGCGCCCCAGAACTTTGAGTTCCCCGCCGTCCAGAATCGCAATTCGATCGCAGACATCCTGAACGTCCGCCAGCAGGTGGCTGCACATGACCACCGTCTTTCCCTCTTCCTTGAGCTTGACGATCATGTCTTTCATGTCCCGCGAACCGATCGGGTCCAGACCGCTCGTCGGTTCATCCAGAAGGATCAATTCCGGCTCGTTGATCAGCGCTTGCGCCAGGCCGATGCGGCGCGTCATCCCTTTGGAATACTCTTTCAACTGCCGTCGGCGGGCGTTTTGCAGCCCGACCCGCTCGATCAGCTTCTTCGCCCGATCGCGCCGGACGGCGGCGGGCATGTTGAACAGTCGCCCGTAAAAGTCGAGTGTCTCTTCGGCGTTCAGGAACCGGTACAAGTACGACTCTTCCGGGAGATACCCGATCTGTTCGTTCTTGGTCACGTCGGCGGCCGGCTTCCCCAGGATCGTCACGTCCCCCTCGGTGGGAAACAGTAGCCCCAGGAGCAATTTGAGGGTCGTCGTCTTACCGGACCCGTTCGGCCCTAGCAGCCCGAAGACTTCCCCTTTTTTGACCTCCAGCGACAGCGAATTGAGGGCCCGCACTTTTTTGCGCCCCCAGAAGTCGCGATAGATTTTGGACAGATTGCGCGTTTGAATGACAGCGTCACCGGCCATCGACCGAATCCCCGAAATGATGAAGCGACAATAATAAAGACCGCTCGCGCCGGGCGAAAATCGGCAGGCGGAGGGGACACTGGGCAAAGACGCTTACGCGGCAGGCCCGCCATCTGTTGGCCGCTGACGGTGAATTTACAGAAACTGCCCCGTCGGCGTCTCAAAACGCCTCTCACTCTACGGAACGCGATAGCATCCCTGCAAGGGCCGCCAGGCCCCGGATGGAGAAGGGGGCTGTTTCCGGTCCGATCATGCCGGTCAAACAGCCAATTCCGAGCAGACACCAGGGCGCCCGATCCCCAAATGAGCCCCCGCCAGCCGCCGACCACCCATCGATCCAGCCACCCCGTGGGTATTCAACTGGCATCAGCGTCCCGATCAGGGAATTGCCAGACGCGCCAATCGGGCGCGGCGCTCTGCCCGTCGTCGAGCCCGCCGCCGTTTGTCGCTCGGTTTTTCAAAAAACTCTCGCCGCCGCATTTCTTTCTTGATGCCGCTGTGTTCCACCAGTTTGCGAAACCGCCGCACCGCTTCCTGAATCGATTCCCGTTCACGCAGACGCAACTTGACCACGAATTCCTCCGCTTGAGTAACAGTATGAATCGCCAACCGGGTCAGCCGTCGACCAAGCCCCGTCGCAACCAGCGCCACGAGGGGTCGCGCAGCGGCTGCGGGTCATGCAGCACTGCGGGGAGAGACGCCACGGCCCATTGCCCGACCAGCGTAGCATAGCAAATCCGCCCGTCGAGTCAACGCCCCAGAGCCGTTCTGTCTGGGGTTTTCGGGGTCAAAGCGGCCAAAAGGGGTCAAACCAGCTCCCGGATCGGGCGGGCGCCGTCCGGCAACAGGTATTGCGGTCTCCCGGAGTGGTCGGTGAACTGCGACTGTCCATCGATCCCCAGCACATGAAAGATCGTGGCCATCAGGTCTTTGGGCTGAATGGGGCTCGATTTGGGGACTTCCGCCTTGGCCGACGACTCTCCCACCACTTGTCCCATTTTCAATCCCCCACCTGCCAGAGCCAGCGTACACAACGGGCCCCAGTGGTCGCGCCCCGCCACCCCGTTGATCCGGGGTGTTCGCCCGAATTCGCCGGTTATCACCAGCAGAATCTTCTCCGACAATCCACGTTGCGCCACATCCTCCAGAAATGTGGCGATTACGTGGTCGAGCGGCGGACAGGCCTGTTTCAACTGCGGCTCGATCTTTTCATGCATGTCCCACGACTGGTAGGAGTTGGCGTAATGCAGCGTCACAAACCCCGCCCCCGCCTCGCACAGCCTGCGGGCCAAGAGCAGCCGGTCCCCCAGCGCCGTTCCCATGGCGTTGTATTTGTCCCGCAGCCGCGGGTCTTCCCGCGTCAGGTCGAACGCCTCCTTGGCGCGGCTGAGGATCAGGTCGAAGGCCTGCGTCTCGAACTGATCGAGACCGGCAAGCTGACCGGTCCGATCGATTTGGCGATTGATGCGGTCCACCTGTCCCAGCAACAGCCTCCGGTCCCCCAGCCGATTGAGGTCAATGTTGACATTCATGTTGTTCCGGGCCTCTCCCCCCACGTCAAACGGAGAATAGGCCGAACCGAGCCAGTTGGGGCCATCGGCAAACAGACCATCGAGACGGACGTAGGTGGGCACCCCCGATGCCACGTTGTTGGTTCCGCGAACCCGCGCGGCAATCGAGCCAAACGAAGGCTTAATGGGGGGGACGCCGGCGTCGGCTGGAGGGTGATCGACCCCCGTCATGACGTAATGGGTGCCACCGGAGTGCCCGGAATTTCCATGGGCAAACGACCGCAAAATGGCCATTCGATCGGCCATTTGAGCCATTTTGGGGAACAGTCCACCGAATTCGACCCCAGGGATGCTGGTTGTGGTCGCCCCGACGCAACTACGAAACTCGACCGGCGCCTCCATTTTGGGGTCGAACGTTTCAATGTGCGTCGCCCCGCCTCCCAACCAGATCCAGATGACCGATGTGTCTTTGACTTCCCGCCCCGCCTGTCCCCCCTGCGCCCGCCCGCGCAAGAGTCCGGACAATCCCAGACTGGTCATTCCCAGGCTGCCGACTTTCAGGAACTCGCGGCGACTGGTCCCTTCGCAATCGCGATACGAACGGTTTCCAAAAAGATTCAGCATGCCAGGCTCCTCTGGTGACCTGATGACTTTGGGGACATCCGGGAACGATATCCGACCAGGGGAGTCCCTGTCAATAGACGCATCAATGTCTGCAAATGTGTTATTCGGAGGGAGCGGATTGCCCTCTTGACCCCTTCCGACGATCGGCGTAAACTCCCGCCCGGTCTCAACTAGAGGCCACGCATCGTTCTCCAGCCGCGTTCCGATTTCCTCGCAAAGGGCATCCTCCAATGGACTGGTTGCATCCTTTACGATCGGCGTTTGATCGCCCGGCACTCCACCCTGGGATTCCCTGGCGACTGCTCAAACATCTGCTCGACGGAGCGCAGATGCAGCCCGGATGCCGGGTTTTGGACGTCGGCTGCGGATCTGGGGAATTGCTCCGATTTCTGCGGGGTTTGGGGCTGCCGGGAACCGGATTCGACGAATCTCTGGGAGACGTGTGCGCCTCCCGCCGCATCTCACCGGACATCCCCTGCCACTGTGGATCGTTGCAAGTCCCGCTCCCTGTTCCTGGCCAGCACTTCCACCTCGTCCTGGCGCGCGATCTGGCAGCACACGACGGGGATCTGCTGGGAGCCGAAGCGCTATGCGTCACGGCGCGGCTGATCGCCGCGACGGCACCGGGAGGAAGCGTGTGCCTGATCCATCGCGTGCCGTCGCTTGACACCGTCCAGGGCGAACAGCGGGAGGACCACCACGACGAGTGCTACCGGAAGCACCTGGAAGCCTTCGCACCGGGTGCCTGCGTGGTCCATATCGGGGACACCTGGACCTGGGAAGACCGCTTCGCCCGGAAGTCACGCTTCCTGGCCGCCTCCCTCCCAGTCCCGCACGAGCCCCGTCGCCCCAGTGAATGGCTGCAAATCGCCCTGGTCGCAGCACGGAAGCGCGCCGCCGAGTGCTGTCCGCGCGGCAGCCAGCATCGCATACCTGCCCCGCGTCGTGCGGCAGCGTAGCCCTGGCGAACGTGGCCAATTCCCTGATTGTGCCGATGGGAACGGCGGACATGGGCGGTAAGCAGCCATTGCTTCCATTTAAGTCGTTGTCGTCGTGTGGCCAGAGCAAATCGTGGAAATGGTCGGGCATCAAACAATACCCGGTCAGCCGCATCGACCAACGCGGGTACACGACTCCGATTGACTTGAAGAACGCGCCCTAATCGGCCGTCGTGTGGTAGACCTCGGTGCGCCCGTTCCTGCCGTCAATGGCACGGCAACAACTACTCCCCTGGGAAGCTCCTGCGGTTCGCCTTATTGTCGCCGGCACCAGGTCATAGAGTTGGCAATCAACAATCGATCGCGTGCCGAGACTCCCGGCTACCGACCGGACAGACAAGTAGAATGTCCCCTGGGAAGTTGAGGCCGAAGTGACCTGAGCGATGCAAGCGGGTGTCTTGTCCGATTGGACTAACCGATGCCCGTTTGAGTGGCTAGAATACTCCGGAGCCGCCGATTCCAACTTGAAGCGAGGGGAAATCACGTCCTCCAAAGTCAAATGAGAGGAAACACGATGCAACGCCCAACGCTGTCTGAAGTGATCCCTGGCCTCCTGCTGTTCTGCTGCGGCGGGGCTCTCTTGGCTTCAGAGGTCGATGAGCTTCGGGAGCGCGCCAGGGCCCTGCGGAAGAAGGCCTCGATCAGTGCCGAGCAGGGAAATCCGGACCAAGCCGAGCGGCTGGAACGGGAATCCGCAGAACTGCTGGAAGCGGCTGAGCGACACGGGGTGAAAGCCAACGGGCGCTGTGAAAAGGGAGACCGTATCGGCGTCGACAAGGAAATGCAGCGCCTTAAGGAGCGTCATCAAGATCTCCTCGCCAAAGAGCGGGGAACACGGGCCGGATGTCGTGCGGGAAGTGAAAGAAGATATCCAACGGTTGCGAGCCCAGGCCAAGGAACTCAGCCAGAAGGTTGAGAAGCGATAATGGACTGGATGAATTGGTACAACGACCTCGTGAAGCCCTCGTGGACCCCGGCCCCGGCGACCATCGGACTGATCTGGCAGATTCTCTACCCGATCATCCTCTTCAGCTTTGGCTTCGTGTTCGTGCAGATGTTCCGAGGCAAGGTCGGGTGGATCAACGCCCTGCCGTTCGCCATCAATCTCCTGGCGAATCTGATCTTCACGCCGATTCAATTCGGGATGAGAAACCTTCCGCTTGCCGCCGTGGACATCGTGATTGTCTGGGCCACGATCATCTGGTCGGCTGTGGCGATCTGGCCGCATTACCGCTGGGTGAGTCTGGCCCAGATCCCGTACTTCGTGTGGGTCTCACTGGCGACCGCGCTGCAACTGAGCATCACGTGGAACAATCGGTGAAGCCGCCATATTACGATAGAGAGTCAATTCGGAGGATGACCGATGGCGAGTAATCAGCGTGACGCCAAGCCAACACGAGTCGCCGTCGTACAGGCGGCTCCGGTCTTGTTCGACACGCCCCAATCGCTCCAGAAACTCTCTGACCTCGCGGCGGATGCCGCCAATCAGGGAGCGGAGCTTTTGGTTTTTCCCGAAGCGTTCATCGGCGGTTACTACAAGGGACACGACTTCGATGTCAGCATGGGGCTCCGCTCCCCGAAAGGACGTGACGAGTTCCGTCGCCTGTTTGAGAATGCCATCGACATTCCCGGCAAGAGCACGGACTTTATTGGACAGATCGCCCGAGATCATGCTCTTCATCTTGTCGTAGGCGTGATCGAGCGTGAAGGCGGTACACTTTACTGCACGGCACTGAAATTTGGCCCCGAGGGGACTCTGCTCGGCAAGCATCGCAAGTTGATGCCGACTGCGATGGAGCGAGCGATCTGGGGCAGTGGAGATGGTTCGACGCTTCCAGTCGTGGATACGAAGCACGGCAGAATTGGTTCGGTGATCTGCTGGGAAAACTACATGCCGTTGCTGAGGACGGCGATGTATGCCAAAGGGATCGAATTGTACTGTGCCATCACGGTCGATGATCGGGACACGTGGTTGCCCACGGTGACGCATATCGCCCTTGAAGGCCGCTGCTTCGTGCTATCGGCCTGTCAGTTTCTCCACCGAAGCGATCTTCCTTCCGGCTATCCTGCGGAACGGTTCCCGACATCCCAAGACGTTCTGATCCGTGGTGGAAGCTGCGTCATCGACCCATTTGGGCAACTCTTGGCCGGGCCAAAGTACGGTGAAGAGTGCATTCTGACAGCCGACATTGACCGAAGCGAAATCACCAGAGCCAAATTCGACTTCGATGTGGTGGGGCATTATTCCCGGCCCGACGTGTTTCGACTGGAAGTCAACGAACAACCGATGAATTCAGTCACGTTTCGGTAGTTCGAGAATTCTTGCTTCAATGTCTATGACGAATCCAGAGTTCCAGAGTTTTCAGTGGGAGTAGAACATGGTCAGCAAGTGCATCGCTTCGGCAGCTTTTATCCTTCTCGTTCTCGTTTTCGGGTCGTTCGTCATGGCTGAAGACACACAGATAACCTTGTTCGACTTCACCGAAGCCGATGCTGCGAAGGAATGGCAGACGGTCAATGACGGCGTGATGGGCGGCGTTTCCGAGGGCAAATTCAAGATCACCGACAAGAAGACGATGGAGTTCTTCGGTACGCTGTCGTTGGCAAACAATGGCGGCTTTGCTTCGGTGCGGTCGAACGCCAAGAAGCTCGGCTTGGAGAAGGGCGATACGCTGGTTGCCAAGGTGAAAGGCGATGGACGGGAGTATACATTGAACCTCTACCTCAACAAGCCGCTGATCGCTTTCACGTATCGAGCAACGGTGCAAACCAGGAAGGACGAATGGATCGAGGTCAAAGTCCCGCTCGACAAGTTCGGGGCGACTTCGTTTGGCAGGCCGGTGAAAGACGCTGGTGCTGTAAAACCGGAAGAGGTCAATGCTCTCGGTTTCACGCTCGGCGACAAGAGGGCCGGGCCTTTCAGGATGGAGGTCGAGTGGATCAAATTGGAGTGGGCGGGGGCTTGACTTTGATGTGTGTACAAATGTATCATTCTGATCGTTCGATGCGGTCGCTGGCAGCCTCCGCTACGGGCGCATCGCTGGCAAGCCCGTTGGCCAAACGGCGAGGACGTGCTATGGTCGCGGTGTTGACAATGTGTCGATTCATTTGGCTGCTCTGATCCTGCCACCCGTGAGTCATTACCGGTCGACGGGGGGGCGATGTACGCTGACCGGCCAGCTTACGCTGGGCCGTTCGCTCGACCATCCCCGATCCTTCCCCCACCACCCGCTCGCCACGCGGTGGAAAAATCGCTGCAAAATGGCCCGATTGCAATAGTTTGACAATCGTTGGTGCAGATGTTTCCGCAACTGCCTATCAGGCAATGGGTTGTGGCGCGTCGCTCAAAGATTGTCAATTGACAATTTTTATGACAATCTTTGGAGGCGTTGACGAACTTTGGAGGCAAACGCCAGCGGGCGTGACGGTGACGAGCCGTTCCTATACAACTCTTCAATTGCGACGGTTCGTGTCGCCCTTCTGGAGGGACGCCGCTTCATCGCTCGTTTTTTTGTCTCTGGTCCACCCCTGGAAAGACTGTCCGTGAATCTGCCGCGTAACCCGACTCGCTCTGTTCAGATTGGTTCCGTGACCATCGGCGCGGGGCATCCGATCGCCGTCCAAAGCATGTGTGCCACCCACACGCAGGACATTGAAGCGACCGTGGCGCAAGTCAACGATCTGGCCGGGGCGGGGGCCGACGTCGTCCGAATCGCTGTGGACAGCCGCAAAGATGCCGAAGCTCTGGCGTCGATTCGGGCGCAGACGAGCGCCAACCTGGTGATCGATTTACAGGAAAACTACCGCATGGCGGAGCTGGTGGCGCCGCATGTGCACAAACTGCGGTACAACCCTGGGCACTTGTACCACCATGAACGGGAAAAGCCGTGGCAGGACAAGGTGAAGTATCTGGCGGACGTGGCGGGGCAGAATGACTGTGCCATGCGGGTCGGGGTGAATTGCGGATCGGTCGATCCGGCGAAGGGGGAGAAATTCGGCCCTGACGATTCGATTTCGCCGATGATCGAAAGCGCCCTGGAGCATTGCGAACTGCTCGATCGCCTGGGATTCACCCGGTATTGCGTGTCGCTGAAGGATTCTGATCCAGCAAAGGTGATCGAGGTCAATCGTCGGTTCGCCGCCATTCGCCCGGAGGTGCCCCTCCACCTGGGAGTGACCGAAGCGGGCTTGCCTCCGGAAGGGATCATCAAAACGCGGATCGCCTTCGAGCAATTGATCAGTCAGGGAATCGGCGACACGCTGCGGGTGTCGCTGACGGTCCCCAATAGCCGCAAGCGGGAGGAGATCGAAGCGGGGCGCGGGATTCTGGCCGACATCGCCGCCGGGCGAGTGCGGAGCGTCGTGAAGTTCAACCTGCAGTCGCTGAACATCATCAGTTGCCCAAGTTGTTCGCGGGTGGAGAACGAGGCGTTCATCGAATTGGCGGAACAGGTGAAGGAACTCACCACGTACGCCAAGGATTACGCGATCACGATTGCGGTCATGGGTTGCCGGGTCAACGGTCCGGGAGAGACCGACGACGCCGACTTGGGGCTGTGGTGCGCGCCAAATTTCGTCAACATGAAGCGCGGAGGGATCGAACTGGGGGCCTTCCCCTATGATGAAATCCTTCCGAGACTCAAACAGGAACTCGACGCGCTGATCGCCGAGCGGTTCTCGGCGTAAGCCGCGCTGGTCCGTTTTCGCAATCCGCACTGTTTCGCATGTCTGAATTTCGCCAAGACCCGATCACCGGTCGCTGGGTCGTCATCGCAACGGAGCGGGCGGGGCGGCCTAGCGATTTCTCCCCGATCGCCGCGAGTACATCGGAAGCGAATTGCCCCTTTTGCGAGGGGAACGAGAGCCAGACCCCTCCAGAGGTGCTGGCCCGGCGCGAGCCGCAGACGACTCCCGATCAGCCCGGCTGGCGGGTTCGCGTGGTCCCCAACAAATTTCCCGCCCTCGGCCAGGACGAGACCCCGGTCGAACCGCACGATGGTTTTTTTCGTCGCCGGCCCGGAATCGGGGCCCATGAGGTGATCATCGAATCTCCGCACCACGAGCGGAGCCTGGCGCGGCTGGGGGCAGGGGCGATCGCCGAAGTCCTGGAGGTCTACCGCGACCGATTGCTTACCCGGCGCCGCGACCCGCAGCTCGTGCATCCACTGATTTTCAAAAACGTTGGTGCTGCCGCCGGGGCGTCGTTGGAGCATAGTCACTCGCAGCTCATTGTTTCCCCCATCGTTCCGCCGGTGGTCGCGGAAGAGTTGGCCGGCGCCCTGGCGTTCTACCAGGCGCGGCAACGCTGCGTATTTTGCGAGATGCTCGCACAGGAGGTGGCGGAGACGCGCCGCCTCGTCGTCGAAACGCCGAACGTTCTGGCGTTTTGCCCGTATGCCAGCCGCAGCCCGTTCGAGGCCTGGATCGTGCCTCGCCGGCATGCCAGCCATTTCGAGACAATCTCGGACCCTTTGATCCAGGAGCTGGGAGAAGTGTTGCAACGGGTTTTGCAAGGGCTGGAAGTGGCTCTGGAGTCTCCTCCCTACAATCAACTCATCCACACGGCGCCGTTCGTACCAGCCGATCTGCCTTACTATCATTGGCATTTGGAAATCATCCCCCGGCTGACGCAGGTCGCCGGTTTCGAATGGGGGAGCGGCGTCTTCATCAATCCGGTTCCCCCGGAAGAGGGAGCGCGGATGTTGCGCGCCGCGCTCGGTTCTCTCAACGCGCCGTCGGGTGGGACGAGCTTCCGATGAAGAGAAATTGCGCGCCTTCAAACCCGCACATTGATTGAACCGGCGTCGCGAGCGCAGGCCCACGATGCCCGCGGCGCATCGAGACGTCCGTCCCCCGCCTCGGCCTTTCTCACTTTCGGGGGGAAGGGAGAGGTTGGATGTGGGGTCGGTGGGCCTGCGCCAGCCGTTCTGTCTGCGATTCAGCGACGACTTTCGAACGATGGTCCGGTGGGCGTTCGGGCTTTGTTTCGGCTGGCTGGTCGCACCCTGACGTTGCTACATTGCGTCAGACGCTGGAAGGCGTTCCCATCTGGCTCGGTAGATCGGCAATCCCAGTTTGCGTTTCTTGCGTTCGAAACTGGTGTGGTAGTCCATGTCATGTTCCGCTGGTCGTTCGGAGGGAGGTGGGAGGACGCGGAACGCGGGATGGCCTTCCAACAGCGACAGGATGACCTCGAAGTATTCGGCGACGTCGGTCCAGGCGTGCAGCAGCCCTCCGCCGCGCAGGACGCGAGCCGCGGCGTCGACGAAGCCGCTGTTCCAGATCCGCCGTTTGCGATGCCGGCGTTTCCACCACGGATCGGGAAAGTAGACATGCAGCGCCTGCAACGAACCGGCGGGGATGTAGTCGGCCAGGACGACGTTGGCGTCGGCGCCGACGATCCGCACGTTGGAGAGGCTCCGTTTTTGCAGTCGCCGCGCGGCGCGGCGCGCCTCTTTGTAGTCGTATTCCACTCCCAGAAAATTCACCTGGGGGAAACTCTGTCCGGCATTGACCAGGAATAGCCCCCGTCCACAACCGATCTCCAACTCGACAGGGGCGGGGCCGGGAAAGAGCGCGGCATAGTCCCAGGGGGGATCGGGGAGATCTTCCAGGGTCATGAACCAGGGTCGCAAATCGGGGATCGGACGGACCGACACGGCGTCATTCAGCAATTTCGATACCCTGACTGCGGCTGATTGGGACGCCGATCATTTTCCCGGTGAATACCATCCGATCCTCGACGATTCCCTGGAAGTCGAACGTGGCGCGGCGATTGGGGCGGAGATGCGTCATCCGCGCCAGGAGGATCAACCGGCAATTGGGAAAGACCGGACCCCGGAAGCGGATTTCATCCATGCCGCCAAAACCCACGAAGTCCCCTCCCAGCAGCTTGTACTGCTGTGCGTAAAACCCCGCCAACTGCGCCGCCGCTTCGCACATGATCACGCCGGGCATCAGGGGGAAACCGGGCATGTGCCCCGGCACCCAGAATTCGTTCTCGGTGATGTCCTTGTACCCCACCAACCCGTGGTTCTCCGTGTCGACGTACACGATCGCGGTCAGATGCTCCATCTGGCCTCGTTGCGGGTTGAGACGGCGGATGGCCTCGATGTCGAACACCGGACGGTTGAAATCGATCGTCGACAAATCGTAAAGGGGAGGAGGAGGCATAGGGTCTGGATCAAAAAACGATGGTTGAGACTGAAGGGCCGAAACGTGGCGGCGGGGGATGCGCTGCCGCGCAGTCCACAGCCGAAGGACCCCACGGAACGGGACGCTTAGGGTTCTGGTCTGACTATTTGACGAAGCTGGCGCAAATCGGTCAAGATGCGGTCGGGTCGCAATTGGGAATCCTGCATGTCGGCCCCGGTCGCCTGGAGGCTGAGCCGATCCCCGGCGAACAGCGCCGTCTTCATCCCGAGTTTTTTCGCCGGGGCCAATTCGTCCCGCACACGGGACGCGATATGAACCACCTGGTGCGGGGCGATGCCCCGCTCGTCCAGCGCGGCCAGGGACGCCTCGAATAGCCCGGATGATGGTTGGCGGACTCCCAACTGGTACGACAGGCTCACGCAACCGGAAGTGAACAGGCGGGTCAAGGGAGGGGGTTCCCCCTGGGCGCGCAGCATCCGCACGAGCTGGACCAGCGTGAACGATTGCCCGTCGGCGATGATCCCCTGGCGAAAGTGGCACTGCCGGACGTGCTGCAATGCAGCCAGCGCGTTGGGGGCGGCCCGCATCCCTTGCAGGCAGGATTGAAAAAAGTAGGCGACCTTCTCGCTGAATTCGTCGATCGCTCCCAGCGCCTGCTCGTCCCAGACGTAGTCCTTTTGTTGCAATCGCTCGATCAGCGTGGACCAGACCGCGGGGAGACTCACTTCCGGAGATTCCCCCTTTTTGCCGGTCCCCGACAACTGCCGCGCCTCCACGAGCGATTGCAACTGCTGCAGCATGTATTCCCATGGCGCGCCGGGCTTGCGCGACATGCTGTTCCACATGTTGAATTCATGGATCGTCTTTTCCAATGCGATTTCCATTCGCATTCGCTCGGGAACCGTCGGCAGGAGTTTGCCGTCGGCAACCAGGAGCAGCGTCCCATACACGCTCCAGGTGACGGCGCGGATCTCGGGAAGCGGCAACAGAAAGGGGGTCGCCTTGGGGAGAGTGGGGGGAGGCGCCGCCGGCCAGAGCAGCTCCTTGCGGTCCAGCCAATCGGCAAATTCCAACAATGACTTGGGCATCTCTCCACACTTATCGAATCGCCCAAGGAGGTTGCAAGTTCACACCCCCCACTTCCACCACCTCGACTGAGGAGTCCCTTCCGCTAACGGAGCAGCCGCTTTTTGATCCTCGAGCCCAGTCGTTCCCTGGCGGGACTTGTCGCGGCCGGCGCGGGGGGGGGCGGAACATGCAGCAACAACTGGCCCCAGTAGCCTCCCAGCAACCGCTCGCAGTCGGCATATCGTTCCTGGTCCCAGGCCAACTGAATCGCGGAAATCGTCTTGGTCAATTGTCGGACTTCGTCGGCCCCCAGCGGCTGCCGATCGATCTCCAGGTCGTCCACCCACAAGCGACAGGCTTCCAGCGTCCTCGCCACCAGATGGATCTGGTCGCTGCGTCCTCCTGGGGGAGGCTGGATCGTCACTTCGAAGCGGCGCCAATTCTTGCCGACTTCCACCACCTGCCGCTGCCAGACTCCCTTACCTTCCGACCGATCGTCCACCGCCAGTTCCACCCGCGCGGCTTTGCGGTTGCTCCGCATCCAGACCGCCAGCGTCGCGCGGCGAACCCCTTCCAGCGGAAGCGGCGGACTGACCAGCGTCGGACTCTCGCCATCGGCCGTCAGCCGCAGACTGACCCGACCAGAATGTGGATTGGTGGCATCAAGCTGGCATTGCCCGGACTGATCCGGCGGCAATTCCCATCCCGGAACCTGGTGATCCACCTGATGGATCTCTTCGAATCCGGAATTGGCCACCGGGACGGAGGGGGCTCGATTCAACGCCGCCAGCCCACTCATCCTCTCGCGCAGGTAAATCACCTGGTCGTGCAGGGCGGCCAGCAGTTCTTGTGAAACAGCAACGTGTGTCTTCACAACGCTCGCCTGCGGATGTTCGAGACGCAGGCAGAGCAATCCGAATGGGGGCAATTCCCGTTGAATTTTGCAGCGTTGGCGGCCCCCTTCCCTTAGCGTCATCTGGTTCCCCGTTGCCAAGTCAACGATCAGCGTGGTCGCCGGGCAATTCAGGTCCAATTCCAAATCGAGCGTCAGCCGCGTCGGATTGACGGCGGTCAACCAGGTGACCTCGCCGACCTTCGCTTGCCGAATCAGCACCGGTTGGACTTGAGGGCTGATGGGATAGAAGGGGATGGCGGGCAATTGCGCGATGGCACGGCGGGTTTCCGCGGCGTCGCCCGGTGGGGCGAGCGAGAGCATGTCTCCGCCGTCGAAAATGACGGCGGCATCCAACGTTCCCAGGGCGTGCGCGTAGCGTTGGGCTTCTTCGATCGGATCGGGGGCCGGCTGCGAAACCAGTGCCGCTCGATCGCGCTCGCGTCGGAAGAGAGCTGCGCTCTGGGTCAGCGCTGCCGTGGCGGCGGGGGCGTACATCAGACAGCCTCCCCCGACCCCTCTGAAGGCCGTGTCGAGTGCCGGATTCTGGTTGAAGGCACGTTGCGCGCCCCAGGCCATCGGGTTCGCCGTCCCACCTGATCGGAGCGGACGCAGAACGACCAGGCCCCGCTCAGCGTGCGCGGATGAGAAGTCCAATCCACACGCCAGGAGGTGTTGCGCGGGTGAGGCGGGGGTTGGCTGTGGCTCCGCGGGTTGAAGTCCTTCCAGAGTGGTCATCAAAAACCGGCCTTGCGGGATCCGCGCGACGACTGTCTCGCGCAACCGCCGATGGAATCGTCCCAGTTCTTCCGCGCGCCACGCCAGCCATTTCGATCGCGCGGTCGTGGTCAGGTAGGTGTAACGCCGCTGCCGGTTTTCGGGAGTTGCCCCAGTAGGGACAGGCAACTGCGACGCCTGAGCGAACCGCGCAGTGGTGGACTCATCGTAACCCCACGCGACCCCTGGGAATTGCAGGTGACTGTCGCTCCCCAGCGCGCAGGCAAGCCCTCCCAAAGCGGGATGCAGATGATATGCATCGGCCAGTTCCTCGACGATGGCCAGGAGCGCCAGCTGTACCTGGGGATGCAGGGGATTGTAACGGACCCTGGCGCCGCCGGGGGGGGAGTGGGCGCCAGGCCACGGTCGTCCATCCCCATCCTCTAGATGCACCCCCTCCGCTTCGGCACCCCCCTCGCGGACAAGTTGTTCCAACGATTCCAGGGGGGTGGTGAATTGCAATTCGGGGATCAGCACCACTCCCGATCGGTCGCACAATCGCAGCAACAGTTCCAGCACGTCCCTGCGATCCGGATCCGCGGCAGAGGCGGCGGCGTCGCCGGGGTCGGACCGCAGCGCCGCGTCAAGCTGCTGCGTCGGATACAAGACTCCCTCTGCGGACCAGACTGGAAGCAGGATCGCATTCGCCCCCTGCGCGCGGGTCCACTCCAACAGGCGGGTTCCTGCCACCAGGTACGTCTGCCAATCGTCGCGGACTTGTCCGTCGTCAGCATCATGCGCCTGAGGAGCTCCGAAGTTCTCCGCCAGCCACGGGCGATGGAGGTACAAGCCACACAGGCGGTGGGATCGGCCGGCAAATTCTGCGCGACCGAGTGCGGTTGGAGAAGCAGTTGAGGAGTCGTTTCCCGACTCGAACAGCTCGATCTGTTCGATCTGAGGGAGACTGCTGGCCGATGCGGAATGGACCAGCACCAACGGTTCTTTACTGCGCGGCCAGAAAATCCATTCGGGGGAAACTCCTTGAGCGACGCTGAGGTTCGCCTCCCCGGCCTGCGAGATCGCCACGGATGGATTCCATCGCATGGGGGCGCCCCAGGGCGACAATTCTCCGGATCGATCCGGTTCGAGGATGCAGGCCCCGATTTCCGTCGAAGCGCCATCGGCCAGGTGCAGCCGCAATCGATGCCGCCGATCCGGGTGCGTCACATGCAGTCGATAGGCCCGCCAGTTCGCCGGGGAGGACTCCAGCGCCTGTTCGGCAGTCCGGTGGCGATTCCACCAACGGGACACCGATGCCTCCAGATGTTGCCAGCCATCCTGGGCGGAGACGCGCCGTCCGTGGCCGCGCGACGTGTGGAACGCATCGACCAGTTCGTCTGCCCCGCCGGCAGGCCGTGACGGTTCTGTGGCCGACACCACGACCAGTTGCACGGTCCGTTCCACATCTTCAAATCCACGTCCAGTGACGGAGATTCGCAGGTCATAGACTCCTTCGTCGCGAGGGAGGGGCAGCTCCAGCGGCCAGAACGCGGGGTGGGTCGCATTGACGCGCGCCGTGACGCGGGCCGACCCTTCGCCGACAGAACCCCCTCCCCCCCAGGGAACCAGCTTCCAACGCAGGTGCGCGGAGACCTCTTTGTCTGTCGTCTCGCGCGATTTCTGGAGATTCAGCCGAACCTTCGCGCGAAACGCTTCGCCCGGCGAATACACCAGATGACGCCGATCGAGCTCGACGGGGAGGACATCCCCCGGAGCGCGGAGGACCAGGCAGGGCCGATCCCCCACCGACAGTTCTTGCGCCAGGGCCGGCGCGGCGCGCAGCGCCAGAGGGACGAGCACGATCCAAAGTGCCGCCAGCCGCCAGACGAAGCGTGAAAGTGGGGAGAGTCGAACCAGTCGCAACAAGGCGCACCCTCAGCCGCCGGAAGAGGCCGTTCAGGCGAAACCCGAACCGACGCCGACCGTAGAGCGGCCACCGCAAGAGATGACGAAGAGAGATGAGAGAGTTGAGGAGGAGGGAGATTATACCGGCGCCGTGGTTTTGACCAAGAGCAGTTTTTGGCTCCCGATTTTGAGAATCCCAACCTGGAAGGAAACCGCCGACTTTTCTCGCGGGATTAGTCCCTTCCGGCCCAGCCTTCGGAAGTCTGGCCATCCTTACATGCTGCGAGTTCGATCATGTCGCGCTGTCGAGCTTGACGCAGTGGGTCAACCCCTCGCCACGGCTCGGGAAATTCGGTAGGTTATGGGTCGACGAGTTGCCCCGACTTTCCCGTGTACTCCAGACCCTGCCCTAAGCATCCGAACAGATCGTCATCATGAGCCCCTTCGCACATTCGGCGCTTCGCCAAACCCGGCGGCATTTTCTGGAAACCTGTCAGGCGGGACTGGGGGCGATGGCGTTGAGC
>JBJXGA010000121.1:0-8651 GCA_046152955.1 Planctomycetales bacterium | reverse complement strand
TCCGCCCCGCTGCTTCCCGGCTTCGGCGGCCTTCTGGATTTGCTCGACAGCGTGATCTTCACCGGTCCCGCGGCCTATTTATTGTGGCTGATTTTGCCCTTGCCGCGTTGAGCGCGATTTTGGTGGTGCGCGCCGACGCAGCCGGCGTCTGGCCTGCGCAAAAGTGCCTCGATTTGAACCGGAATAGCGTTCAGCAGATCTGAATTTCAGTTCCAGCCCGCCCCCATCCGCCTTGCGCGGTTGGAGCGAGAGATTCACAGGCTAGAATCCCGCATTTTCAAGAATGATCCCACGTGTAGAACCGCTCCCCCCTCCCCGCCGCGATCGACGCAGGTGCGCAAGAAAATGCTGTGCCGCGGCGGGGAGGGGGAGCGGTTCATGAGCGCGTGAAACCGGGGTGTCTGGCGTGTGTGTAGCTGTCAGGCAGGCCTCCGCTGGCACAAGGCCAACGGGGGGCCGGTGTACCGGTTAGGCGATGCGTTTTCCGTCTGCCAACGGAACAATTCCGGAATCAATTCGACTCAATGGCGCTTCAGACGATTGCGCGAGCCAGGCTGTGTCCAGCTTGCGTCAAAATGCCTCGATCTGATTCGAAACCGGGCCCAGGGAATCGAATCTTTGACCGTGACGGCCAGGGAGTCGGCGTGGTACACTGACCATCGTCAGGTCATCGGCGGGCGAGCGGGGTGTTCCTGGAGGGCCGCCATGATTTCCATCTCTTCGAGGGCACGATGGCGATCCAGTTTCAATGTGAATCCTGCGGGACGATGTTGAAGGTCAAGGACGAGCTGGCCGGAAAGCTGGCGCGCTGCCGTTGCGGGGAAGCGACCCGCGTCCCGCCGGCCCGGCCGGCCAGTCCCGCGCGTCGGGCCGAGCCAAAAATCGCGCCTGCCGGTGGACGCCGCAGTGATCCCGACGAGGACCATTATGAACTCCCCTCCTCCCGAAGTTCCGTGAAGGGACGATCCAAAAAGGAGAAAAGCAGCTTTACCGATATCAACAAGGGGGCCCTGATTCGAGCGGGCATCGGAATGGCAGTCCTCGTGGCCATTCTCGTGGGATTCATTGGCTACCGGGGCTGGCAATCCAGTTCGAAACAACTGGCCAAGGTCTATCAGGACATCAATGACATTCAAACCACCGCGAACTTCACGTTCGAATCGGCAATGGCGGCACTCCAGCGATGCGTCGCGGAGGGAGGACGGGAGATCGAGGAGTTGCGCCTGCAATTCGACTTGACCACCTCGGTCGGACAAGCCAGCCGAACCCGGTTGGGAGGAATTCCCAACCCCAAATTGGCAAAGGACATCACGGAATTGCTTGTCGCCACGACACACTGGGTTGATGCGGAAGAGCGGCTATTCGTCGTGGATGGTCCACCACTGCTCCGCGCTTTGCAGGATGATTCCCGTACGATTGAAGCCCGGGCTGCGGAAGTCGGCCCGTTGTTGAAACGGTTTCAGCTCCAGGAAGCGCAAGCCCAGGTCCAACTGCTGGAGGCCCAGCAAAAGTATATGAAGGCCAATCGCATGACCCCACCTGGCAGTTTTGCCTCGCGGCTGGAGGACTGGAATCGCAAAGTTAACGAACTGCAATCGGCCGAGAAGTTGCCGATCATGGACCAGTGGATTGCGGCGGTCGCACAGTCGGGCCAGCCCAGCCAGCCGACACAGCAATTCGGAGACTTCGACGATGACGATGATTTTGACATCGATCCCGCGGACAACGGGCAACCAGCGCGGCCTCAGGTCTATCCGACCGGCACCGAGCCTGTGGAATCGTTGTCGCGGCTCAAACGGGGGATGAAGGTCTGGGTCGGTGCGGACAATCTGTGGCTGGAAGTGGAGATAATGGGCCGCGCTTCCGGCAGCCGGGTGAAGGTTAAAGAGGTCAGTCGGGGACGGACAGTTTACTATTCAACGACCTCCGTCAAGCGACTGCGATTTGATCCGAATCAAATGATCCGCGCTGATTTGGCGCATGAGCCAACGCTCGACAGATTACCTGCCGAGCCCCGGACCACCCCACCGCGCGGGAATCGCGCTGGTGGACCGGCATTGCCCCCTGATTTCAAGATCAGCCCGGGGATGAGTTTCTTTAAGAAATTTGGATCCCGGTGGTATATCGTTTATGTACAGGCCGTCCACCCGGACGGACGGGTGCGAATCCACTGGGATGGCCTCGGCACCGCCTGGGATGAGGACTGCCCCCGGACCGACCTGTACGCCATCCCCTGATTCGCCGCATCGTTCCTAAGTGAGTGGCATCGACCCCGCGAGTCGGATACAAAATCGGCGATCCATCTGATTCATCCGGGAGCCCACCATGATTCACGTAATTGCGACGATTGAACTCCAACCAGGCCAACGCGCCCCCTTTCTCAAGGAGTTTCACCAGCTCGTCCCCCTCGTACGGGCCGAGGCGGGCTGCCTGGAGTATGGTCCGACGGTGGACGTTTCGACTGACCTGTCCGCTCAGATTCCCCTGCGGCCAGATGCCGTAACGGTCGTCGAAAAATGGTCCGACCTGGCCGCACTCAAGGCCCACCTGGTCGCCCCGCACATGCTGGAATACCGCCCGCGCGTGAAACATCTGGTGAAGGCAACAACGTTGCAGGTGCTGGAACCAGCGGGGGAGTGAGGGGAGTCCTGAGATCTGAGGTCTGCGAGGTTTTCCCCTCGCCCTTCATCCTTCATCCTTCATCCTTAGCGCCCAACCCCTACGCACCAAGGCCCTGCGACGTGTCCTCTCAATTCTCCCAACTGGCATCGATCCCTGGGGGATGGACGCAACGGGAATTTCATCTGGCAGGGCGTGTTCTGCAGGTCACGCTGCCGGCGGCTCCCGATGCGTTTCTTGACGATCCGGAGGTGTTGGCTGCCAACCGCCGTGACGACTATATGCCCTACTGGAGCTACCTGTGGCCCACGTCGCTGGAGACAGCCGTGGCGGTGCTTCGGCATCCTTGGCCTGAGGGGACAAACGCCCTGGAGATTGGGGCGGGGATCGCTCTCACGGGACTGGCGGCGCTCGCCTGCGGCGTCAGGGTGGCGTTCAGCGATTATGATCGTCGAGCGCTGGATCTGGCGCTGTTCAACGCCCGTGCGAATGGATTCGAGTCGCGTGCGGAAGGGCTGTACCTCGACTGGCGGCAACCGATCGAGCGGCGGTTTCCGGTGATCTTCGGTTGCGACGTGATCTACGAAAAGCAGAATCACCAGCCGATCCTGCGGCTGTTGCAGCAGATGCTGGACCAGGAGGGCCAGGCCTGGTTCACCGATCCGGGGCGACACCAGGCAGACGGCTTTTTGGAATTATTGCGCGATGCCCCGTTCCAGGTGGAGCACCGCGTGTTGCCCCGCGAGCCCTATCCCGGTCGCCCGGACGGCCTTACCAACCTGTGGATCCTGCGGTGGAAGTGATTCACCCTGCGTCGCCCGCCACGTCAAACAACACTTTCAGAACCGGCGTCGTCCGCACCCGCTCCAGGGCTGCCACTCCCTCTTCGAGCGGAACGATCCCCGTGATGAGCGGCTCGACGTCGATCTCGTGGTTGGCCAGCGCTTGCAGCGCCCGGGGAAATGGTCCGCAGCGCGAGCCGACGACCGTCACTTCATCGATGACCACTGGCGCCAGGGCTAAAGTCTGTTCTCCGGCGACCGTCGTCTTAAGCACCACCGTGCCGCGCGGCTGGACGATCTGCAGCGCCAGGGGCAATCCACTTGAGGAACCGGTGCAGTCCACGACCAGTTCCGCGCAGCGCCTGTCCTGGAATTGATCGAGAGGGACCGTCGCCAGGCCGAGAGCCTGGAGCACGGCCATTTTCTCAGGATGCTTGCCGACGACGGTCACCTGGCATCCGGCTCGTTGCAAGACCTGGGCACACAGGTTTCCCAATCGTCCATCCCCCAGAACGACCGTGGGAAGCCCCTTCCGGAGTGGCATCTGGGCAGGAATCTGAAACGCAGCGGCCAAGGGCTCGGTCAACGTCGCAGCGACGGTGGAGACCTCCTCGGGGACGACGTGCAGATTGGCTTCCGGGAGGGTCAGAAAATCGGCAAAGGCACCGTCGCGCCCCAGGATTCCCAGGACGGTCCGCCGCGGACAGTGGTTCCCCAGGCCGCTATGACACAAGTCGCACGCTCCGCAGCCGCAGTTGATTTCTCCCACAACCCGGCGGCCGGCCAGCGCGCCCGATTCGACGCGACCGACGAACTCATGTCCCAGAACCCCAGTGAATCCCATGTATCCCCGGACGAGTTGCAGATCGGTTTCGCAAATGCCGGCGGTCAATACGCGAACGAGCGCTTCGCCCTGGCCGGGGCGCGGTGCAGGGTGATCGCGGGTAAAACGGACTCCAGACGACTGCAGCAACAGGGCACGCATGGTGTGGAACGGTGAGGATTCCGGAAAAACCGGCATTGTGGGAATTTCGTCGGGCATTGACTATTGCAGATTCTAGCCAGGAATGTGAAAATCCGGGACTGTCCCGCTTTCGGGAAGGCAGGGGGGGCCATTCATTCCGCAGCCCCCTGCGGGCAGATGCAGTATTTTCCAGAGGCATTGATACGAGGAATTCATGGGAACCAGTCGTCAGACGACAGAGTCACAATTGCAGAAAGCCAAGGCGGCCTTGGCACTGCGGGTCGAAGCGCTCAAAGAAAAGGGCCTGGAGCCCAAGAAGTTCAAAACCGATCCCAAATGGCGCGAGTTGGACGCCTGGGTGCGGCAGATCAACTCCCGGTTGAGGAAGCTGGGAGAAGTGGAAGCGAACAACGCGGAAGTGGCCCGCTTGAAGGTGGAGAACCAGGCACGCAAAGTCGCAGAAAAGGCCGAACGCAAGGCGCAGGGGGGCTCGAAGAAACCCAGATCCGAACAACCCGCCGTGAAAAAGCAGGCCAAATCCGAAGCCAAGCAGGCGAAGTCCGACGCCAAGCCAGCCAAAGACAAGAAGGACAAACCGGCCAAGGAGAAGAAGGAGAAGTAATCGGCTGCACCCAGCCCAAGCCGCCGAGAGTCGTTATCGACCTCTTGGGACTGTCCCAGTTTCAACCTCAGACACGCGGCGGGTTCGCGCTTGAAATCCTCCCTTCCCCCCCTTGCGGGGGAAGGGTTGGGGATGGGGGGGCCGAATGTCTCGGTGCGATTCATCCGTGGTGTGGCTGCGCCTGCATCGCAGTCACCACCGACCAGACATCGTGGACCGAACGCTCGCAGGTGGTTCGTGCAATTCCCTGGTCGTCGTGGGAAACTCAACGCCGTTCGAGCCGACATCATGCTCCAATGCGGAGCCATGGCCGAAGCTTGAACGCTGGTGGACCAATGACGGGTTGCTGGCGAGCAGGTCACGCAGTTTCTCGACATCGCCACTGAGCAACGTGTCCACAGGCAACTCGAAGGCCGGAACGGGCGGACTTGCGCCCCGTGCTTCGACATTCGACCAGTCAGCGAACCCGTATCGCGACCACCTACAATTCTTCCTGCCGATCCGCCGGGATGTACGGGATCAGTCCCTTGTTGAAGGCGATTTCCTGAAGTTCTCTGGGAGCATGGCGAATGTCCATCGCGAGTCCGTTGATCTGGAGTGTCCAGGCCATCGGATTGTCATTGAGCCGACTCGGGAGAGTCCAGTTCGGGTCAAGCTGGTACATTCCGAACATCTTGCGGATTGCGGCCAATTTCGACGCCCCGCTACTTGGGCTGGTTCCAAGACAGTAGTCGATATCGGTGGACCGCATGTGGGGTGATTGACTCTTGTCGTGAAGAAAGTTGACGCCCCCGACCGCCCGGACAATCCCGCTGGCCCAGGCATTGGGGCTTCCTTGAAGCAACGGGGAGGGGCGCTTGCGTCCCAGCTTCTCAGCCAGCCTGCGGCAGAGAACCGCGTACTCTTCGTTCAGGTGCTGTTTGCAAAACTCGTCGATCAACCCGATGACCGCGCTCAGCGAGGCATCCTTCTCCTCTCGTGTCGGCGGCTTTGGAAGCGGCTTGGGTTTCGGCGGTTTCGGAGGCAATGGCACGTTCGACATCGGCAACGACGTGACGATTCCATGCCGCGCCTTGGCTCCTTTGAAATCCTCATTGAGGCTTTTCCGAATGCCGGATCCGAACGTGATGTTGAATCTGTTCATCAGGCCGTCGTAGACGATCATCCCTTGAAAGGGGAGCAGGACGGTCTGCGTCAGCACCGGCAGAACCGGGCCGACGACTTCCTCGAACGGTTGCGTCAACGCCACGACGCCATAGGCAACGGCCGGAGACGTCGCGGAGAGGAACACGGTGTGCTTCTTGAGCTCACGGAAGACGAAAAACTTGCCCGTCACCTGATGCCGCCAGGCTCGAACGATGTCCAGTTCGTCGTCCGATAGATGAAAGGGGTTTTCGGACGCGAACGAATCAATCAGATCCAGGTGGTCATTCAAGGCGTCCCGGATTTTGAGCCGCTTTTCCGCTGGCAGAGCGACCTGGTCATCCGGCGTGGAGAGCGCGTCGGGAATCACCCGGAGGCGCTGGTTCACGAAGAACGTCAGAGACCGGCGCAGTTTATAGAGCAGTTCGACGTCTTGCGGAGGCAGTTGCATTGGAGCGGGCAATCACTTTGCGGAGGTCTCTTGGTGTTCGTGCCATTCTTCCTGCATGTTGCGGACCTCCTCCAGGGTCGTTACTCCGCCATCGGAATGGCCCCCATTCGCTCTCGGGATGGCCCACATTTCTCGCATGCGCTGCCAGAAGGGATCCCCCTCTGGCAGCAACGGCAACGGCTGCATCCGAAGCAGCACTCGTCCGGGAGGAACGTCTGGCTTCTGGTCGAATTCCAGCGTACCGTCAGGCTTGAGCGGTCCCTCGAATACGGTTTCGGTTAAATTCATGGCTTGGCCCTTTTCTCAAACGACTACTTTCCGAATCGTATCATCGCTCGAATTCCGTGCCAATTCGTCGGATCGAGAATTCGAAAGGGGGATGCGAGCAGGAATGCAGGATAGGGCCACCATCTGCCCCCCCACAACTGAGACTCAGTTCCGCGAACTGCGAATCCGGGTGGCCTCGGCGATCCATCGCGCGGCGGGGGGGATCTCCGACTTCGATGATGGCGTTCTCGCCACGGCGGCCATCCGTTCGCTTTCTCACGTTTCGACGGTTTGCCGGAAGCTCAGGATGTGCTAGAATTCCACTTGGACGCTCCCTGAACCATTACGGGGTCAGGCAGTGTCTTTAGTCTGTGAAACCTGCCTGACGGCTAGGCCCTCCGACGTGAGTGCCGCGACAAACGGGCCGGCAGTTTCACGGAAAACCCCTGGAAAACAGGGGCCAGGAGAGGTGACAGAGTGGTCGATTGTGCAGCACTGGAAATGCTGTGTCTTCCGAAAGGGGGACCCAGGGTTCGAATCCCTGCCTCTCCGCTTGTTGCGATTACAACTTGAACGGCCATCGGAAGAGCGCCAGCGAGCGCTCCGCCAGGACGAACGGCTCTTTGGGGGACAGAAACCGCGGCTCATGCCGCGCGACCGATGTGTCCAATAGCAGTTCCAGCCGGGGCAACTGCGCGGCGACAGGGGGGAGCGTGAACGACACTCCGTGGTGCGAGGCGTACAGCAGCAAGAGCAGGTTGTCCCCCACGACCAGGTTCCCCGTTTCGTCGTGCTCATCCACCTCGCCCGTCAGAAACACCCCCACGCTCTGCACAAAACCCGCGCTCCAGTCGGCGTCGGTCATCTCTCTGCCGGTGGAATTCAGCCAGATGATGTCGCGAATCTCCTTCCCGCGAATGCGGCGGCCGTGAAAGAAACGTCGGCGGCGAAGAACGGGGTTTTCTCGCCGGATTTTGAGAACCCGACGCACAAATTCCAAAAACGCCTGCTGCTCGGCATCCAGCGACCAATCGAGCCAGGTCAGGTTTCCGTCCTGGCAATAGGTGTTGTTGTTCCCTTGCTGCGTGTGTCCCAGTTCATCCCCCGCCAGCAGCATCGGCACCCCCTGGGATAAGAGCAGGGTGGCGATCAGGTTGCGTTTTTGCTGGGCGCGGATGGCATTGATTTTGGGGTCGCTGGCCGGACCTTCGACGCCGCAGTTCCAACTGTAATTCTCATTGGAACCGTCGCGATTCTCTTCACCGTTGGCCGCGTTGTGCTTCTCGTTGTAAGAAACCAGATCCTGCAGGCAGAATCCGTCGTGGCAGGTGACGAAATTGATACTGGCATAGGGGCTACGGCCACTGTGGGAATACAGGTCGCTGGATCCGGTCAAGCGGGTGGCGAACTCGCTGACGGTGCCGCCATCTCCCTTCCAAAAGCGGCGCACGTTGTCCCGGTACTTTCCGTTCCACTCGACCCACCCCACGGGAAAATTCCCGACCTGATAGCCCCCAGGGCCCACGTCCCACGGTTCGGCGATCAGCTTGACCTGGGACAGGACCGGATCCTGATGGATGATGTCAAAAAACGAAGAGAGCCGATCGACGTCCAACAGCTCGCGGGCCAGAGCCGCCGCCAGATCGAACCGGAAGCCGTCCACGTGCATCTCTTCGACCCAGTAGCGGAGGCTGTCCATGATCAGTTGCAGGACGCGCGGGTGCTGCATATTGAGGCCGTTGCCGCAACCGGAAAAATCGATGTAATGCCGCGGGCTCTCGGGGTTCAGCCGGTAATAGCAGG
>JBJXGA010000117.1:0-4171 GCA_046152955.1 Planctomycetales bacterium | reverse complement strand
CGGCGATGAACACCCGGACGCATTCCTCACGCGGCGTCTCTTCCATCAGCCGCACGATCGGTTCCAGATCCGGGCCAAACTGAACCCGCTCCGGCGGCGGCTCTGCCCCCAGCGCCGCCAGGCATCTCAATGCCGGGCGATCCGCCAGGCAGAGCGACGTGGCACACCCCGCAGCTCGGAGAAACTGTCTGCGTCCTGGAATCATGGCTGAATTCGAACACTCGGATTGGGGAGCGTCAAGTTCACGCCGTCTCGCGGACCACAACACGGTTGCCTGCGACGGCGACGACCTCGATTTGTCGGCCCGCGGAGACGAAGGGGCCTTCGCTGATCACGTCGATCAATTCGTCGTCGATGCGGGCTTTGCCGGCCGGGCGGAGGACGGTGGTTGCGACACCGTGGCGACCCAAGAGGGTCCGATCGCGCTCCAGGAGGGGGTTGGCCATCGCTCCCTCCAGCAAGTCCGGTCGGAGGCGCGGTTCGGCCAGGTTCGCCTCGGCGCCGGGCGGGGTCAGGATCATTTCATTGAACAGGGGGAGGCTGGGGAGATAGCGGCTGATCAGCGCAGCCAGAACGACGGTCCCTACGACGGCGCCGCTTAGCGTTCCGACCGATCGCGCCAGAATCCGCACGTCGCCAGCCGATGCCGGGATGACGAAGGTCTGACAGGCCATGATCAGCGACACCAGACAGAGGATGGCCCCGGAGATGCCGAACACTCCAAACCCAGGGAGCACGAAGAACTCGATCGCCAGACAGCCGACTCCCAGCAGGAACAGCACCACCTCCAGCCAGCCGGCCGTTCCTCCCAAAAAGCGGCTCCAGAAGAAAATCCCAAAGCAGAGGCAGGCGAGGATGCCGAATAGGCCACTGGGGAGGTGGGCTTCCATGTAGACGCACAAGATCCCCAGGATAAACAACAACGTCGTCGCCCAGGGGGTGTTCAACGTGAAAATCAGTCCGTCGAGCCAGGTTCGGGTGGAGACGGCTACTTCCGCGTCAGGGGGGACTCCCAGCCGGGCCTTCAGTTCGGCGAAGTCCCGGACGGGCGCCTCGGCAAGCTGCAATGTCTCCGCGCGGCGACCATCGATCGTCAGCAGTTTTTCGTTGCCGGTTTCCGGAACCTGGCGTCCCTTGATCCATTCCCCGTTGGAATTGTGAATTTCGTCGTCGGTCATGAACGAAACGCGACCGGTATCACGGTGCGTCACTTCGAAAACCGCCAGATCCTTGTCGGACATCGACATGGCGAGCGCCGGGGGACGGTGCTTCCGCTCGGCCAGCATGCGGAGCGCCTCGCGCAGCGGGCTTAAGATTTTCTCGGGTGCCCGTTCGAAGGGCTGTCCGGGACGGACCTCAAGCGGTCCGGCATCGCCAATCAGCGCTGTGGGATGCAGATAAATCTCGTCGCACCCCAAGGCGATGATCGCGGCCCCACTGAATGCCTGCCGGGGGACATACGCCACCGTCCGAACTTTGCGGTCGTGCAGATCGGCAATTGTGTTGGACAGGTTGAGGCTTTCCATCAGGCCGCCGCCGGGGGAGTCGATTTCGAAGATCAACAGATTGACTCCCGCCCCAACCGCCCGTTCGATCTGCCGAATCACGAACTGCTCGAGCATCGCATCAATTCTGTTGTCGATCTTGATCAGTCGGGCACGGGGCGCTTCGCCGACGGTATGCGTTTCGCGCATCGCCTCGCGCGACAGGTTGTACAGCGCGCCGACCTCTTCGCGCGACTGGGCCAAATGGACCGCCAGCATGTCATAGCTTCGGGCTCGCTCACCGCTGAACTGACCGGGAGCTCCCGATTCCTTCACCGTTTTCACGTCGGGAATGGAGGCATTGGCCCGGGCGAGGTCGTCGACCCCCGCGCGCGACAGGATTCGGGTTTCGCGGGTCACGTGGGGAGGGGCTCCCTGTTCCACCTGCACCCAGAGCAATTCCTTTTGCCGATCCAGCATCGCCAGCGCCAGGGCTTCGTTGACCTTGCGATTGTGCCGCCGATTGACCAGGTTGAGCACAAACGCCTGATCGGTCGGATCCAGCGCGCTCCCCAGGCCAATATCCCCGAGTTCCGCCCTGGGATGCATGACGATCTCCTGGCAGGCGAGCGCCAGGACGACGTTGTGCCCCGTGACCGTTTCGGGAATCCAGGCGACGGTGGTCAGCGAGGACAATCCGTTGGTCAGGAACTTCGCCAGCCCCTGCACCTGGTGAAAGGGGCTGGAACCGGGAGTGATCTCCAGAACCAGGACACCGCGACGTTTCTCCTGCTGGGCGCGGGCCTGCAACGCCAGGGCAGCCCGGCTGACGCGGCCATAGGCGCCGTCGTCGACCGTTCCGGGGACCGACACAAATTGGCCGATCGGGCTGGCCGCCTCGCGATCAGGAACAGGGGGATCCTGTCCCTGTGACGTCCGGGGGGGAGCGCACAGCCAGAGTCCCAGCGCGACCCCGATGGCAATGTGCCAGGAAGCCAGGGTGACTCGAGACTCCGACTGGGCCTGCCAATGCATGGTCGTTGGTTTCCCCAAAATATCCGGCGGTCCATGCGAGACGCCCGCTCCGCCGATCGAAACGGACCATCCCCAGGAGCCTGATCTTAGATTCTACGGCAATTTTACCGGCGGGTCGAATGGGGAGTCAATTTTCAGGCGAACCTGGCGGCGCCCGGCAGCCCCTCAAGAGGCCGGTGATCGATGATTCCCGATCAGGATCTGTCCCCCGCCAGCAACTGTCCGAGCCCCCCCAAAACGGAACCTTCTTCTTTTCCTCCCAGTTTTCCGGAGGCAGCCACGATGCGGCCGGCCAATCGCGAGAAGGGGAGCGACTGACACCACACCTCGCCCGGACCAGTGAGGGTCGCGAAGAACATTCCCTCGCCGCCGAACAGCGTATTGCGAATTCCCCCGACGAGCTGGATGTCGTAGTCGACCGATGGGGTCAACGCCACCAGGCAACCGGTGTCGAGACGGAGGGTCTCCCCCGGTCCGAGAGTCCGCTTGATCATCGTTCCTCCGGCGTGAATCAGCGCCACGCCGTCGCCCGTGATTCGCTGCATGATGAACCCTTCCCCGCCGAACAACCCGGTCCCGAGTTTTTTCTGGAAGGCGATGCTGATCCGAATGCCGCGCGCGGCACAGACAAACGAGTCTTTTTGGCAAATCAGTTCGCCGCCATACTGATCAAGATGCATAGGAATGATCTTGCCGGGATAGGGAGAAGCAAAGGCAACTTGCTCCCGCCCGTGGCCGTCGTTGGTGAAGGTGGTGACGAAGAGAGACTCGCCGGTCAGCAGCCGTTTGCCGGCGGACATGACTTTCCCCAGGAAACCGGCGTTTTTCTGCGACGGATCTCCCAGCACGGTCTCCATCCGGATGGCGCTGGTCATATACATCAGCGTGCCAGCTTCCGCCAGAACCATTTCCTGCGGGTCGAGCGTGATTTCGACAAACTGCATTTCCTCGCCAAAAATCTCGTAGTCGATTTCGTCAGACATGATCCTGTTCCGGAATGATTCTGAGGTCAATTTGTGCCCGAAGCTGGGAATGCAACGGAGAACGGAGGGGAATGGATCACCGCAGGGGCGGGCAATCCGGTCGGATGAGGCAATGGCGGAGGGACGAGAGTTCTGGTTGGAAACCTGGCCGTTGGGAAAATCCGCCAGGTTCGTGTGCGAGGAATTCGCCCCACCCGCTTTGCCTGAAGTGATGACGAAAGAAAATCGGGAACCGGAGGGAGCAGCGCGGCCCAGAGCCGCAACCAAAAATGATGGAACAGAAGCTCGCAGCGCGGCCGATGGCCGCAACCAAAAGGGAATTGACCACGGATAACCCAGCGCGGCCATGAGCCGCAACCGATCGAAGAACTGAACAGGAGGGCGCAGAGGACGCAGAGAAAATCTGGCCGTGGTTGGCCAAACGATCCGCAGCAGAACAATGTCTGGCAGAATGATTGCGGTGTCGCGGGGCGGCGGTTTTGCATCGGCGTGGCGGGGTCGCTAAACTGCCCGGTGTGGACCGTGCCCGTGCATTCGTCTAATTGGACAGCGCCAGGTTCGCCGCAGAGCCGTTGCGATTCACGGTGGTTGTGATCGAGCGACGGACTTGATTTTGTCGGGGTTGATGCCGAGCATCGCGAGCTGTTTGCGCCGTTGCTTGCGGTGGGA
>JBJXGA010000116.1:0-17169 GCA_046152955.1 Planctomycetales bacterium | reverse complement strand
CACTGCCCGATTCTCGATCGGGCGCTGTCGGCGTTGCTCGACGATCTCGCGACGCGCGGATTGCTCGACAGCACGCTCGTCGTGGCGATGGGGGAATTTGGACGGACCCCCAAAATCACGAATCGGGCGGCGCGGGATCATTGGCATCCCTGCTACTCATCGCTGTGGGCCGGGGCGGGCTTGCCGGGAGGACGGGTGATCGGCCAGAGCGACAAGCTGGGCGAGCATCCGGTCACCACTCCGGTGACGCCGCTGATGGTGGGAACCACGATGGCGGAACTGGCCGGGCTGGATACGCAGTCGCGCGCCGAGTTGAACGTCCTCGAAGGGGGAACGGTGATCCATGAGCTGGTGTCGTAGCGTGCTGCCGGCGGCGCTCTGGCTCGCGGTCATCCTCTGCTCGATGCCGGACCTCGTGACGGCCGAGCAGCGTTTGACCACTGACGGGCGGCTCAAAAGTTCCCCCGTGTTCGCCGATCGCTCGGGGACCGAACTGATCTACGTGCTGCAAGAGCGGCCGGTGCAGTTCCGCCTGATGCGGCTGAAGCTTGCCGACCAAAGCGTAGTGCCGATCCATCCCCAACAGACCAAAACCGAGTTTGAGCCGGCTGTTTCGCTCGACGGAAACCTGTTGGCCTACGTCCAGAGCCGCGGCAACCTGAGCCTGGCGCTGGTGATTCACGATGCGCGCAGCGGCAAAGAGGTTGAAGTCCCTCCCGGCGCCGGTTTTTCCGGACCGCGCAGTCCGGTGTTCTCACCCGATGGGACGCGCGTCCTGTTCAGTTATCCCGATCAGGGGCGACAGCGGATCTATTCCGTCAATCTCGAGGCCCGCGACCAAAAGACGATCATCGACAGCGACGGCGTCAACAACTGGCCCGATTTCTCCCCCGACGGCCAGCGAATCGTCTTCGCCTCGACCCGCGACGATGACTACGAAATCTACAGCGCCGCGGCCGACGGCTCCGATCTGCGACGGCTCACGAACAGCCCGCGCCAGGACATCCGCCCCCGTTTTGCGCCCGACGGTTCCCGGATCGCCTTCATGAGCGCCCGCGACGGAAATTATGAAATCTACGTCATGAACGCCGATGGCAGCCACCTGTGCCGCGTGACGGATCATCCGGAGAGCGACGACTATCCTGCCTGGCACCCCGACGGCAAGCGGCTGGTGATCGTCTCCGAACGGAGCGGGCGGCACGACCTGTCGTTGGTGAATATTCCGGGGGACTCTCCCTGAGTGGCCGGGGAGCGCTGCTGACCGCCACGCCAGGAATTTGGGAGTCATCCGGCGGCCAAGGAGCATTCGCTCCCCCGGAGTGCTCGTCAGTGCTCGTTCGATCGATTCCCGTTTCTCAGTTGGTTGTTTGCGCGTGAAACGATGCTGGACTTCCATACTGCCGTACTGGTGGCGTCGCTTGTCGCCAGCATTCCCATCCTGGCCGCCTGGCACTGGGGCCTCGCGCTTCTCCAAGCCGGTGAAACCGTCGTCTTTCGCCCGCGAAGCCATGCGATGTCACCCAAGATCGAGTCTGGCCAGCGAGCGCAGGCCCACCACGCCATACCGACCCGCGCTTGCATTGTCCGCGACTCAGGAACTACAATCACGGTACGTTTATGGCGCTACCCTTCCGCAAAGCAACCAGCGAAGACGGCTCGCCCAGCCGTTCTGATCACGCGGAATGAGTTTCTCAAGCGCCCTCTGGGGCGGACGTCTTCCTTTGTGAATGACACCGTTTCACCCGCTGACGAGGCGCTGGCGCTGATCCGCGCCTGGCGCAACGTGAACTCTTTCTGAATGCCGGTCTGTGCGGATCCCTCGTGGAGTCGCGGATCGGCGCCAGCAACTCGTCGTGATGTCACGTTCCGACGCCGAACCTGGCGGTTGCGTGTCTGCCTTCTGGAGCCAGTCCGATGTCGATGCATCGCATGAAGTGTCGCAATTTCACGTGCAAGTTCGAAGGGATGATGGAGGCCAAGAGCGATCGCCCCTTCATCAAGAAGTCCTTTCTGGACAAACAGAAGGCGGATCTGAAGGCCAAGGGGCTGACGGCGCCAGTCCCGGTTATGCAGGTGCGCTGTCCCAAGTGCGGCACGCGCTGGCGCATGCGGGCGGATCAGCTCCACTAGCAGTCGCGTCCCATTGCCGCGGCAGGCCATCCCACCCTGCGCTCGAAATCCGCGCCGACTTCGAGCGCTCCCCCGCAGGCATTGGCCGCCGGTTCGTCATGGGGAAGGCAATTCCACCGCGCGGAGATCGCGAAACAACAGATCGGTCGTTGGATCGTGCCCTTGGAGACTGAAGTGGCCGGGCGCGGTGCGCAGTCCTTCGCGCGGGTTTTCGTGCGGCGTGCGGTCGTCGGACCAATCCGTCACCTGTTCGCCATTGACCCACACTCCCACGTGCGGTCCGGTCGCCGCCACGGTCATGGTAAACCATTCCTTGTCGGTCGAAACGACGCGCCGCGCCGCCACCCGGCGATAAATGGCGCCGGTTCCGAAATCGACCGGTTTTGTCCGGTCTTCTCCCTTCCAGGCATTGTGGACCTGCGCTTCGTATCCGTTGGAGGGTTCCTGTTCGGTGCCGGGCATCGCGCGAAAGAAAATCCCGCTGTTGAGATGCGTTCCATTCGTGCGGATTTCCGCCTGCAGAATGAAGTCTCCCCACGTCGATTCGGTTTCCAGAAAGCCGCGCCCGTTGCGGACGTGAATCATCCCGTCCACGACGGCATACGTGCTCTTGCCTCCCGGCACGACACGCCACCCCGCGAGCGTCGTCCCGTCGAACAGTGGGCGTGTCGCCAGCGGCTTCAGAAAGACGTTTCGGTACTCCGCGTGACCGGCGTTTTTTTGCAGGCCGATGAAACCGCGCCGCCTCGCCGTCGGGCGCGGATCGGTATATGACAGGATGAGATTGCCGTCGAGCTTGACGTCAATCTGGTCTCCCACCGCCACCACATGGTACTGGTGCCACTCCCCTTCCACCGTCACCGGTTGACCGGGCTTCACCAGTCCGACCAGGCTTCCAGAAGGGAACGCCGGATGCGAATCGCACATGTTGAGCTCATAACAGTCGGTCGCCGGATTCTTCGGGTTGAACATTGATCGAAGAAAGATGCCGCTGTTCCCTCCCGACGACAGTCGAAAGTCGCAGCGCAGCTCGTAGTCGGCAAACTCCGTCGTGGTGAGGAGCAGTCCCGGCTCCCCCTGGTCCGCATGCACGACTCCATCAGCGACCTGCCAGTTGACGTCGTTGTTCGCTTTCCAGCCGAAGAGCGTCTCTCCGTCGAACAGCCGGATCCACCCCTTTCTTACCTCCTCATACGAAAGTTGATTCAACCGCTTGAACTGGGGCGCATCGGCGGCCCACACACCAGAGCTCCCGGCCAGTCCGGCCAGCATCAGGAACAAACCCGCGCGCATCACCCGTCGGAGTCTCATGGCCACCTCAAACCGCAGTCAACCAGGGAAAGGCTTCCTCGCGTATCACGAGGACTGATTTGGCAACATACCGCAGTGGAGCGCCGTTTTCCATGTCGCGCCGTTGGGTGGGACTGGTCCGCGCAAATGTGCCTCGATCTCAACCGAAACCGAATTCAGAAAATCTGAGATATCTGTTCCAGCCCGCTCCCATCCGCCTTGCGCGGATGGAGCGAAAGATTCGCAGGCTAGAACGGAGCACCATCGAGAAGGATCCCACGTGTAGAACCGCTCCCCCCTCCCCGCCGCGATCAACGCTGGTGCGCGGGAAAATGCTGTGCCGCGGCGCGGAGGGGGGAGCGGTTCATGAGCGCGGGAAACCGTGTGGCAGGTGCGTGTGTCGCTGCCAGGCAGGCCTCCGCTGGCACCAGGCCAGCGGGGGGCTGTCGATTCATGAAGAAATGCCTTCTCGTCATTCCAGCGGAACAATTCCGGGATCAATTCGCCTCATTAGCGCTCTAGACGTTTGTGCGAGCCGGTCCCACCCCCGCGTAGTCGACATGGTGGGCCTGCGCTCGCAATGCCGATTCCGGCGACGTACGGGTTTGATGGCGATGTCACGCCTTGGCGCGCGAGCTGGTCCCACCCTTCTCGCCGAATGTTCGCAATGGATCGTACGCTGCGCGTCGATTTCCTCTGCATCCAGAGGATGTTAGAATCCGCCCAACCGCGGAGCCTGTGGCGACGCGGCACTTGTGCATCACGAATCGACTCCTTGCCAAGGAATTTGGACCATGCGATCGCGATTTCGACTGGGCGGGCTTCTCTCCGGCAGCGTTCTTCTGTGGATGGCTGCCATCGGATGGCTGGCGTTCGGCAATGCCGCACTGCAGGCCGATGACTGGCCGCAGTTTCGTGGACCCAATTGCACCGGGATTTCCGCGACCAAACAGCCGCTCCCTGTGAAGTTCTCGCCGACGGAGAAACTGGCATGGTCGGCCGACGTGGGGGACGGAGTCGGAGGGGCGGTGATCGCCGCGGGGCGACTGTTCGTAAGCGGGATGACCTCTGCAAATACCGTCACGCTGTTCGCCTTTGAGGCGGAGACCGGCAGGGAACTGTGGCGACGGGACTGGGAGACGGGACCGTTGTCCGAGGTACATCGGACCAACAGCCAGGCGAGCGCGACTCCGGCGGCGGACGGGGAACGGGTCTATTTCTATTTCACGACGCTGGGATTGGTGGCGGTCGACGCCCGCACGGGAGAGGATGTCTGGAAGCAGAAACTGGTCTCGCCCTTCTTTGTGTTCAAGTGGGGGGCGGGAATGTCGCCGGTGCTCCACCGCGATAAGGTGCTGTTCTGCCAGGATGATGACCTGTTCCCGGCGTTCTATGCCTTCGACAAAAAAACGGGAAAGCAATTGTGGAAGGACGATCGGCTGGACATGGCGGTCAATTACTCGCATCCGGTCGTCTGCACGAACAACGGGCGGGATGAAATCGTCGTGGCGGGAACCGGCATGCTGATTGGCTACGATCCGCAGACCGGCACGCGTCGGTGGCATGGCAAAACGCTGCTGCGGAATATCAAAACCACCCCCGTGAGTCTCAATGGCGTGGTGTACATCTCGGTTCAGAGCGGCGGGATCGCCAACCAGTGGATCGCCTCGGTGGACCAGGCCGAAACGGGAAACCGCGACGGCAAGCTCGATAAGGCGGAAATCCAGGCGTTCGCGGGAGAGACCCAAGTCCCCGAGGCGTTCTTCAAGAAGACGTTCGATCGGGGAGATAAGAACCAGGACGGGTTCCTGGAGGGAGAGGAACTCGACAAGGCGTTTCTGCATCCGGACAACTTCGCCGGAGCGCCCTTCACTCAGACCGGTGAGAGCGCCGCCGAACAGTTCATCCTGGCAGTCCGCGGGGGTGGCCAGGGAGACGTCACGCAGTCGCACCTGCTGTGGAAGCACCCCACCAAGCACACCGATCACATTGTCTCCCCCATGGTCCTGGATGGCCGAATGCTGCTGATCAAAGAGGGGGGCATCACCACGGTGTTCGAGACCAAAGAGGGGAAACTGCTGCGCGGTCCCAAGCGGGTGGGAAGCGGCGGGGATTATTTCGCTTCGCCGATCGCCGGGGATGGCAAGATCTATCTGGCTGGCGACGGCGGTACCGTCGTGGTCCTCAAGAACAGCGCCGACTACGAGGAACTGGCGGCCAATGATCTGGGAGAATCGATCGTCGCCACCCCGGCCATCGCCGAAGGGGGACTGTTCGTGCGGACCCGCACCAAACTGATGTGCTTCCGGGAGTGAGCGCGGGGCCGATTACGCGCAGAAAACGGAACAGAGGGTGCGGAAAACGCCGACAAGACCGCTACCTTTGGGCCGCGTGTATTCAATTCGACGCTACTGGTGAACGATCGACTGGGCATCGTTTGCCGACCACGGCCCGATGCTCTCTGCGACCTCGGCGTGTTCCTGTTCGGAGAGACAACCTCAGGAATCTGCAAACAACTCGCACAGTTTCACTTTGAAACCGGGCAGCACGCTGCCGCCGTCGAGGGATTGCGAATTTTTGAGAACGATGCTTTTGTGGGGCGCCGTGAAGACTTCCACGGTCTGCGATATTAGGTCGACGAACCACACCAGTTCAACGCCCGCTTTGAAGTATTCGCGAAGCTTGAGGCGCATCTCCTTGCGAGTGTTCGAAGCACTTAACACCTCGACGGCGAGGTTGGGCGCCAGGCGCGGAACAGGCTCTTCGGGGCACTTTCCCCCCGGCACTCGAGTGCGTGCCACAAAAGAGACGTCTGGAATACGCACAAGATGCGGCGCGATTTTGAACATCCCGTCGGCGCCGGCGACGAACCCCAAGCGGTGCCGCCGCACGTAATTGTTGAGAAGCGTGGAAATCCAGACTGCCAGGAGCGATTCTTTGAAGCCCACGGCTTTCTCCACCAGAATTCCATCGACGAGTTCGCAAAGCCGCTTCTCGCGCGCGAAGATCCGCAACACGTCGGCCTCGGTCGCCGTCCCCGGTGCTGGATCGGTCCGGATGCGCCACAGCGGCATCGGGCCGAAGCGTGCCGCAATATCGGCAACCGTCAGCGGTGGCGACTCTTCACAAATCGAATCAAGGACCCTGGACATCATTGGGCTCGCCAATCGAAAATGGGTGGCGAGAAACGCCCGCCACAGCCGCGATTCTATCGCATGTGCTTCCTCAAAGCCATTCCGCCGATTGTCGCACGACTCATTGGTGTGTGCGTCTGGAAAGTTGGTGGGTGCCAATCGCAATTGCCAATTGGCGGGCGGGCGGTTCCGGATGGCCAGCGGCGCGACTAAATCGCTTGTGGAAGGCCCGCAGCAGATCCATCCAACCGTCACTCGGTGGGTGCAGCTCGGGTCAGTCGCGCCATCTGCAGCGCCGTGGAATAGTCTTCTGGGGTGTTGGCGTTCCACAACGACAGCAATTGCGGATCCACGACTCGGAGCGACGCTTCCTCAACGGTCTGCGTCCGCACCCGGTCGCGGAGCAGTCCCAGACGCAATTCCCGTTGTTGCAGCAATTCGCGCAGGACAGGCTCCACGGTGATTCGGTAAACTGCTGCCAAGGTTTGATCGTAGTCGCCGACGCGGGGAATCGCCAGATCGGCCTCCCCCAGGCTTCGAATCATCTGCCAGACGAAATCCGGGTTGAGCAACGGGACGTCGCAGGCGGTGGCAAACGCGGCATCCGCTTTGCCACGAAGCGCTGCCAGTCCCGTGGCCAACCCCGCCAGAGGGCCCAGCGCTTCCTGTTCGTCGCGGGCGATCAGGACACTCGGGGGAAGCGGTGGCAATGCCTGACCGGCGGCCCCAACGACGACGATCGGCGTCACAACCGATTGCAGAATCCGCACGACGCGCTGCAGCATCGACTCCGGCCCAAACGGGAGCAGCGCCTTGCTAGTTCCCATCCGCGAACTGCGGCCACCGCACAGAACGATCCCTCCCACCCTCAAGGGTGAATTCATGCAGGACGCGCTCCCTTCTCCGGATTGCGGAGGCGTTCTCCAGCCATTAGGATACGGGCATGGAACAGCCCTGGTACAAAGATGGCCTCCGTTTCACATGCACTCAGTGTGGCAACTGCTGCACCGGATTTGAAGGGTACGTGTGGGTCGATGAAGAGGAAGTTCAACGGATTGCCGAGCACCTCGGGCAATCGGTCGAACAGGTGCGCCGCGAACGAACGCGGACGGTGGGTCGTCGCGTCAGCCTGATCGAGGTGAATGCCGAGCACGATTGCACGTTTTTCGATCCGCAAACGCGCGGCTGCCGGATCTATTCGGCCCGTCCGCGCCAATGTCGCAACTGGCCCTTCTGGGATTCCAATCTGCAATCGCCGGAAGCCTGGGAGGAAGTCCGCAAGACCTGTCCGGGCGCCGGTGAAGGCAACTTCTTCAGCCTCGAACAAATCGAGATGCAAGCCGCGCTGTTCCGGCTGTGAGAGACGATCGCTTGCCAGTCAATCCGCCAGCCGAACTGACCGTCCTAGGGGTGCTCCCGGCGTTGTATCAGGCGGTGGATGGGGAGATAGCGGCGGCGGCGCCGGTCTGCCAGGTGAGTGGTCGCTGCTGCCGGTTTCGGGAATATGGCCACACGCTGTTTTTGTCCCGCCCCGAAGCGGAACTGCTGCTGGAACCTGGACTTCCTGCGAACGCCGTGATTGATGAAGGGAGTTGCCCTTTCCAGGTGCAGGGACTTTGCACCGCACGGGAGCGCCGGCCGCTGGGGTGCCGCGTCTATTTCTGCGACCCCGGCTATCGCGAAACCGGGGAAGAGATCACGGAACGTTACATCCGGCGCCTCAAGCAGTTACACGATGAGACCGGAACTCCCTGGGATTACCGCCCCTTGCATCATTTCCTGCGCGAGCTGACCCCTCCCGACGATTCCCTAGGGAAGAGCGCCCCGTCGGCGGAGGAAACTTCGGAAAACTTCGTATCCGAATGATCGATTCGCTGATGCGGACCGGCAACGGGAGCCGATCCTAACATGCGATTCAGGCAGAGTTTGCCGAAAAAACGGGTCATAGCGGTTGGAGGGAGAGGGGATTCCGCGTGGGCCAAACGGCCATTCCCCCGACTTCCGACGACTCGTCTTGACACTAAGTCCCGCTTACGATTACAGTTGAGGCTCGTTGCCACCGCTCCTACGGCATGGATCGGTCTCTCAACGGCGTCTCTCGCGGGAGATTTCGAGTCGTGACCAAGAAAGAAATCGTCAAAGCGATTTCCGATGAAATCGGAATGACGCAGTTGAAGACGAAAGAAATCGTTCAAAAGACGTTCGATGCGATCGTCGCCACCCTGATTCAGGAGCGACGGATCGAACTTCGGAATTTCGGAGTTTTTGAGGTCAAGAAGCGGGCCGCGCGCAAGGCGCGGAACCCCCGCACCGGGGCCAAAGTGTTCGTTCCCGAAAAGTTCGTCGTCACGTTCAAACCTGGCAAGGAAATGGAAGAAAAAGTCCGCGAACTCGAAGAGGCGGCCGCCAAGGCGGCTCTGATCGGGAATGCGGAGGCGACGCCGGTCGAATCGGCTGCCGACTGATCCCTTCCGCGTCAGGTTCCAAACACAAGTCTTCGCGTTTTGAGTTTTGCGTTCCGGAGGCCCCCTCCGGCTTGAGTTCTTCAGAATGCATTGGTAAGCGGCTTCCTCTCAAAGCGGCTGCCAGTGTTCCCCCCTCAGTCAATCCCCAACTCGTTCGGCAAACAGGCAGGCTGGATTTGATCCGGCATGTTCCACGCTGGGCTTACGTTTTCGTAAGTTCCAGTCGGCAATTTCTCATCAAGGAGGAGAGAAATGCGATCGTTGATGCTTTTTGGTTTGTTGGTGGCAGCGGTTGTCGCCCACTCTGGCTGCATCGTTCCGATCTATTCCTCGGATCGGGCGATCCGTGCCCGGCAATTGATCTACACGTCGGAAAGCATGCGGCAAATCCCCGAAGTCTGGGAACGGATCTGGTTCCTGGACAACCCGGACTTTGAAACCCCCTACCGCACGCATGGCGGCGTGATCTAGAAACGGGAAGCGTCCCTGAACCAGCCCGGCGCGTTGACCTCAGGCCAACGGCCCACGCTGTCGGTGCGCGAACGCCGCGCGGATCGGCTCCTTGCCGCCGCGCGCGGCGACAGGTACGATGCGCGCCGCGTCCGAGACCGGAACAGGCGGCAAGTGCCGTCGTTTCCGGCTGCGCAGCACACACTTCTCGTCAGGCAGGTCCGTTTCGCGTGCCGCAGTTGGCTGTCAGGCTCAACCGCCTCCATCTGAAAAACCCGATCCTGGTGGCATCGGGAACGTTCGGGTACGCGCGGGAAATGGCGGCGTTTGTGCCGTTCGAGCGTTTGGGGGGAATCATCCCCAAGACGATCACGCCGCAACCCCGGCTGGGAAATCCTCCGCCACGCACGGTGGAGACCGCCTCCGGATTGCTCAATTCGATCGGGTTGGACAACGACGGACTCGATCTGTTTCTGGAAAAGCACCTCGACTACCTGCTGGCACTCGGGACGGCGGTAATCGCCAATATCGCCGGCCACAACCGGGATGAGTTCCTGGCCATGGCCCAGCGGCTCGATGCTTGCCCAGGGCTGGCGGGGCTGGAACTCAATATCTCGTGCCCCAACGTGAGCGGGGGAGTCGATTTCGGTGTCGATCCAGAGATGACCGCCTCGGTGGTCCGCGGCGTTCGGGAGGTGTGCGGCTTGCCGATCATCGCCAAGCTGACTCCCAACGTGACCGACATCACGCAGATCGCGGCGGCGGCTGCTGAAGCGGGGGCCGATGCCGTGACACTGGCCAATACGTTTCAGGGAATGGCGATCGACTGGCGGCGGCGCAAACCGATTCTGGGGAACGTCGTGGGAGGCTTGAGCGGCCCGGCGATCAAGCCGATCATCTTGCGGATGGTCTGGCAGGTGGCCCGCAGGGTGGGCATTCCGATCATCGCTGCCGGTGGAATCGGTACTCTGGACGACGTGCTGGAATATCTGGTCGCCGGTGCGTCAGCCGTACAGGTGGGAACCGCGAATTTCTACAATCCGACGCTGGCCGGGACGCTGGTGGAGCAACTCGATGCGGCCCTGGTTTCGCAGGGGGCCGCGGCGATCCAGGATTTGATCGGATCGCTCCAGCTTCCAGCGTCGCCGTAAGCGGCGGGGCTGCCGGGTCAGTTAGCTCAGCCAGGCACATCGCCCCCCCAAATTGCCGAAAATCATGGGGTGGGCTTGGCAAGTCACCGAATCGGCAGGCTATAATGTCCCTACCCCCATTTCGGTTCGTTAGAAAGGCTCGGCCGTGAGTGTCCAAATCGAGACGGAAACCCCTCCCGCGCACGGCAGCGCTCGACATCCCTCGTCCACGGTGTTGAGCGATAAGGTGCGGTCGTTGCGGATTGCCAAGACGGAGCCGCGCGGCGGTTCTGGTTCAAAGCTCCCTTGGCTCCTGTGCCTGGTGATGGCTGGATGTACAGGATATCTGGCCTATCTGGTGTATGGAAAAGAACCGTCAAAGTCGGAAGTCGTCACTCCGGAGAAAGGGGGCTCGAAGGGGACCACCGGTGGTTCCGCACAGGCGATTGCCGACAGTGGCCGAACTGTCCTGGAATCCAAAGGGTACATCATCCCGACGCATAAGATCCTGGTGAGTCCGAAGGTGGGGGGGATGGTGAAGTACCTGCGGATCCAGGCCCCCGACCAGCCCCCGGAAGGGGGCATTCCGCTGGAGGAAGGGATGCAGGTCCGGAAGGGAGACATCCTGGCGCAGCTTGAGTCCACCGATTATGAAGCGGACGTGGCCCGCGCCCAGGCGATGCTGACGTCGTCCGAATTCAAGCTGGAAATGGAGCGGATGAACGTTCCCAATGAAATCGACCGCGCGCAGTCGGACCTGGATGAAGCGATCACCAATCGCGACTACCTGAAGACGGTCGTCGCGCGGAACGAAAAACTGGCGAAGACCGCGGCGCTCAGTCCCAACGAGATCGAAAAAGCGCTCAGCGATCTGGAAGCCGCCTCGCACCGGGTGGGGCGGTTGCAGCGGAGTTTGGAACTGATCAAAGGGCCCCGTTCCGAACGGATCAAAGTGGCGGAATCGGAAGTGGTCCAGGCGCGGGCGGAAGTGACAAAGTCGGAATGGAAGCTGGGAAACTGCCTGATTTTGGCCCCCGCTTCGGGGACGATTCTCAAGAAGACGGTTGAGGAGGGAAACATCGTCAACCCGGCGGCGTTCCAAGGCTCGTACAGCGTCTGCGAATTGGCCGATCTATCGGATCTGGAAGTCGAGTTGAGCATCCAGGAACGGGACGTATCGCAGGTGTTTGCCGGGCAGAAGTGCGTGGTCCGGGCCGAGGCCTATCCTGACCGGGCTTACGATGGGATCGTGTCGCGGCTCATGCCGATCGCCGATCGCGCCAAGGGGGCCATCCCCGTGCGGGTCAAGGTGACGATTCCTGAAGGAGAAGAGGGGATTTACCTCAAGCCGGAAATGGGAGCGGTGGTCTCGTTTCTGCGGAAGGAAGTCGCCGCCTCCGCCGCTGAATCGACGGAAAATCCGGAGTGATGCGCGGTTTTATCCGCAGGTGGGTCGATTGGACTTGCGAAGGGAGTTCTTTCTCCCGATACTCCGATCGTTCGCAGCCGGTTTTGCGAACCCCTCGCCCATCGTTCGAATCCCTCCCATCCCAGTATTCCCATGAAAGCCATCGCCGTTCGTCCTCGTCAACCTGACAGTGTCCATCTGGCGGAGCTTCCCCAGCCCAGTTTGGAGGAAGTGCCGCAAGGTCGCGGCGTGCTCGTCAAGACGCTCAAGGTGGGGGTTGATGCCACCGACCGGGAAATCAACGAAGGACTGTACGGCAATCCCGCCCCCGGTTTTGACTTTCTGGTACTGGGACACGAGTCGTTTGGACGAGTCGAAGCGGTCGGGCCAGCGGTAAAGCATGTCAAGCCGGGGGACTACGTCACCTGCACCGTCCGCCGCCCCGGCGGATCAATCTATGACCAGATCGGCCGCTCGGACATCACCAGCGAAGAAGTCTATTACGAGCGGGGGATCAATCTGCGGCATGGATTCCTCACCGAATACTTTGTCGATGATTTGGAATTCATCGTGAAGATTCCGGTGGGACTGAAGCACCTGCACGTGTTGGCCGAACCGATGAGCTGCGCCGCCAAAGCGGTGCAACAGGCGTATGAAGCGCAGCGGCGACTGCAAGTGTGGAATCCGCGGCTGGCGTTCGTGACCGGAGCGGGTCAGATCGGGCTGCTCTCGACGTTGATACTGCGGCTGCGCGGGATGGAAGTTTTCACATTCGCTCGAGGGGCCGCCCCCTGCCTGAAGTCCGAGATCGTGGAGGGGTTCGGCGCCACCTATGTCAGCACGCAGCGGAAATCGTTGCAGGAGGTCGCCGAGAGGGTCGGCAAGCCCGATCTGATCATTGAAGCGACCGGTTCCAGTCAGATCGCATTCGACGCGATGCAGATCCTGGGGCACAACGGTGTGGAGGTCTGGACGAGCATCACCGGGGGACAGTATCGGACGGAAGTCCCCGCCGATCAACTGAACCTCAACTGGGTGCTGGGAAACAAACTCCTGGTCGGCTCAGTCAATGCCAACTACCGGCACTTCGAAGCGGGGATCGCCGATCTGGCGCTGGGGGAAGTCATGTATCCGAAAGTCATCCAGAAGATTCTGACAACGCCGGTCGCTGGTCTGGACAATTATCGCGAGATGATGCGCCGGCTGGTGGACGACAAAGAGGCGCTGAAGGTTTACGTCGAGATCGCCGAGGGGTAGGGGAAGCCATTCCCGTTCCAAACCCCTCTTGGGACAGTGGCCCACTTCCGAGTATACTCCCCCCCTTTGGGAGGTGCTGGAAAATGGTTGGGGTCGCTGGAAAAAATGTTCCGTGGGGGGTGATGCTCTGCGCCCTGGCGCTGATGGCGCTGGGGCTCTCCGGAATCGCCCGCGGGGATGAGTTGTCGCGGGCTGGGACGTTTCTGGACAAGCAGGTGGTTTGGATGGTTTTGGCGGTCCCCGCCTTCCTCCTGGCGGCCAGCTTTCCCTATCGCGCGCTCCGAACTCAGGGATATGTTTGGTTCGCCGTCAGCCTGGTGCTGCTGGCGGTGGTCTACCTGTTTCCGCCGCGGTGGGGCTCCCGGCGGTGGATTCCACTGGGGATCATGTATTTTCAGCCTTCGGAACTGGCCAAGCTGGCGTACATCGTCGCCATGGCGCAATACCTGATGTACCGCGAGAATTATCGGCGGATGCCGGGTTTGCTGGTGCCGTTTGCGATGACGCTCGTGCCGCTGGGGCTGATTCTCAAGGAACCGGATCTGGGGACGGCGCTCCTGTTCCTCCCCTTACTGTACGCCCTGCTGTTCGCCGCCGGGGCGCGCTTGCGGCATCTCCTGCTGGTGGCCTGCCTGGGAGCGGTTTGCTCCCCCGTGTTTTGGCTGGCGATGAGCGCCGAGCAGAAATCGCGGATCACCGCGGTCTTCTCGCAACAGGATGGGGGACCGGCTCCCAAGGGGGATGGTTACCATCTGCACCAATCCAAGCAGGTGCTGGCGCTGGGAGGGCTCTGGGGGAGTCATTGGTCAGGCACGCTGGTGGACGATCCGTTGGCCTATCACCTCCCTGCTTGCCGCACCGATTTTGTGCTGTGCATGATCGGCGAGCGGTGGGGGTTGGCGGGAAGCGTGGGGACGCTCCTGTTGTACGTGGTTCTGGTCGGTCTGGGTTTGCGAATCGCGACTGCCACGCGCGAACCGTTCGGCAGGCTCCTGGCGGTGGGAATCGTCACGCTGCTGGCGACGCAAGCGACCATCAATTCGGGAATGACGGTCGGGCTGCTGCCGATCACCGGCATCACGCTCCCCCTGGTCAGCTACGGCGGCTCGAGCCTGTTGTTCACCAGCCTGGCGCTGGGGCTGCTCACGAACATCGCGCGGCATCCCGGTTACGAGATCACCGCCGACCCGTTCCGGTTTGGCCGGTCCGATTTCCATCGCGAATCCCGTCGCGAGGTTGTCGCTGACGCCCAAGCGGCCTAGAATCTGAAAGTCTCTCCCGGCGGAGAGACGCGTCCACAGCGATACAAATTTCAGACACGATCAGACACGGGAGCACCATGAGCGTACAAGTTGGCCGTCAGGCGCCGCATTTCGAAGTTCAAGCATACGATCGGACGAAGGACGGCTCCGATGCGCAGTTCACTTCGGTCAAGCTGGGGGATTTTCAGGGTTCCTGGGTTTGCCTGTTTTTCTATCCGCTCGATTTCACGTTCGTCTGTCCCACGGAACTGGTGGCTTTCAACAAGGCGCTGGGGGATTTTGGCGATCGCAACTGCACCGTCCTGACCGCCAGCACCGACAGCGTGTATTCGCACAAGGGATGGTGCGACAGCCATGACGAACTCAAGGGGATGAAGTACCTGATGCTCTCGGACCTCACCCGCCAGCTCTCCGCCGCGTATGGCGTTCTGGATGAAGAGAAGGGGATTGCCTACCGCGGTATTTTCCTCATTGATCCGGCCGGGACGCTGCGCTGGCTGGCGATTCACGACCTGGGGGTCGGACGGAACGTGTCCGAAGTCCTCCGCGTTCTGGATGCGCTGCAGACCGACAAGCTCTGTCCGTGCAACTGGAAACCAGGGGACAAGACGCTCAACTGATCGTTTAGCCCGCTCCCGCTCCCGCATCCAGGAAGCGTTATGCCCCGGATTTTTCCCGTCGCCGAAGCCGACGCCACCGACAAAGTGGCACAAACCTACGAGCGCCTCCGCGAGATGTTCGCGCCCGAGCCGCTCCCGGCGCCGTTTCTGGTGTATGGCCGCGTTCCGGCTTTTTTGCAGGATTTCTACATGAACTTCAAGAAGTTCGTGTGGAGCGACGGGGCGCTTCCGGCGACGCACAAAACAACGATCGCGTTTGCCGTCAGCGCCGCGTTGCGCTGCGACCCCTGGACCGATTATTTTGCGGCGCGGCTGAAACAGCTCGGCATGAACGAGCAGTACATCGCCGACACGCTGGCGGTTTCCGCCGCCTGTCAGATGTACAACGTGTTCTTCAAATTCCGCGATCTGGCGGGCAGCGATCTGTTCAGCGGCATGGGGGTTGGACTGCGGGCGCATACGTTCGCCAACACGTCGCTGGACGGAGCGCGGGTGGAACTGGTCAACATCGCCATCAGCGATCTGAACGGGTGCAAGCCTTGTACGTCAGGCCACGTGGAGAAAGGGCGGCAACTGGGGCTGTCCGACGAAGCGATCCTGGAATGCGTGCAGTGTGCCGCCACGATGGCGTCCGGCTGCGCTCTGCTCAACGCCGCGGGATGAGATCGATTGGACCGGGCGAACCAAGTTCCGCAGGAGACAAAACACTCGGCATTGAATTGCGAAGTGGGAAAGGGAACACTGATAACCGCTAATTGACACTAATCAGGGTTCTTGGGGCTTGTTGGACTTTCGGTCGCTGGTTCGTCGTCCACCTCTTCGACAGCGCCGGCGGTTTCTACCAGTGGGTCGAAGATCGGCTGCCGTTTCCGAACCAGATCGGGCTGGGGGTGGCTTTCGATCAACAGCGGCAGCCGCAGGCGTTTGTACTCCTGATCTTCTGTGAGAATCTCCACCACGGTGTCGATCCGACCAGGGGGGAGGTTGCCGGGGATCGTGAGCCGCAGCGCGATGTGCGTGTGCCCCTCGTCATCCACTCGCGTGGCCCCCTCCTCAACCAGCACCACCCCCCGGCGGGGACAGGTGATCTGACGGATGGACAACGGGGTCTCGCGGCGATCGATGATCTCCGCATCCCAGGTGGTCGGTTCGCTGCTTCCCTGGTTGGACACGATCAACGCGCGCGGGCGAATGAACACCTGATTCTCCGGAAGTTCCACGCGAAACGTGACGTCGGCCTCCCGCGGTTCGGAGTCGTGATAATGCACCTTGACCCGATACTCCTTCGCTCCCGCCGTCTGGTTGGCGGTTTGGACTCGGAGCAAAAACCTGCCGGATTCGTGCGGGGCAAAGATTTTCTGCTTCAATTCCGGTTGGAGACAGCCGCAGCTTGGCTCCAGCTTGGTGATCGTCAGGGCTTTTTTTCCCCGATTGATGAACTCGAACCGGGCAAACACCTCTTCGCTGGGAGCGACTTTCCCCAAGTCAACCAGGTGCTGCGCAAAGGCGAGCGGCGGCCGCGACGGGGGAGCCGCCATTGGCCGGGAGACTGGGCCGATGGCCTGCGCCACCACCCCCCAAGCCAGGGGAACCAGCGCCAGGACCACTGACGCGAGACGCGACTGCCTGCCGAACCGAGCGCCATCCATGACGCAACTCCTTCACCAGAATCGGGTAAGAACGCCGACCGTGCGAATCCGAGGAAATGGGGAGAGGTGAGGTGGGGCTTGTACCAGAAATCCGCTACGGATGACAAGACCCAGTGGGCGCCTGCGGAGGCGGAGGGCGGAGGGCGGGGTGGGTGGTGGGTGCGATTCGGGCGAGGCAGGTGGTTGCTTTTCTCGATCGGAGACGCCCGATATGCCTTTGATAAAGATCCTGCCTGGTGTTTGGCTTGGACGCTGGCAGCGTCCACCAGTGCGTTTGCAAGTTTGTTGAATCGGCGAGGTGCAAGTCCTCGTCAGGAGGTTCTGGTTTGATCCTGTAGCCGACCGTGACTGCGTCGCCGTGAGGCGGGGTGGAG
>JBJXGA010000115.1:0-15895 GCA_046152955.1 Planctomycetales bacterium | reverse complement strand
CTCTTGCTGGTAGATGGCCAGCCCCGCCTTCTCGTAGTTGGAGAGAGCAATCGGATGGTCCAGGCTGCATGTGTGCAACCAGAAACGGCGGGGACTCTTCCGCCAGGCATGGTCGATCACCCATTGCAGAAAGTATTTTCCCAACCCCTGGCCGATGAATTCCGGGAGCAGGCCGAATTGCACCATCTCGATCTCGCCGTCGCGGCGGCCATCCAGTTCGGCGAATCCGGCGGGCGCCCCGTCAACGTGCAAAACCAGAATCTCCACTCGCAAATCCTGGATGATCTTCAACAGCTCCGCATCCGTGAGCCGCTTGCACCGCCGCCAGTGCCATTGGTCCCCCACGGCGTTGTACAAGAATCGATAGTACGCCACGCTCGGCTGACGCACTTGAAAGACGCACAGCCCATCACGCGGCGGAGGAACGTCCCGTCCCGTCGGAGCGAACATCTGCAAATAGGTTGTCGTGACTTGCATGAACGGTATCGATCCACCACTACAGCGCCTCGGCGGGGACATCGACAATGTAGGTCTTCCCATTGTGGGCGGTGGCGGCGATGCGCTTGCCGTCCGGGAAGTAACCGGCCGAATACATCACGCTGGGAAGCTTCGTGCTGTACAAGGGCTTGGTCGGATTGCCGACATCCCAGACGCTCAGCACGCCGGAGTACCCGACCGACATCAGCCGCGTCCCCGCCGGGTTGAACTGCACGCGATACACGTCGTCGGTGTGCCCGGCGAAGGTATTGACCAACTGCCCGCTGGCGGCGTTCCACAAGCGGATTTTCTTATCGACCCCCGCGGCGGCCAGCAATTGTCCGCCGGGATGAAAGGCGACCGAGTAGACCGCCCCATCGGCGCCCGCGAATTGGCGGATCTCGCTGCCGTTGGTGGCATCAAATAACCGTACCGTCTTGTCCCCGCCGGCAGTGGCCAGTTGCTTGCCATCGGGACTGAAGGCGACGGAATAGACGGCGGCCCCCTGCGGAGGAAGGGAGCGCAATTCTTTGCCGGCCACCAGATCCCAAATCTTCACCAGCTTGTCGCTGGAGGCCGAAGCGAGCAGCTTGCCGTCCGGGCTGAAGGAGAGGCCATAGACTTGTTGCTGATGCCCCGCCAGATTCAGCGAAAAGTCCGGGGCGGCGATCATCCAGGTCCGCAGCATCCCGTCCGCCGCCACAGACAGAGCGGTCCGATTGTCGGGAAGAAACGCCAGTCCCGAAATGCCGCTTCCGGCCCCTTTGAGCGTCTGAGTCGCTTCAGGTGGCGGGGGGGTGACGCCCGCTTGCGGCATCGGGGGGAGCGGATTGAACGTGGCCATCGTCTGATCCGCGAGCGCGGCAACGAGTTTCTTTCCGTCGGGACTATAGGCCAGCGCCTGAGCTTCCGCTGTCAGTCCGTATTTTAACTGCACCGCACCGTCGTTGAGATTCCACAGGAGCAGGGTTTTGTCCGTGCCGGTCCCCGCCAATTGCGTGTTGTTGGGGTGAAAGGCGACCGACAGGGCCGGCGCAACCAACCCGGCAAAGGTGCGACTGGGATTGCCGTTCATGTCCCAGGTTTTGACGCTCCCGTCGGCGCCGGCGGTGGCGTATAGGGCGCCATTTTGGGACAGAGACAGCGACCGGACCCCTTTTTCATCGGGTGCGTGCATTCGCTGCAGCGAGACCACATTGACCACCAGTTGGTTGTCGGCCCCTCCGGAGACAAGCGTCTTGTTGTCGGCGACGAACGCCGCCGCCGTCGCGGCCCCCTGGTGGTCGACGAAGTGTTGCATCTGCCGCCCCAGCTTCAAATCCCAGACGCGAACCGTCTGGTCGGGACTGGCCGAAACGAGCTTCATATTGTCATTGCAGAAATGGACCGACGAGACGGACTGCGCGTGCCCGGAGAGCGTCCCCTTGGCGGCGCCGTCCGCCAGATTGAACAGTCGAATCAGTTTGTCCTCTCCCGCGGCAGCCGCCAGGGCGTTGTCGATCGAGACCGACAACGCGTTGACCGGCGCGCCGGTGTCGATCGATCGGACCGGTGCGCCATCGGAGGCGTTCCAGACGCGCACGGTTTTGTCGGCGCCGGCAGTCACCACCTGCGCGCCGTTGGGTGTGAACAGCGCGCCGCTGACCTTCCCCGTGTGACCGGCGAGCATCCGCACTTCCGCTCCATCAGCGATATTGAAGACCTTGATGACTCCCCCCGCGTCCCCGGCAAGCGCCTGCGCGCCATTGGGGCTGATCGCCACGGCGGTGATCGAGCCGGGGAGCGCTGCAAGCGCTTTGACCAGCGCACCGCTGCTAACGTCAAATACGCGGGCGATCTTGTCGTCGCACCCCGTGATGACCTGAGCGCCATTGGGGCTGAAGGCAATCGTTGTCACCACCCCGCCGTGGCTGTCGAAATTGCGGACCGGTTTGCCATCCCCGAGCGTCCACAGCCGCGCTGTCTTGTCGGCGCTGGCCGAGACGACCAGTTGTCCATTGGGACTGACCGATAAGGAGGTGATGGCGGCGGCGTGCCCGGCGATGGGTCGCGCGGGAGGGATCATCACCGGCCAGGACTTCACCAGGCCATCGGCCCCCGACGTCAGGAAGAGCGCGTTGTTGGGATGATAAACCAACCCTGTGATCGGTCCGGAGTGCGCGCCGACGATTCCCTGCGGCATTCCATCGGTTGGATTCCACAGCCGCACAATCCCCGATTCATCGGCGGAAGCGAGCTGGAGATTGTCCTTGCGGAAGTCGGTTCGCAGCACGGTGGCGGCATGTCCCGCCAGGTCGCGGATCGGCTTGACGTCGACTCCGTTCCATACCCGAACCAATTTGTCGGCCCCTCCGGTGGCCAGCAGTTTGCCGTCGGCGCTGGCCGACAGCGCGTGGGTCGCGGGCTTGTGGGCGTCGACTGCGGCGCTGGCCACACTCACCGGGACATCCCACAATTTGACGGTGTTGTCGTGCGAGCCGGAGGCGATCCGCGTCCCGTCTTTGGAAACGGCCACCGTCAGGACCAGATGCGTGTGGCCGCTCATCGTGCGGAGCGGTTTTTTCGTCGCCGCGTCCCACAACTTCAGCGTCTTGTCAAAGCTCCCGGTGACGATCAGCGCCCCGTCCGGAGTGAAATCGACCGCATACACTTCGTCGGTGTGCCCGATGAGATTGTTTTCGGGCGGCTTTTCCTGGGAGGAGCCGACCGGCAATCCCGCCGCCCCCCACCCCAGCAACAGTGCGACAATTCCCGCAATACCCCAGCGCCTGGTCATGATTGCCTCTCCTGATGAATTGCTGGCCGCTGATCTCCACCGGTTACCCGGTTCCCGCGATGGTTCCTCTTCGGAACGCCTCGCAATCCCTGATCTGTCCTCGTCAAGTCGGCGGCAGAGGCCGTCAGTCTGGCGCGAAAGGAAGGGTGTGTCAACTGTTCTACTTTCTCCCCAACCCGACTCATTGGACTTGTCCCTGAGTGCCGATCTTCGATAGCATACACCCATCAGTAAACAGTTGCGCATTCCGATTTCACGCGGCGACAAGGGATCTCGATGAACTCCTCCGCATGCCCAGGGCCACTCCGCCGCCGAGAATTCCTCCAGGCCGGCGCGCTGGCGCTGGGGGGACTGGGGCTGGCGGACGTCTTGCGGGGGAGAGTGTCGGCTGGAGAAGAGCGCCGCGATACCTCCGTGATCCTTCTCTACCTGCACGGCGGCCCTTCCCAACTGGAGACGTACGATCTCAAGCCCCTGGCGCCGATCGAATATCGCAGCCTCTTCGATCCGATTTCGACCAACGTTCCCGGAATCTCGATCTGCGATCAGTTTCCGTTGCAGGCCAGGATCGCCGATAAGTTTTCGCTGGTTCGCTCCGTGCATCACACGATGAGCAGCCACACCGACGGTGGCATCGAAGTGTTGACCGGCAAGACCCCCACCCGCCCCGATCCCACGTCGCAATCCAAGAGTGAACACCCCGATCTGGGTTCCATTGCGGCGCGGTTGCGAGGCCCTCATCCCGATGCAATTCCACGGTACGTCGCCATTCCGCAGGCGCTGTACATGACCCGGCCCGGCTACCTGGGGTTGCACCATGGAGCGTTCGCCGTCGGCGACCCCTCGCAACCGGATTGGTCACCCCCGGACCTGACCCTGGCCGGCGGCATCGATGGCGCGCGGTTCGGAGAGCGTCGCTCGTTGCGCGAGGGACTCGATCGGCTGCGGCGGCAGGTCGACTTGCGCGGCAGCGTGGAGGGGATGGACAAGTTCCAGTCGCTGGCCTACGCCATGCTCACCGGTCCCGAGGTGGCTACCGCGTTCGATCTGTCCCGGGAGGAGGAGACACTTCGTGATCGCTATGGCCGGCACCGCTGGGGCCAGGGGTGCCTGCTCGCCCGGCGGCTGGCCGAAGCGGGAACCAGTGTAGTGACGCTCTATATTGATACGCCGCGGAGCGGCCCGGAATTCACCAACTGGGACGATCATATCATGAACGCCGGCCGACCGGGACATTTCGCCGGCTATATGAAAACGCGGCTCCCGTATCTCGACCAGGCGCTGTCGGCGCTGATTGAGGACATCTTCGCCCGCAGCCTCGACCGGCGGATCATGGTCGTGGTGCTGGGAGAATTCGGCCGCACTCCACGTCTGAGCCACAATGCCAACGGCACCGGCCGCGACCACTGGCCCGACTCGCAAAGCGTGCTCCTCTCCGGTGGCGGACTGCGGATGGGACAGGTGGTGGGAGCGACCAACTCCAAGGCCGAATTCCCGACCGAACGACCGCTGACTCCCAAGGACATCCTGGCGACCATCTACCGCCACCTGGGAATCGACTACCACAGCGCCTTCCCCGATCACTCCGGCCGCCCTGTTCATATCCTGAACGAAGGGGCACCGATTGCCGAGTTGATCTGAGAACGGCGCGAGTCCAGCCGGTGCCTGGGGGGGAAGGTTGGACGGCGGGGGCAGAGCAACGACCAGGGAAGTGGTCGGTCCGCCGCCCAAATCGCCCGCTTCGGAGCCAGCAGGGTGATTTACTGATTGACTTCCCGATATTCTCCCCAGTCCGCCTGGGCCAATCCTTTCATGAAGCGCCCGAACATGGCGGCGGTCGTGTCGTTGGTCCCGATGCCGATCGAATGCACCGAGACGCGGCGGACATGGTTGAATCGGGAAATCGTATTCACGATCTGATTTGGATCGACAACCTTGCCGGTGCTCGGAGCGCCGTCGGAGACAAAATAGATCGCCTCCGGATCGAGCTCAAATGCCGCCGCCAGCGCGTCGTAAGACGACGTGCTCGATCCCGCTTGCTGCGAGACGATCGAATTGATCGCCTGTTGGCGGTTCCGTTCGTTAGCCGGAACGAGTTCACGCTGCCAGACGAAGACCTGACGATTGAACGCCACCACGCCGAAAAACACGTCGGGGGTCAGCCCCTTGATCGCGGCAATCAATTCCCGCTTCGCGGCTTCCAGTTTGTCCCCCTCCATGCTGCCGGACGTGTCCAGAATAAATACCACCCGCTTGGCGCCGATTGGAATGCCATAAAAGGCCCCTGTGCCCGGAAACGGGATATTAGGCTGCAAATCGCTCCGCTGCGGCAACTTCATCTGCTGGGAAACCCACCACGCCTTCCAGCTCGCCGCGTCGTCGCGGAAATTCTGCCCGGTCGCCCGCGTCAGGTAAGTGATCACATCAAACTGCACGAGCCCCTTGATGTCCGGCAATTTGTCGATCAGGAAGGTGATCGTATCATCTCCAGGAATACAGACCACTCCCTGCATCACGCATCGCCGATAGCCGAAGTTCGTCTCAAAATAACGCGCCTGCGACATCAAATTCAGGGTGCGGAGCGCGGCTTCCGTTTTGTCTTTCCCCAGATCATCCGCCAGCGTATGCACCAGACTCTGATCAGCTTTGGGGGTCCCCAGAAACTCGTCGAAGTACTTGAGGAGTTGTTCCTGGTGGCGTTCGTCTGCGGTTCCTCCCAGCGCCTTGAGGACGGCGTAAGAGCGTTGGTTCATTCCGGCCTTGCGCGTCGCTCGGGTGAGCAGATCCAGCAGCAGATCGACCACCTCGGGGTCTTCGCGCCAATCGGCGAGCAATTCGATCGCCGCGCTGCGAATCTCCGGGGACTTGTCATCCAGCGCCGCCTGCCAGACCAGTTCCGCCGCCTCACGCGGGGGAGCGGCTGCCAATGCCTGGAGCGCGGCGACACGGTCGGCCGACTGCTTGGCGCGGAATTTCTGTTGAAACTCACGTTTGGCGGTCCGAAATTCGGGGGAGGGGGTTTTCGATCCACCGCTCCGTTCCGCCGCTGCCAGCGGGCCTCCCCCCACGATTGCCGCCAGAAGCGCTACCGTCTGCAGATAGCTCGAACCAATCATGGGACTACCTCACGGCATCGACTCCGAGACGAAAGACCCCGCGCGAGCATGATACCAGATTGGAGAGATTAAGGCATCCGCCCGATTCTGCCGCATCCACGTGGGTGTGCCCGTGAATCCTGGCGGTAGCCACGTTCGCCAGAACGTGGGCGGAGCAGCGATCACCCACATTCTGGCGAATGTGGCTACGTCGGAAGGGCTGCCAGGGAATTTGAGCACAGCCATCCACGTGGAGTAGATTTCCAAATCTGCCCGAATCGAAATAAACGCTTCCCATCCACTCCCATCCACGGAATTGGCTAGAGGCGGTGGCAAAAGAAACGAGAACAGCAGGGCGCGGCGCCGTCTGGGATCGCAGTCGGCAAGTCTCCGATTTCGCAGTCCGGATCACACAGGACTCCAGTCGCGCCGGGCGATCCGTTGCTGACAGAAAATCACTTGACAAATCAGTCTTGTTGCAATAATATAAACGCAACATTACTGATTGGAAAAGAAATATGACCCGCGAGCCGTGGAAAATCACTGCCCAGATGTTCCTGTCCGTCCCCGAAGTGGACGCGCTCCTGGCACATCTCGACCGACGCATCGGCAAGGCCCCGCCGGACCTGCGACATGCGGCTCGGATCGACCGCCTGATCGTCGAAACGCTCCTCTTCTCCGGCCTGAGAAACTCCGAATTGTGCCGCCTGACGCTCGACGATCTGCGACTGGAATCCATCCCCCCCACGCTCGAAGTCCGCGGCGTCCCGCGCGAGAGTCGTTCCGTCGCCATTCCTTCGCGATTGGCCACGCTGTTACGCGAGTACCTGGCGGACCTCCGTCCACAATCGCTGCGCGAACCGCAGTCAAGGAAAGCGCCCCGCACGTTGCTCCTCAATGACCGGGGGCGCCCCTACGAACGAACCTCCCTCTACCGGCGCGTCGTGAAAATCCTCACTGAAGCCGGATTGGAGACGCGGGCCAGCGTGCAACTGTTGCGGCATACCTACGGCTATCTGGCCTACTTGCGGACCGGGGGCAATCTGTTGTTCGTGCAGCGCCAGCTCGGTCACGCCCATCCGATGGTGACCGCCGTTTATGCCGAGTTCGTCGAGTTTTCCGCGGCAGAACTGGCCAATGCGGTCGTCGGCGACCCCGTGGCGCCGCCGCTCCCGCCTGTCAGCCGGCGCCGCCGCAAGTGATTTCTCAAACCCAAGGAGCGTGTCATGACCGTTGATCCCGAAGTGATGGAAAAAGTGCAGTCCCTCGTCACCGATATGTTGGGGGTGGAGCGAGACGAAGTCACACCAGAGACGATGTTCTCGTCGGACCTGGGGGGCGATTCGCTCGATTTGCTCGACATGGGCTTTCGGTGCGAACGCGCCTTTGGCGCCAAAGTTCGGTTCCAGGACTTGTCCGCGTTTGAGCTGGAGGTCGAAGAGGATGGCGCGCTGACCGAACCCTCTCTCGAACAGTTGCAAACGCGCTTCCCGCACGTCGATGTGTCGCACTGGCGCGGCAAGCGCTTCAATCGCCCGCTGGAGCTGCTCAGCATCAGCGACCTGGCGGCGATCGTGCAGGGGGAAATCGCCCGCAGCCACGCCACGTCGGCGTGACGAGTTTCTGCCTCGAACGAGCGCCAGTGGCCGGCGGCATTTACGTCGCGGCCAGCGCAAGCAAGGCTCGTCTTCGATTGCAGCAGCGCAAGCAAGGCTATTCAATTCTGTTCCGGCTCGCCCCCACCCGGCCCCGTGCCGGTGGAGCGAAGGACTGAATGCTAACCTCAAGTCCCAGTCATTCATCCCACGTGTAGAACCTCAGCCCCCCTCCCCGCCGCAGCAAAGCCTTTTCGCGCGAATTAGCATTTGTCGCGGCGGGGAGGGGGGCTGAGGTTCATGAGTGCGGGAAACGGGGTGTCAGGTGTGTGTGTAGCTTCCAGTTCTGGCTTCCACCGGCACAGGGCCGGTGGGGAGCTGGCGTTTCACATGTGTTCGCGTTTTCAGCCCGCCAACGGAACAATTCCAGGATCAATTCGCCTCATGGGCACTTCAGACGTCTGCGCAGGTCAGTCACGGCCCAGCCAGTGAAGCGCAGACCAATTCCTTGTCGTTCCGAGCGAACACGCACTTGTCGGCAAACGCCGGATGGCTCCAGACCACGTCGCGGCCGAAAGCGCTTCCGGTCGGTTCGAGCATTTTCCAGCGGCTCACCTCGTCGTAACCTTTGGGACTGAGTTTGGCGATGATCAAGTCTCCCGTTTCGCTCGCCAGGAAAAACCGGTTGCCGTTCTTGATCACGAACGCGGTTCCCGAACCAACGGGGCGGCCCCCGTCCTGGCCGGTGATCGGCCGATTCGTTTCCCACAGTCGCTCGCCCGTTTCCAGCTTCACCGCCCGGAATTGTCCCGGCTGATCCGGGCCGTACAGGATGCCGTCGTCAATGAAGGGGGTGGCATTCACCGCCGAGAAGAGGTTCTTGGGAGTGCTGCGCCACGCCTCAGTGACGGCAGGCTTGTCCTTGGCCAGCTTCAACAGCACTGCCTGCCCGTACCCCCCGGCAAATAGAAAGTCCCCCGATTTGCGGGGCGCCATCACAGCCATTCCGAATTGCGGCTTGAGGGGAACCGACCAGAGCGGTTTTCCGGTTTCCGGATCCAGGCCGTTCATCGAGTCAGCGTGCCAGACAACAAGTTGCCGCATCCCTCCCGCTTCGATGATCGATGCCGGAGCGTAACCCGGTTCGCTGGCTTCCAGCGCATGCCACAACTCTTTGCCGGTGTCTTTATCAAACGCCCAGACGATTCCCTTCTCCCCTCCCGCCAGGCAAATCAGCTTGTTCCCCTCGATCAGCGGATGTCCGCACACTCCCCACAGCGGCGTCTTGGCTTGGAGGTCTTTCTTGAAACTCTTGGACCACAGCACCGTCCCTTTTACGGCGTCCAGGCAGACCAGGTCCCCCTCGGCCCCCAGGGCATAGACCTTGCCCTGATGAACCGTCGGCGTGCAGCGGGGACCGGCGGGATAGGAGATGCCGTATTGGCAATCATAGGCATGCGTCCAGAGCGGCTGGCCGGTTTTGGCGTCCAGGCACACAATCCGTTCCTGTCCTTTGACCTCCGGGCGGGATTGCGGACTGCTCAGCGTGCGGGTGTCGGCGTCGGTCTTCAGGTCGGTGACATACACCCGCCCCCCAGCCACTGCCGGTCCCGCATAGCCCCCGCCAACCGGCACGCGCCACAACACTTTCGGCCCGCCTTCGGGAAATTTCTCGAGAATCCCCGTTTCGCGCCAGTTGCCATTCCGATCCGTCCCCATCCACTGCGGCCAGTCCTCCGCGTGTCCCAACCGACAAAGAGACAGGAAGACAAGACTCACGCCAGCAATCGACCGCAATTTCATGGTCCGTATTTCCAGTAAGGATGTGATCCAAGGTTTCGGCAAGATCATACCCTTCTCCCGGTCGATCGCAAACAGCTCCCAGCCCCTCACCCCGCGCCCCCCGCTTCCGCGCCAGACCCGATCTTGCCAGCATCCCGCGACTTCGCGTATCGTCATTCAAAAATCCCTTGGCACCGGAGGCTCCGCGGCGTGACCGGGTTGCGACCAGTTCGAATGTGTTGGTCGGGTCTCCCTCGCCACTGGCGTGGCGCCCTGGGAGCGTTCCTGATGGGATGGCTCCTGGCCCCGTTCTCCCCTGCGCATCCGCAGGAGGGGACGCTCGATGAATCGACCGCCACGTATTTCCGCGGGTTGCGAGAACGGCGGCTGTTCCGCCTGGCGGAAGGCTATTGCCATCAGCGATTGTCGCGCAGCAACCTCTCTCCGGCGTTGCGCGCCGAGCTGACGTTGGAACTGGCCCGGACGCTGACGGAACATGGCGCCCATGCCTCGGAGCAGGAGCAATCCGACCTGTGGAATCAGGCCCGCACCACGCTCCGTGATTTTTTGGAGACCAATCCTGACCACCCGCGACGAATTCTGCTGGAAGTGCAACAGGCGCTGATCCCCGCCCTCTCGGGAGAATGGTTTCGCTGGCAGGCCGAGCTGCTCCCCGAGGAGGATTCCCTCCGGGAGCGCGCTGTGGCCGATCTCGACGAGTCGTTGCGGCAACTCGCGGCGCTTGAGGAGCGAATCTCCGCCGAAGTTCGGCGCGGCGCCTCGGTTCGCACTGTTGCAGGAGGGTTGCTGCCGGCCGAGTGGAAAGCGCTGGGGCAGTCCGTGCGGTTGCAGACGGGGCTGGCGCGGCTGCATCAGGCACACCTGTTCCCCGCGGCCTCAGCCGAGCGGGCCGCCCTCCTGTTGGAGGTTCAAAAGGGGCTGCGACCGCTGGCGGATTCGGTCGTCGATGAAGACCTCTCCTGGAACGCCCGGCTGGGACTGGTCGAGTGTACACGACTGATGAACGACGCACCGCGCGTCTTGCGCGAACTGGGAATCCTGGAAAAGCGGAATCCTCCGCGTGAATTCGCCGATCGGCTCTTGGCTCAGCGCCTGCGAATCCTGATGTCGCAGCGCAAGTCCACCGAAGTGGCGCTGCTCTTGGAAGAGCGCGAGAGGCAGCACGGACCGCTGTCGGGGGAATTGGGATTCTTGCGGGTGCAGTCGCTGGCAGAGCAGGGACGCGGGCGCGAGACGGGGATTCCTGCGGAGCTGCTGGAGACTCTCGATCAATCCCGCGCGCGCCTGCGCCGCGAAGTCGGCGGCTATTGGTCTTACCGTGCCGATCTGATCGTCGAACAGGCGCGCGAACACAGCCAATACGGCCCCGAACTGGCGGCGCTCCACCGGCGGGCCCAGGGGGAATTTCGTCGGGGGCAACTCGCCCAGGCCGCCGAGCTGTTCGGCAAGGCCGCCCAGGAAGCGCACCGCGCCGGACGCTTCGACTTGGCCTTTCAATGGGGGTTCACCCGTGCGTCGATCGAGGTTGAAACCCGGCAATGGAGCGCGGCGGCGGATGACCTGCTGGAACTGGCTGAAGAGTTCCCAGACCACAAGAAAGCGGCCGACGCGCACCTGTTGGGGGCCTACGCCCTCGGCAAGCTCCACGAGTCGGAACCGACCGCCGCGCATTGGCAGCAAGCGGTCCAGGCGCTCGATGAGCATCGCGCTGCGTATCCCGAGCGGGAGACCTGGGGGGAAGCCACCTGGATGTTGGGCGAACTCCAGGAGCGCGGCGGTCAGTTTGAAGCGGCGCTCAAAGCGTATCGCGAAGTCCCTCGCCAACACCCTCGATCCGGGCCGGCCCTGGCCGCCGCCGCCCGCTGTTATGAGCGGGCCCTCGAACAGTCTCCGCACTCTGGTCCCGAAGCGACCGGCCAGGCGCAACGGGCCATCAACGATCTGACGCGCTGGCTGCCGGAGGGGAACAGCGACAAACCGCTCGATCGCTGGCAATCCGAGGGGGCCGTTCGTCTGGCCCGGATTCTGTTGCGGCGGCAGCCCCCCGAGTATCGTACTGCCGATGCATGGGCATTGCGGGTCTTGTCGTCGCTGGCCACTCCCGCCGCGCCGGAGGGAACAAGCCCTCCCCCTCCCGAAGACCCCCGCCGAAACGAACTCCGTGTACAGGCGCTGCAACTTCGCATCGTGGCGCTGGCGGGGCAGCAAAAATTCCCGGAGGCGCGGCGGCTTCTCGATCAGGCGTCGCTGGCCGGTACGGCCGATCTCTTGCGCGTGCTGGAAGGAATCGTCCCCCTCTCGGCGAACGATGAACAGGATCCGTTTCACGATCTGGGAGAGTTGCAGTTGCAAACCGCTCTGAAACTCAACGAGCAGCGGGACCAGCTCGAGCCGCGCGACCGGCTCCGCCTGGATGACTGCCTGGCGCGGGGCTACGCCGCCACCGGCAACCTCCGCCGCGCGATCGAAATCCACGAGTCGCTGCACCAGACCTCCCCTAAGGACAAACGGCTCCTGACGGCACTGGGGGAAATCCTGATGCGGTGCGGAGACAAACCCTGCCTGCGGCGAGCGCTGGAGGCCTGGCGGAAACTGGAAAAACTCTCCGCCGCCGGTTCAGAAGAATGGCTCGCCGCCCGGTATGAACTGTGCCGAACCCTGGTGCTGCTGGAAGAAACCGCCGACGCCGCCAAACTGCTCAAAGTGACACGCTTGCTCTATCCCAAATTGGGAGGAGAACCGCTGCAGCGCAAGTTCGCCGACCTGGAAGCCCAGTGCCGCTCGCCAGCGCGATCAAGCAGTCCGCGCTGAAGAAGTGCCCGTGGCGGACGCTGCCAGCATCCGCGAACAGAATTGGGAAAACCAACAAACCAAATTCGGACGCAAGCTGTGTCGCGCACGATTCCCACCAGTTTCGATACGCCGACGCAAGCTGCATCGGCTACGGGGACACTGCCAGCGTCCCCTCCAGTTTTTGTAACCGGCTACGTTCGATCCATCCGCATTAGTTCTTATCGGTCACGAATTTCACCAACGGCCCAAAAGACGGACAACGACGTTCCACCTCGGTCAAATCGAGGTGCTCTGCAACCTTTTGATTGTGGATTGCGTGCGTATATCGAGGCCTCTTGTTTTCAGGTGTTCTGCTCTCCCTCTCAAGTCGCTCTTTTGGATTATGGATAGACTCGGGAGGAGTTCCGAAAGGCTTCGGAGTCCATCCTGAAAACACCTTGGTAACCGCAGGCAAATCCGCCAATATCCAGGCTTCGATTTCCTCCACAGGCACGACGATGCACCACGATTTCTTATCCAGACCTGCTGGATTAACGACGCGGTTCAGAATCTCATTTCTTCGGTCAATCGGATCTATGCCATCCGAGTCCAAGGCAACGATAAATCGATTGCATCCGTCGTCACGAAACGCCTTCAGTTGCTTCCACCCCTTTCGCAACAGCTCGCCACAGCCGCCATATCCTCTGATCTTCACCGGCGCGTCGTTGCCGAGCCGCTTGACGAAAACCCTCAACGTCTCGGCATCCGAAACATCCTCGCCAAGGATTGCAAACCTTCGGCTCATTCCTGCTCCAAGATGTCAATAAAGTCAGACAACGGCCCATCGTCCATTATGTACGCCTCGGCCTTCGACAATTCCTTCGCCGACAGTGCGCGGACTGTTGTTTTGCCGCCTTTCATGGAAACCAATCGAATCTGCGAGGGATTCAGCTGATCAAGGACCGCCACCGAGTGCGTCGAAACTATCAATTGCGAAGGTTCCGCATTCGCACTTAGCAAAGCGAAAAATTTCTTAACAAGGCCCCGATGGATTCCATCCTCCGGATGCTCGAAAAGGCACACCGAGCCCCGATCCAATATCATTGCCACCAAAATGCGCAAGACTCGTCTTGTGCCGAACGAAAGCCCGAACCCAGGAACTTGCGCCTCGGTGTTTGCCGGGGAAAATAGAACGTAAAAAAACGACTGCTTTCCCGACGCCTCCTCAGTTGCCTTCCTGTTAAAATAAACCTGTTCCACACGAATTCGATCGATCAATCCAAGTCCAGCAGCGCCAAGGTGCTCCCGAAGTTCCTCAAAATCATCGGGCCGTTTCTGGTGTAAATAGACGATCTGCATCGTCGTTGACTCGCCGGCAATTCCCGTTTTTTCGTATTCCTCCACCCATGCCTTAAAAGCTTCATCGCGAACAATTGGATCCAGATCGCGGTCCAGGTCAAAATCGTGATATCGGATCCCGGAAAAAAAAACATGCGCGCGGTTTAAGTCCGCATGGATCGAATCTTCTTTTGGAAGAAGGCTGCGGATCGCTGGCAGCGCTGCAATCGTCTCTCCAATCCCGATTTGTCGACCACCGTCAAGGGTCACGGTGTCGTGGTTGCGAGAAAAAACCAGCTTCGACACATTCTCCGTCTGACGCGCCAATTCTTCGCTCGTATAACCGTTCGTATCGACGACGGCCGAGTAACTGTAATTGGAGCCATCAATGTCGAAGTCTGCCGTAAACGACCTCTGCGCTGATGCCGAGTTCGAGAATTCGAACGGCGCAGCGACAAATCGCTGGGACGTCGCGATCGTTCCCATCAACTTGACAGCCTGCAGTAAGTTCGACTTTCCTGCGGCGTTCCGCCCGAGTAGGACGGTAACCGGATCGAGCCGGTCTATACGGACATCCACGCAGGAAAGAAATCCCTTGACGTGAAATGAACTGAGCATTTTTGCCGCAACCAAATAGTAAGGAACCCGTGCCAACCCTTTCCGCACTCAATTGTAGGATACTTCCGCGGAATTCACCATTCTGGAACCCACCGAATCCGCGAGGCGACCAAACCGGCGTCAGCCGAACGGTCATACGCCACAGATGCCCCCCAGCACCTGCAGCAACTGCTGCCTCTCCACCATTCGATAGCGCACATGCGTGGCCTCACCTCCCGGTCCAAATCCAAACCCGCCAACCGCAACACTCCCCCCGCTGAGCAAGAGGAGGCCGGGGGGCGCTCACTCCCTGCGATTGCCACGTCGCCGGATTCTGCGAGCGCAATCACTGCCAGAAGTCGCGCCATTACACTTGTTTGCGAGACCCGGTCCGACGACTAACGCCTGTGGGAAGTGGGGCGCGGCGCCTGGCGCGCCCCGGGTTGGGAGACGCCCTTGCCTGGCTGAGCCATATCACTAGTCTGGGACGGAACTGCCCCTGTCCCGGACGCGGTTCTGCTTCGCGCCGGCCAAGCGCTGGGGTTACTGCACCCTGCATGGGCTCCGCCGACGAAACAACGGTGGCTGAAACCTTTTCTGCATTTAATCTGTCCGGAACGCGATGGACCAGGAACGGCGCGGGGCAAATCCTCACGCTGCGGACCACCGTGCTGAGCCAGTGCTGGAACTTCAGCTATCATCCATCTCTCCAAGTCCTCACTTCCAAGGAAACGCTCGGGGCAGGGGCGAGGTGACTGACGTGGTGGGGACGCTTTTGGGGCGGACTGAAATCGTTTGGTGGCTTGACTTCTTATATGTACGCATGTATCATATTGGGGGCAGGCTCACATAGTTCGCAAGGAGGGTGGAGCACCTATCGGTCGCTCGGAAGGTCAGCACCGGCGCCTTCCCTTGTTCCGGGAGATCAAGTTCAAAAACACATGATCATCTATGGTGACACTCTATCCAGAACCTTTTGGCATTCCTGATGTTATGCCTGTCGGTCCATGGAAACACATGATCATCTATGATGTTCTATGGTTTTTCCGGCGTTTTTGAGCGTTTTTGGACCGGAGCAGGGGAGAGCGATTGATGATCCCTTCAAGCCTGTTCAGAAGTCTGTTGCGAAGTTTGAGGGGATTGATCTGAAGAGTTGTCCCGTTGATCGGCGCGGGGGCCGGTGCTGGTGAATATAGTGGCGCGGTGTGACGGGCAGCACGCACTGACCGGCCAGCTTACGCTGAAGCCGTTCGCGGCTTGGCCGTTCCGTTGCTGTGCGGGAGCGGCGTGTTTGTTGTGGGCTGGGTTTTTTCGTGGACGCTGGCAGCGTCCGCCAGTGCGTTTGCAAGTTTGTTGAATCGGCGAGGTGCAAGTCCTCGTCAGGAGGTTCTGGTTTGATCCTGTAGCCGACCGTGACTGCGTCGCCGTGAGGCGGGGTGGAG
>JBJXGA010000109.1:0-42579 GCA_046152955.1 Planctomycetales bacterium | reverse complement strand
ATCTATCGCGTCCACCAGTTCACGAAGGTCGAGATGTTCGCCTTCACGCGCCCCGATCAATCGGAAGCGATCCATGAGAAAATCGTCGGGATCGAGGAGTCGCTGTTCCAGGGGCTGAACATCCCGTACCAGGTGATTGATACCTGCACCGGCGACCTGGGGGGACCGGCCTATCGCAAATTTGATCTGGAGGCATGGATGCCTGGCCGGGGGGCCGCGGGGGAATACGGCGAAGTGACCTCGGCCTCCAACTGCACTGACTATCAGGCGCGACGGCTGGGAACCCGCTATCGGAGTGCCGATTCCAAAGGGACGCACTTCGTCCACACCCTGAACGGGACCGCCATTGCCGTCACCCGCGCTCTCATCGCGATTCTCGAGAACTACCAGGAAGCGGATGGGAGCATTGTGAGTCCGGAGGTGCTGCGGCCCTGGGTGGGGAAGGGGCGGATCGGGTCGGTGGGGAGGGACTAGGCGCTGGGGTTTAGGCGCTGGGGTTTAGAGAATTCGGGTTGGGGGTTGATCCAGAGGCGCTGGGATTGCGTTGTTCCTGGAGAGAGGAGAACGCATGGCGAATGTGCAATCGGAACGGACTGACAATCCTGTGGCGCGGCCCCCGTTGGGGTTGCCAACCGGGAGCATCCGGGCGCTCCTGACGCTGCTCATCGTGGCGGTGGTGATCGTCGAAACGGTGCGCGGGCGACCGGTCAACGAGTTGTGGGGCGAAACGCTGCTCATCGCCCTGGCCCATTACTTCACCTCGCGCCGCTTCGTCGGCATGTCCCCCGATTTGCTCAAACGGCTCGAGGGGGAGGGAGCCATTCCTCAGGAGTCCAATCCGCTGTACCTTCCCCGGCACAGCATTCGGGCGCTGATCGTCCTGGCGTTCGCCGGCTTGGCATATTACGTGTTCCAGGTCGAGGAAGTCCGGACGTTTGACGCGGTCCCGCCGATCCTGGTGACCGTCAGCGCCTATCTGCTGGGGATCTTTGCCCGATATCTGTTCGGCGCCCGGCGGACCAGGCCGGTCCTGGGAAAACCGTCGCGGCTCTGGGAAGACTTGAAAGCGGTGGCGGTGATTCTGGTGATGCTGGGAACGGCCATCCCCTACCTGCTCGGCCACGGCGACGAATTGCCGCAGCACTTGCGGAGTTTCACCCTGGCGTTCGTGCTGTTCTACTTCGGTTCGCGGTAGGGTGGGATCAGCCAGCCGGGAAGCCGCATCGCCAGCATCCAACGGGTGGCATCGCAGTTGCGGCTGGTGCGCGCATGGGAAGGCTGGCACAGGCCCACCATTCGCGCGGGGGCTTCCCGCCACCGCTGAGCTTGCCTCAGCGGGGCGATGCCTGACAGCTACGATGACCTGCCGCACCGCATTGACCTGCTCTCCATTCGAGCTTGCCTCGATGGGAGCACGCCTCGCGCACCAGGCGACATTGCTTTGTAATTCGGCTTTGTCCGGGGAGACGACTCGGGTTCTTCTGCGCCCAACTCGGTGGCCACTTCGAATTCCCATCGTCCGCTGAATCCCCGTCGCAGCGAAGCCTGTCAACAGAGCCAAGCCTGCGCGAGGCGTGCTTCCGCTGAGGCAAGCTCAGCGGAGAGCGAGTCGAGCACGTCTTTGATCAGGTAGCTGGCAGGCGGCGCCCCGCTCAGACAAGCTGAACGGAGGCGAGCTGAGTTCCAGTGTGGTTTGGTTGACTGACGCTGGTCGCGATTTCTGCCGATTCCTCCCGGCGGGGGGAAGGAGCGAGCGTTTTGGTGCGATGAACGGGGGCGCTGGCAGCGTCCAACGCGAGTGTGGGCGCCATTGCGCATTCTGATCATTTTCGCTATCATGGTGGCGGGAATGGCTCGCAGGGGACGGGGTGGGTCAGGCATACGAATCGGAGTGTGGTCATGGTCCGCCATCTGGTGACGATTGACGATCTGAGCGAACTGGAGATCCAGGCGATCTTCAAGTTGGCCGACGAGTATCTCGATCAGATGGGAACTCCCGGCAAATCGCATCGCATCCGCGGTCGAAAAGGGGTCGCCGAACAGTTCATCCTGGCGACCTTGTTTTATGAAGCCAGCACCCGGACGCGGTTTTCGTTTGAGTCGGCCATGTTGCGGCTGGGGGGGCAGATTCTCTCGTCCGCCGACCCCAAGACCACTTCGGCCGCCAAAGGGGAGACGATCGCCGACACGATCCGCGTTCTGCAGAACTACGCCGACCTGATCGTCATTCGGCACCCCAATGAGGGGGCAGTGCGGGTGGCGGCGGAATACGCCGACGTGCCGATCATCAACGCGGGGGATGGCGGGCACGAACACCCCACCCAGACGCTGTGCGACCTGTACACGTTGCAGCGCGAAAAGGGTTCGCTCCGAAACCTCAACGTACTGCTGTGGGGGGATTTGAAGAACGGGCGGACCGTCCATTCGCTGGTTTACGGCCTGGCGCGGTTTGGGGCGCGGATCATTCCCCTCCCCGCAGAGGGATACGGACTTCCCGAACACGTCACGCGCCGATTGCTGCGCGATTATGACTGCGTCCCTTTGAGCAATGACGATCTGGGGGAGGCCGGAAGCGATGAGTTCCCCGTGGACGTGGTCTACGTCACCCCCGAGAAGCCCCACCAACGGTCGCTCTTTTCGGACGTCAAGGAAAAGGGAACCGAAGTGCTCCGCGTGCGGCTGCCGAACAACGCCCTGTCGAAGATCGACGCCTGTTACGTCACGCGGTTGCAAAAAGAACGGCTTCCCGACGGCCCGAGCGACGAGAATTATCCGGTCGTCGATGCAGAGTTTCTAAAAGACCGGCGGTATCGGCAAAGCAGCGTCATGCATCCGCTCCCGCGCGTCAGCGAATTGGGTTACGATCTCGACGATGACGCCCGCGCTGTGTACTTCAAACAGGCGTCCTATGGCGTGCCGGTTCGTATGGCGTTGATTTCGGCAATCCTCGACATCCGCCCGGAGGTGCTGGGGGCCGTCGCTCCTCCCAAGCGGCATGCCCCATTCACGCGCCGCACGCTGAAATGCCACAATCCGCGCTGCGTCACCGCCCTCGAGTCGGAACAGCGCTATCTGGCCCCCAAGTTCCTGGTGATTGTGGAAGATGAACGGTTGACGGCCCGTTGCCAATACTGCGAACACGAATCGATCCCGGAATTCGTGGGGCGGACATCGACCAAAAAGTACGAACCCAACCGCATGCGGTGGGACACGCTGCCGGATGACCTGCTGCTGTTTTCCGACGAAGTGTCGGCGATCGCCGCGGGATGCCAGCCCTATCGGCAAAAGGCCAAGCTGCCGGAGGCCAAGCCGGCCGGCGAAACCAGCAGCGCTGCGGCTGGTTCGTCCTGAAAATGATCTTCCCCTGGAAGGAGAAACAAGCGACAAATAGTGGGTTGTTGGTCACGCGACGGGGGTACTGCCGCTCGCGCGACAGATCCTGGTGACCTCACTGACAAATGTCTCACAAGGAGCACGCCGAATGCAGTTCATTCAATCGCGGATGATCGTTGTAGCGGCCTGCTGGACGTTGGTTCTGGCGGTGGCTGCGGGGGCCAGTGCGCAGAGCTACGGACCGACCGTGAAACCAGGGGCGGGGAAACGGGTCGCCAAGGGGAATCGGACCGACCCCGCGGGAAGTCCGGACCGGGCAAAAGCTCGCCCCGCCGCCGACCGCAAGGGGCCGACCACGATGATCTTCGTGGAGATCTTGACCGGCGCCGAAGGGGCCGGCATCAAGGCGCACCGCTGGTCGCAGATCTTCGAGAAACTCGACGTCACGCTCACCGTTCGGGCGATGCACGTCAAGGACAAACTGGGGATCACCGAAAAAAAGATCGGGGACAGCATTCGGCAGATCTACATTCGGGGACAACTGGAGCCAAACGGCAAACTCACGCTGGACAATCGCGTGTTCTCCGAAAGCGACGTGGAGAAGCTCGCCGCCTGGCTCGAGGAACTGAGGAATTTCGGCGCGCAGGGTTCTCCTGAAGGGCAGCCGGCGTGGGGACTCGACCGGCAACAGTTTGGTGAACTGCATGCGGTTTTGAGTCAGCCGCTGGCCGCCGACGCGGAGGATCAGGGTTTCACCAACGCACTCAAGCAGTTTCGCCTTCCCGAAGAGTTTCCCCTGAAGCTCACCGACGACGCCGCGCGCATGCTCCAGGAGAGCAGGGTGCCGCTCAAGTCGCCTCAAACGCTCAAAGGGATGAGTCAGGGAACCGCGCTGGCGGTCCTGCTGGCGGAACAGCGCTTGGGGTTCCGGCCGCGCCGCCGCCAGGATGGGACCGTGGAGCTGTCGATCGGCCTGTTGTCGGAAACGATCGATCCCTGGCCGGTGGGCTGGCCCAGGGAAAAGCCCGCGCCGGCAACGGCCCCCCGTCTGTTTCATTCGACCCCCATCGATTTGACCGACATCGAATTGGACGCCGTGCTGGACGCGGCGGCGGGGATCATCGGCGTACCGATTCTGGTTGACCGCGCGGCCCTCGCGGACAAAGGGATCGACCTGGCGACCATCAAGGTCTCGCACCCCGCCAAACGGACCACTTGGATTCAGGCGCTCAACGCGCTCCTCCCGCAGGCCAAGGCCAAATCGGAATTGTTGATCGACGAAGCGGGGCGCCCCTTCCTGTGGGTCACTCCGGTGGGAACTCCGCGCCGCCCTCAGAAGGAATGATTGCATGTGGACCGGATCGCAATTTGTCAGCGAGCTGCTGCGGATGGGGATCACGCACGTCGTGTGGCTTCCCGACAGCACACTGGGCCCCTGGGAACAGGAACTTAGTTCCACCTCCGGCCTGACTCTCGTCCGGGTCTGCCGCGAAGGAGAAGCCTGGGCTGTCGCCGCCGGGTTGTACCTGGGTGGGGCGCGTCCGCTCGTGATCATCCAATGCACCGGACTATTCGAGTCGGGTGACGCCTTGCGAAACGCGCTGTTCGATTACGGCCTGCCACTGTATGCCCTCATCGGCTATCGCAGCGCCCTCAACCCCTCCGCCACCGACTCGGCCCGGACGTTCACCGAACCCAACTTGAAGTCCTGGAACCTCGACTACCGCCTGATAGACTCCCCAGAGAAACTCCCCGAACTGGCCGCACATTACCAGGCCTGCCAACAGGCCCAACGCCCCGGAGTGACGCTGCTGGCGGAAGGTCGAATGTGAGGACTAGGCGCTAGGGATTAGGCGCTGGGTGCTAGGGAATGGCGATTTGAGATTTCAAATTTGAGGTTTGCGAATGAAAAATGAGAAATGAGAATTGCAAGGTGCAAAATGCAATCCCGCTCCCCTAACCCCGAATCTCTCACCACCCGCCACCCGCCCCCCACCACCCGTCCCCCGTCCCCCGCCATGCCTTCCATTCCACTGATCGATGCTCTTCGTGTCCTGCACGCCCACCGGACGGACCGGCAGGTGGTGATTCCGACGATGGGGTCTGCCCGCGAATGGATGACCCTTGGCTCGCATCCGTTGGATTTCATTTATGCCCCTTCGTCGATGGGGCAGGCGCCGCTGGTGGGGCTGGGGGTGGCGCTGGCCAGGCCCGATCGGCAGGTGATTGTCACCAATGGTGACGGGTGCCTGCTCATGAACCTGGGGTGCCTGGTGACGATCACTGCCGCGGCGCCGAAGAACTTCGTCCTCATCGTCTGCGACAACGGGGTGTATGAAGTGACCGGCCAACAGCAGACTGCCGCTGCGGCCCGACCGGCGGGGTCCGAGGTCGACTATTGTCAAATCGCCAAGGGCTGTGGATTTGTCGAAGTGCGACAGTTCGACCAGCTCGACGCGTGGCAGGCGGGAATTCGGGAGGTTCTGGCGGTCCGCGGGCCAACGTTTGTCTGGCTCAAGGTGTCGCCAGTTCCGGGTGGGGCGGTCCCCAAATCCCCCGCTCCTGCGCCGCAGCGGGCGATTGAATTCGCCAAGGCGCTGCGGAGTTAGTTTCACCCCTCCAGCCCCGGCAATCGGCCGGTGCTGTCTCCCAGACGCTCGCAGGGGGCCTGCATCCGGTCGAGCATGCTGAGGTAGAGATTGGTGAGTGGCGTGCCGTTTTCATATTTGATGTGCCGGCCCGGCTGGATCGTGCCGGCGCCGCGTCCCGCCAGCAAGATCGGCAGATTGTCGTGGTTGTGCGCGTTGCCGTCGCCAATGCCCGAGCCGTACACAATCATGCAGTTGTCCAGCAGCGTTCCCGCCCCTTCCCGGATCCCTGCCAGTTTTTCCAGCAGGTAGGCCAATTGCGTCACGTGGAAGTGGTTGATTCGTTTGAGCTTCTCGTGCTTTTTGGCGTCGCCGCCGTGGTGCGAAAGGTCGTGATGCCCTTCCGGCACGTCAATGAACGGATAGCTGCGATTGCTCCCTTCATTCGCCAGGACAAATGTCGCAACGCGGGTCGTGTCGGTCGTGAAAGCCAGCGCCATGAGGTCTCCCATCAGGCGGATATGGTCGGCGTAGTCTTTGGGGATTCCAGCCGGAGGGGTCATCCCCGCGGGGGATGCGGAGGTCCCGACATCCGGCGCCTTCTGGGCGCTGGCGATCCGTCGCTCCAAGTCGCGCACCGCCGTCAGGTATTCGTCCAGCTTCCGCTGGTCGGTGATTCCCAGCCGCTGGCGAAGTTGCTGCGCGTCGTCCAGAACCAGGTCGAGGACGCTCTTGTTGTAACGTTCGCGCTTGGCGCGGGCTTCGGCGGTTTCGCCCGGACGCCCCCTGGTGAACAGGCGCTCGAACACCAGCTTGGGATTATTCTCCTTGGCCAGGGGGGAGGTTTCGCTCTTCCAGGCGATATTGGACGAATAGGCGCAACTGTACCCCGAATCGCAATTGCCCGATTGCGCGCCGGCGTCGCAGCCGATTTCGAGAGAGGGAAAGCGGGTCTGCCGTCCGACCGCGTTGGCTGCAAGCTGGTCGACCGAAACCCCCGCCCGAATATCCGTGCCGTGCGTCTTCTTCGCCTGCATTCCGGTCAGAAACGTCGTCAGCGCCCGCGCGTGGTCCCCTCCGCCGTCGCCGTTTGCATTCGCCTTTTGTTGCGTCAAGCCGCTGAGCACGCACAGTTCGCTCCGAACGTTCTTCAGAGGCTCCAACGTCGCCGGGAGCGCAAAATCGGCCCCTTCGGCGGCGGGGGTCCAGTCCTGCATATGGACGCCGTTGGGGACGTACAAAAACGCCATTCGCAGTGGCGCCGCCCCCCCCGCCGGTTCTGCGGCCCGTGAGAGCGCCGGAAGCATGCCGTCCAGGAGCGGGAGGGCGATCGCTGTCCCCAGCCCGCGCAACACCGTCCGCCGCGTCAATTCCTGCGTCTTGCTCATGGTCCTTGCTCCTTGCCGCGCCGTTTTTGAAATGGATCGCTCAACACGATTTCCAGCACCAGCGCCGAAAACCGGTCGTGATTGGCCGCCACGTTGTGCGTGATGCGGTCAATTGTACATTGATCGTAAAATTCCAGCCCGCGGCCCAGTGCAAATGTCAGTAATTTCTCTGCCAAACAGCGACGAAAGTCAACCTGACGCCCTTTGAGGACCGCTTTCAACTCGGCCGGTGTTTTGAACGACACCCCGCCCGGCAGCGTTCCCGAGGCATCGATGTCAAACGCCCCATCTTTGGTCCGCCAGGCGCCGATCGGGTCGTAATTCTCCAGGCCGAACCCCAGCGCGTCCATCTGTGTATGGCATGCCGCACAGGCCGGATTGGCCCGATGCTGCTCCATCCGCTGCCGAAGCGAGCCCGACAGTACCACTTCCTTCGCCTCGTTGAGCTCCGGAACCCCCGGTGGTGGCGGGGGAGGGGGGGCATCGAGCAGGTTCTCCAGCACCCACTTCCCCCGTTTGACCGGGGACGTGCGGGTCGGATTGCTGGTCACCAACAGGATGCTCGCCTGCCCCAGCAGTCCGCCCCGCTCCGGGGTGGTCAATGTCACCTTTCGAAACTCCTCCCCCGACACGCCGGGCAGACCATAATGCCGGGCCAGCCGTTCGTTCAGGAATGTATAGTCCGCATCCAGGAACTCCATCACGCTCCGGTCTTCCCGGACGATCGACTCGAAGAACAGGCGCGTTTCCTGCTCCATCGCCGCGCGCAGCGCCTCGTCGAACTGCGGAAACTGCTGCTGGTCGGGGTGAATCGTCTTCAACGTTCGCAGATGCAGCCATTGCGAAGCGAAATTGTCCACCAGGGCGCTCGCCTTGGGATCTTTCAGCATCCGGCGGACCTGCGCGGCTAATTGTCCTTCCTGGCGCAGCGTTCCGGCTTCCGCCAGTCGAAACAGCTCGTCGTCGGGGAGACTGCTCCACAGAAAATACGAGAGCCGCGTCGCCAGCTCGAAATCATTCAATGTCCGGACGCCGCGCGCATCGTGCGGCTCGAGATCGAGCTCAATCCGAAACAGAAAGTGCGGCGAGACCAGTATCCCCTGAATGGCGACTTGCAGTCCCCGTTCGAAGCTGTCTCCCTCCTCAACCACCGCTTCGACCAGACGCACCAGCCGGGTGATTTCGTCATCTCTCGCCGGTCGGCGGAAGGCCCGTGTCGCCAGGGGGCGCAGGATCGTCCGGGCGCAGTCGGGGATCTGTGCCGGGCTGGCCGGTCGGCAGGTGATCAGGCGGACGTGCGACGCGGGGAGATTCTCAGGGAGGACGCCGATCGGCCCTTGCAGCGCGATCGACGCCACGTGCAGATTGCGGTCCCGATTTTTCGGATCGGGGTCGTCCGGCTTGTAGTAGTCGTTGATGAACTTGACCGCGAAACGCCGCTTCCCTGCCTCCACCTTGAGTCGCACGCTGTAGTCGCGAGCCTCGCCGTCGGCCCCTTCCACGTCAACAGTTTCCAGGTCTTTGTCGTCCAGACGAAACGTCATCTTCGCCAGTTCGGGCCCAGCCTGGTCGGCGGAGGCCCGCGCCCGCAGGATGTACTCAGCGGTCACCGGAAAATCGAACTCGCCGCCAACCTCACCGACCGAGGCCAGCGTCCGTCCCTCGACTACTTTCCGCGGTGCCTGTTCGGCGTCGGGAGAAACGATCGCCTTTTCGGTGATGCTCTCGGCGGCGGTCAGATAGCGTTCCAGCAGAACAGGCGGCAGGGACAGCACATCGCCGATGTTGTCGAAACCGTATCCCACGTCGTCCGAAGGAAAATCATCCGCGGGTCTGAAATCGACCCCCAGCAGGTCGCGAATCGTATTGTTGTATTCCGCGCGGTTGAGTCTCCGAATCGTCACCCGCCCCGGATCGATCGGTCCGCTGCAGTCGATCTTGAGGACGCGGGCTTCAATCCAGGCGACTACCTGCGCGCGCTCCTGATCGGTCGGCTGCGGCTTTCCTTCCGGCGGCATCGTCCCTTGGGACAACTGATCGCGCACGCGCTCTGCCAAATCGCGGTGTTTTAGAATCTGCGCCTCGGTCGTGATTTGATCGAGCGCGACCCCTCCCTTGGCATTAGCCCCCTCGTGGCACTCCAGGCAATATTTGACCGAAAACGGTTTGACGACATCTTCAAACGAAACCTGAGTTTCCTGAGCCGCCACCGGTTTCAATCCCTCGTCTCCGCGAGCCGACTCGACGACAGTCCCGAACAACGCGATGGCAACGCCAGTCGCGCTCGCCACAGCGAAAACCGCCAGACACCAGTTTCGTGCCACGCGCTGCATGGGAAAACCGTAGAGATTGTGGGGAAAGTCAAAAGGCGGGTTTCAGTCGGCACGGCCCATCGCGATCCATTCGCCATTCGGACAACCAAGCGGGGAGTTATCCAGGAATGGCAGCACCCTCAATCATAGTCGGTTTTAGGGGGTGAGGCTACGCCCACCGTAGGTGGATTTCTCCGAAATCCACGGAGGCGCGACCCGCTCGCTTATCTCAACGCTCCAATCGCCAGACTGAGTCCAGCGTCCTCCGATTTCGGAGAAATCGGACTACAGCCACCGTGGATTTCTCCGAAATCCACGGTGGCGCGACCGGCAACTTCTCGAAACCCAAGCCATCCCACCGGATCACGGCTCGTCCACATACGGCGACGCGCTGGATTTTACTGCGCGAAACAGGCCAATCCCAACATGCTCATCGAATCTCCTGACGAATAAGTCGATATCTCGCTCACGGCAAAACGCCTCCAATGATTCAACGATCGGCTCGTTGTTACCGAGTCCCCAGTCATAGGGGTCGGACAAAACCACTCCCGAGCGGAACGCGTTGACCGGTAGTTGTTCGAGATACATCATCACGTCCTGGACGTTATCATAAGTTCGCTCACCGATCCTGAACGTGATTGCAGCTTTGATCAAGATCGCGTCCTCCCGCAGCCGCTCTTTGGGAAAGAACCCGGCGTGCCATGCAACAAGCCGCTCAAGACGCGGGAAATCGATGTTGCCTTCGTGGCCATGCAGCCGTTTGATATGCCGAAAATGCCCCAGCATCGTGGCGATCAACGCATGCATTGAGAGGGGCGTTTGCGAAATCACTACCACATGATTCCCCTCATCAACTTCAATCAATCCCGGCAGAGGCGGTTGTCCTGAGAAGTGACCGTAATACGGTCTCAACTTGTAGGTGATCTTTTTGACCAGCTGCTCGGGGATGAATTCCGTCTTTCCCTCGGTAATCTGGAATGCCAGATCGCCGATTGCATAGCGACGGGTGATCAATGGCTCGCTCCGACGCGGAACCACTACCACCATTCGGTCCCGAATTTCAAAGTCGAGGCCCAGTTCCTCCCGAAGGAGATTAAGGACACTTCGCGCGCGAATTCCACTGAGATTGATGGTTGCGGGGGTATTCAGCGTCGCGCCGGCGTTCGGCAGCATCTCCTGGTCGAAGTAGAAGTCAATGCCCGTTTTGCACGACAGCGAGGCCAGAATCTCGCGAAAAGGGGCCTTGTCAAAATCCAGGTCGACCTCGATTTGAAGCTTGTCCATGATCCAAGACTCGCTGTCCAAGTAGCTCTTCCTGAACTCGGCCACAGCCAACGGCTGCCAATCCTGATCCACCTCGGCGGCAAAAATGCAATTGGCTGTCTGATCTCCCGGCAGGAAATGCGATGAACTGCTGACTGCCGTACCCATCGACGATGGAGTCGGAGAACGCGGAAATCGTAAATCCGTACTATCATCATCCGAGTCCGGCAGCCCCGTCCGGCCTTCCCGGTCTGGCGCAGAAGGAACCGCCCGGTTGCGCGTCGCTGCTGCGACGAACAGACCGAGCACTATCAGGAGCATGCCCAACTCGATCGGAATCCTGCGAGTCATGGTTTCCCTCCTTGTCGACATTTCGTGCCCACGATTTAGGTCACGAGCGGATAATCGTTATCGCCGGCGTTTGGAACGCGGGCGCAAGAAGACCAGTGCCAGGCCGAGGACCAGGGCGACGGGCAGGGCGTAGAGAAAATATCGTTTCGCGAGCGAAGCGACCACGACCGCTCCCACCAGCGCTGGGGCCGCTTTTTGCCAAACGACCGATTCCCCTTTCGCCGGAAGCGCCAGCCAGATCGCTCCTAGCACCAGTCCCACGCGGGTGATGGCCGCCAAAAAGCCATCATGCTCTGGGTTCTCGGAAAAGAACCAGAGCCCGACGGCGGTCCCCAGGCAAAGCAGGGCCAGGATTCCAATCTGCAACCGTTTCGCGACAATCTGTTGAGCATTCACGCCGTTCATTATGCAGGCGGACGTGAAACATGACAAGTGCCGTGGGAGGCCGCGTCTCGGGAGGGCGAGGTTCCCACCGAGCCGCCGCTGGAGGTCGTGCGAAATAGAACCCTCAGTTGGGAAGCGAAAGAGCTCTCGGCGAATGTCCGTCCGATCCCAACGGTGCGGTGTCGGTGTGAACCACGCACAGCGGCAGCTCGGCAGGAGCCTCGCCCTCCCGGATTCGAGCCTCACCTGCTCAAATCTAAGCGTCGTCGTCGAAATCGAATCTCGCCTTCTCCCGCGACGCAACGTTGCTGAAGCGCGGCGGCGCTGGTCGCCGCTGCGGCATGGTGGCTAATTCCACAGCGATCGTGAATAATCATTTCAGAAGTGTTCCTTGTTCGATCGCCCAAACCTCTTCGGAATCGATGGGCATATATGCCGGTTTTTGAATACTCTCGCTGGGACGGTTCCCAATCGTTCACTCCTCAGTCGGCCGACACGGTGTTCGACCAGGTGAGCCAGTACCTGCTCGACTACGGCGATCAGGCGCTGGACCTGTTCGACCAGTTGGAAGAGCAGCATCCCGATGTGCTGGACATGTTGATCAAGCAGGGATACGTCGAGAAGGATGCAGAGGGGAAATACCAGATCACGCCGCGCGGCGTGCGGCGCGTGGAGTCGCAGGCGCTCGACGAACTGTTCCAGGTGAACCGCCGCGACAAGCTGGGCAAGCACGAGTCCGAGTTTCGCGGCGCCGGACAGACGGCGCACGACGAATCGAAGCCGTATGAGTATGGCGACCCGGTCGCCAACCTCAATATGCACGAGACACTGCGCAACGCCCTGCACCGGCAGGGGGGCGGGTCCCCCGTCCACATCAGCGAAGAGGATCTGGTCGTCTACGACACGCAATATCAGACCAGTTGCGCGACGATCGTGCTCTTGGATATGTCGGGAAGCATGGCGCGGTACGGAAAATACGGACAGGCCAAAAAGGTCGCTCTGTCGCTGCAGGCATTGGTCCGCGGGAAATACCAGGGGGATTTCCTGCAAATCGTCGGGTTTTACACCTACGCGACCCCCCTCTCGCAAAGGCAGCTTCTGTACTCGGCCCCCAAGCCGGTCAGCATCTTCGATTCACGCGTTCACTTGCGGATCAGCCTCGACAACCCCCCAGGGTTCGTTCCGGAGCACTTCACCAACATTCATGCCGGGTTGCAGTTTGCCCGCCGGGCGCTCCGCAGGCAGCCGGCGGCCAACAAACAGATCATCACGATCACCGATGGCGAGCCGACGGCGCACGTGGAAGGGCGCGACGTGGTCCTGATCTATCCGCCGTCGCAGAAGACGGCGAAAATCACGCTAGCGGAGGTCAAACGATGCAGCAACGAAGGGATTCATCTGTCGAGCTTCGCGCTGATTGAAGATTACTTCTATCTGGGGCTGGTCAACTTTGTGGAACAGATGGCCGCCGTCTCAGGTGGAATCTCCGCGTATTGTAATGCGGGCGACCTGGGGAACATGGTGATCGACAGCTTTACGAACGGCCGCCGCAAACGCCGGATGATCGGGTAATGGAGGATCGAGTCCCAGGTGATGATCCGTGCCGACGCGTGTTATCGGTGGCCAAATCCCTTTTGGTTCCGAACATCGGCCGCGCCAAGTGCTTTTGTTCAATTCCCATTTGACCGCGGTTGCACGAAAAATTCCTCACGCGGAGACGCGGAGGCGCGGAGAAGGAGGTGGCGCCCAGAACGATGGAGCTGAGACGGTAACCCATCGACAACGATCAAAATGGAATGGTTTGGCCGACAACGGTCGGATTCTCTCCGCGCCTCCGCGTCTCCGCGTGAGCAATCGTGATCGTGTGTCAGTCGTCTGAACGGTGGCCATTCTGCTTCGTGCGCGGTAGTGTTGCACGCTGTCGTTCGACGAGTTCATTCAGGAATCGCAAAGGATCAAGCCCATGCAGAAGCGACTTTCCCGTGTCGTCTCGATTCGATCGGTGGTCCTCAGGACACTATGCGGCCTGGCGGTGACGAGCGTCTGGGCCGATTCGCTGATGGCGCAATATCCGAAGATCAATCTGGCGATCGGATATGAAGTGGAGCCGGCCTGGCCCAAAAAGCCCGACACGATCCAGTGGCGCTACATGACGGGGGTGGCAGTCGATCAAAAGGATCGCATCTGGACGATCAATGCCACGAATCCGCCGGTCCAGGTGTATGACCGCGAGGGGAATCTGCTCGATTCCTGGGGGACGGGGCAGTTCGTCATGCCGCACTACTTGCGGATCGATGCGCAAGGGAACGTCTGGGCGGCCGATTTTCGGCACCATACAGTCCGCAAATTCACCCCCAAGGGGGAATTGCTCCTGACGCTGGGCGTTCCCAACGAAGCGGGGACCGACGAGAAACACCTGAGCGGCCCGACCGACATGGCGGTGACGCCCCAGGGGGACGTGTTCGTCACCGATGGCTACGGCAACAACCGGATCATGCATTTCAACGCCCAGGGAAAATTCATCAAGACCTGGGGCAAACTGGGTGTCGGGCCGGGAGACCTGAGCCAGCCACACAGCATCATCGTCGATTCCAAGGGGCGGTTGTACGTCGCTGAACGGAACAATTGCCGAATTCAGATTTTCGACCAGAACGGCAAGTCGCTTGGGCAATGGAGAAACCTGGTGAATCCCTGGGGGTTGTGCCTGCTCCCCAAAGACCAGATTCTGGTTTGCGGTTCGTCACCCAAGCGCTGGACCGACCTGGGGAACCTCGGCAATCCGCCGACCGATCAACTGGTGATGAAGTTGGACACCGAAGGGAGAATCCATGAGTTGTGGACGTTTCCGCTGGTGAAAGGGGGAGAAATGGTCCCCGGCCAACTGGATTGGGTCCACGGGATGGGAGTCGATTCGGAGGGGAACCTATACCTCAGCGATGTCGCGGATGACAGCCCGGCGCACCGGGTGCAGAAGTTCCGCCGGTTGCCGGCGGAACAATAGACGCCGCTTGATTACGGCGCGCCACGCATGGCCTTTCTGACTTTGACTTCCACCGGCTGGTCGCGGGCGGTGTGTTTGACGTCCCCTTTGGCCTCTGCCGGAATATTCCCCAGCAGAACGCTCTGGCCGTCGTCAACGTAGTCGTCGTCTTCGAGAAACACCTTGGCAAATTCATCGCTCGCGAGCGACGGACTGAGCATTGGAAACTCCGGAGTAGGGCTGTGGTCAACGAAGCGGGTGACGCGCGATGATCGTGAGCCATCGGTGGTCTGCGTGAGCAAAGTCACCCGAATGTGTGGCGGTTGCTGGCCGGTCTCGGTATCCACAAAATTGATTCCCCAGCGGAACTCTCGCTGGCTGGGGGTGCCGCGCACCGGAGGCAGGCTGCCATTAGGCTGGACGGGCACGGCAACTGACCGAAACTGCCCGCTCACTTCCGGCAAGCCCCGGCTCTTGTCGACAACTCGGGGCTCTTTGATTCCAAGGAACTGTTGGAACTTGGCCGCCAGTTCGGGGGGAACCTCGAGCCCTTGAATCGGCTCGCCGGGATAGAGGTTGAGATAGTCGGAAATCACCTTGGGCGGACGCTCCGCGCCCCTCCAGGAAGTCCGCTGGAAGAACTGGCTTTGGCCATCAAACCCAGCGTTCACGTGCCAGAAGCTCTGCGTGCCGCGGACCCAGCCGATGGCCCAACGTTCGCGATTGGCAAAGGCATCGCTCGCAATGCTCACGTCGCACCCCAGGACTACCCCTTCGTCCGTCGGCCAGCGGATCCGGACCGTCGTGTGGATATCGGAGGCGTGAAACAGTTCCCCGTGGATTTCGAGCGTTACGCCGTCCCCGGCGTCGAGCCTGGAAAATTGGCGTTGCGTTTCACGGGTGATGAACACCAACTCCCCGGCTTCTGCTGGCCCCGGAATTTGGAGCTTGTCTGCCTTGACCCCGTCTCGCTTCGGTGCTTCGGACGCCGGTGCAGGGGATGGAGGGGCCGGCGTTTTCTCGATCGGTTTGGTCGCTGCACGTGGTCGATTGGCAGCGGCCGGATCAGCGGGAAGAACTCGGAACCTGGTTGGTCCGGAAGTCAGTGAACCGGCCCAGACGGTCTGGCCGGAACGGTGAAACAACCGTTCGGCAAGAGCCTCCAGCGCCTGGGGGGTAGCGTCTGCCATGAACTCGGCGTTGATCGCTTCGCTGACGGGGGTGCCGAACAGCTCGATCGCGATCCGGTAGAGCAGAAGCTTTCGCGCTTCGGCATCGGGGGGGAACGGCAAGTGGCGTTCCAGACGCGCGGTGATGAAATCGAGCCACCAGCGCGGCTCGCCGTCCAGAGCCAATTCTTCGTTCCAGTCGCAGAGCGGAAGCGGCTCGGTCGTCACAGTCACTTCGTCCCCCGCCTGTGTCTCGATCCACGTGCCGACGCGGGTCTGCTGCCAATCTGCGCGGTTTCCCACCGGACCGATTCCGATCCCCGGACCGTTGACTTCAACATACTCTCCCGCCGCAAGACGGTAGGTGAGCAGGATCCCGCGCGTTGTCCAACGCGTTGTTTCCAGTGTCAATTCTTGACCCTTTGCATCAACCCCCTTGTGCCCCAACTGATGCCACGTCCGCGTCCGAAAGACGACTGGCAGCTTCCCGGCATTGTGGATCAGGACGCGGGCTTTCAGCGGAGTGCCGAGTCGATGCTCCGCATCCTGCGGCTCCAGCAGCCACGCATGTCGCAGGCCATTCGAGAGGGGTTCGCCCCAAGGCGCCCTGGCCAGGTCCGGAGGCAGCGGCGCCCCCGTGCGAATGACGCTCTGTTGTTCCCGATCAAGGGCCATCCGGAGGGGAGTTTCCTGCACTGCCGCAAGGTCGTCGAGCAGCGCCACAGCCTCCGCCGCGGGCCAAATGCGCGCCGCGTCGAATCGTGGGAGCATTTTCTGGAGCTGGGGAGTCGTCTTCCAGGTTGGGTTGTTCTTGATAAACGTCGTCACCCTCTGTCCCAGCACGGCGATCACGCCGCCGGGGATGCTCCCGTCGCTCCGCGCGGCGGTGGTCCACGATTTGTACAGCGCTTGGGCGTCCTTGTGGCGTGGTGGAATCACGTCCACGGAGCCGCGCGATTCTCCCGTCGCCAGCTTTCCCGTCCACGCCCCCTTGGGGGCCTTCTCGATCGTCATTTCGGCCGTGAGACTGTAGTGCGGAAAGACACGCACGCTCTGTTCCAAGGCGGCGCTGGCACGAAGGGAACCGTTTTCCGGATCGTCACCCGACGCCAGGTCTGCGTCATCGAACAGGAGCAATACCGCCACCTCGTGTGGCTCAAGCAGCCAGTCCCCTGGGATCGGGGTGGGGTCGCGCAGCGCCTGCAACGGGCGGCCGTTTTCCCGCATCATCAACCGCCGGGGATTGGGGGCGCCCTCCCCCGTCATGAGTCGCACCGCGGCTGGCGACACGTTTTGGATAACGAGGAAGAACTCCGGCGATTCCCCCAGACACGGCTCGCTGAGCGCCGGAGGCCAAGCCAGCGCCATCCGCAACCCGTTCGTCGCTTCGCCCCACTTGAGCTTCAATTCCGTCGCGGGCTGGAGCCGCGCTCCTCGCCTGGACAGGGCCTTGGCCCCCGCTTGGGTCGCGTTCGTTTCATTCGCCGCCACGGCCGTGGCAGCGTCTTGGGGTTGGCCGGGTTCAATGGCGTGCAACATGGCGAGTGGTACGGCGATTCCCGCCATGATGGCCAGCGCCATGACAGCCAACGTCATCGAGACGCTGCGGCGATTGAGGTTTCTGCCAAGCACGGCTGCGAGGCGGCCATCGAGTGACGAGGAGCGGGCCATTGTCAGCCCGCAGGCGTGTGTCCAGACAACGGGGGAATTCCCAGTGGCGACTTCGAGCAAGTGCCCGGCGTAGACGGAGGGTCGCACGCCGCTGGCGAGAACCAGATCGTCGCACGCACGTTCCCGTTCGACATTCATTCGCCACGCCGCCAGCCACACCAGCGGATTGAACCAGTGGAGCGCACCAGCGACTTGCGTCAGAAGGAGCGCCAGCGTGTCGCGGCGTTTGACGTGGGCCAGTTCGTGCAGCAAGACCGACCGCAGTTGCTCGCTGGACCATTCCCTCGCCGCGGCGGGCAACATCAACCGCCTGTGAACAATCCCCCAGACGACCGGAATCGTCTTGTCCGGATGGAGGAGGAGCGTGACGGAAGAACGGATGGCAAGCTGCGAGCATACTCCTTGGAGGGTTGCCACGAGAGGGTCCGTGGCGGGGTTGTGGTCGGTGGTGGGCGCGTAGTCTCCGATGGCCACTGCTTGCCGTTCGCCACGCCGAAGCAACGAGTGGGCCACCAACAACCGCAGCAGCAACAGGGTACAGCCAATCCCCCATCCGAGCGCCAGGAGCGCGCTCCAGTTTCCGGGCGTCGGCTCGGAAGCGGGTGGGGAGGATTCCGGCGCGTTGCGAGTGTCGGATTGAGCGGGTTGGTCGAATCGAACTGGAGTCGATGGCTGCAGCGGGAACGACGAGGATTGAACCTCCACCGGTTCCGCAACCTGAAGCGCAGGTAGACTCTCCGCGACCGGCCAGCGGGAATTTGGAATGGACTCGATCAGGACCACCGATCGCGGTGCGCTCCCCACCCACTCCGGCAGGACGCGCCACTGGGGCAAGAGGGTGGACAGCAGTGGCAAGACCAGGATGGCCACGATCGCCAGCAGCCACACCATGTGCCGGGTGGCCGCCGAATCGCGCCGCAGGACCAGGGCCGCAACCGCCGCCAGCGCCAAGAAGGCCGACCCCTTGACGGCGGAGTCCACCACCAGCGGGCCAGTGGTGGCGAGGAGTCCGAAAACCATCAGTTCAAGACGGGGCATGTCAACGTCCTTCCTGTTGGGCCTGTTCGATCAATTGAATCAGTCGCCGGCGCTCTTCGGCCGAAACCTGGTCTTTTCGCGAATGCAGATGTGCCGCCAGTGCCTCTTCGAGCGAGCCGCCAAGAAACGTGTCCAACACCCGTTCGAAGGCGCGACGACCCGCTTTGCCTTTGGTCTGGCGGGGAAAATAGACCACCTCGCGGCCATTTTCGCGCCGCCGAAGGTGTCCTTTCTCTTCGAGGATGTGCATCAGGCGGCGGACCGCCATGGCAGTCGGGGGAGAAGGAATGGCCTGGACGACCTGGTTGACGGTCGCCTCCCCCAATGCAAAGACAGCATCCATAATCTGTCGTTCGCGTCGGCTGAGGTCTGGAAGTTCGGGTATGATCGATCCTCGTGGAGTCCAGGGATTTCCGCGTCGCCAGCCCGGCGTCAGATCGTTAATATTTTAACGCACGATCGCGAGCGGGCAAGGTCTGATTCGTTAAATTATTAACGAACCAGGCGGGGGAATATTAGGGAGTCCGAAAAATTGTTTCCGCTTTTCGTTCGTGCGGAAATGACGGCCCACTGGCGCGAGTTCTCCACCAGCCAGGTTCCGCCCAGTGTCACCAACCGCAGGACGTCGGAATCTTGCGAAAAGAAACCGCGATGCATCGCCGCCCTCCAGGTGGGGAAACGATTCTCTTGGAGCTACCTGAACATCGCCGGATCCTCTGCCCGCGAATTCCGTGACATCCCGATTCGGTGTTCCTGTTCAGCCGAGGGTTGCGGCAAGATGTTGGTGGTTGGCGGAGCGACTCACGGGGAACTGGGAGGTCGGCAATGCAGAATCAGAGCCTGGAACCGCTGGGAACAGGTGACCAAATCAAAAGCCGAAGACGCTGTTCCCTGTTGACTGAACGCCGTCCACTTCCGACAATACCGTGATGAACACAGCAACCATCCCCGCCGCCGATCCCGACACCGAAGCTCTGATGGAGCGAATTCTCCATGGAAAGCCCCTCGATCCAGACGCGTATCGACGCATCCAGGAGCGGGGCAAGAGAATCACCGACGAAATCCGGCAGAAGTTCGGCACGGTCGAAATTGCCGTCGATCTGATCCGCGAATCCCGCGATGAAGCATGAGGTACGTCCTCGATTCATCCGTGGCGCTCAAGATCGTTCTGCCCGAACCGGACTCAGCGAAGGCGATTCAACTTCATGACGACTTCCGGAATGGAATTCACGAGCTGATCACGCTGGATGTCTTTCCAATCGAAGTCGGCCATGCCTTGACGCGAGCGGAGAGGCAGCGGAGGATTACGCCTTCGAGTGCATCGGCGCTCTGGCAGCAAATCATGGCCGATTGCCCGGCCGTCTTCCCGTCGATACCCCTGATGCCACGGGCGCTGGATCTTTCCTCGCAAGCACGCATCGGAGTCTACGATTGCCTTTATGTCGCGCTCGGTGAACAAGCGCAGTGCGAGGTCGTGTCCGGTGACCAGAGGCTCGTGAACACATTCCCTGGGCAGGTTATTCCCCTCAGCTCTCTGTGACCGTCTCTGTGCCGTCATTCCATCCTCTATGTGTGGAACAAAATCGCTGAGAATGGGCACTGAATTCCGATTAGATCTGGAAGAGGGTCTTCAGTCTGGAGAAAAAAAGCCGCGACTCATCATGAGTCGCGGCTTTCTGGAGTGGACAGGGCCGGGATTGAACCGGCGACACCAGGATTTTCAGTTCCGCCGAAAAAGGCTTCCGCTGATTACGCTGATTACAAATTGTCAATTGTATCGGGAAAGCGGGGGTGTTATGATTTCCGTCAATTACGCCGAATCGGAAGAATCCGGCGGTTTGTTGGTAAGTTGTTGGCAAAGTCCTTGGTGGCGATACTGGAGACACTCACATGAGTAATCGACAGGAAAAATGCCCATTTTGCAAAGTGCCAGTCGTTGTTAACAAAAGCCACAGAGATGACCACAACATTCACGCATCGGTATATGAATATTCATGCGAACGCTGCGGACCGTTCGTGTTGACCAATTTCCTCTACGAGCAAATCGGAGACAATGCCAAAATCACTGATTCATTTTTGATTTCTGGCTACATTCGCGAGCAGCTCGCCCCGCCATTTTTCAGAGCGTACGAAGAACTCGACAACCTTCTATCTGGCCTCCCTAGATCAATTCCTGATCGGGGAATGAAGTTGTTAAAGGCAATTGCCCGGCAATCAAATTTCTTCGGCGACGTTGTAGAGCTAAACGAAGAAACGGACTTTCCTCTCGCATATGCTAAGAACAATAGCGAATTGTGCAGTTTTATAAAATATTTGATCGAGCTGGGGCTAATTATTGAGCCAGACTTCGCGCTGGATGAAGGCCGTGGGTTCAGTGTTACGGCACACGGATTCGACGTGCTAACGAAAGCAAGAACCGCAAATCTCGAATCGTCCAAGGTGTTTGTTGCAATGTGGTTCAGTCCCGAGCTGACTCCAGTTTATGAATCTGAAATCAAAAGCGGAATCGAAGATGCCGGATTCAATGCCATTCGCATTGACTTTGAAGAGTTCAACGATGATGTGGTCGCGAGAATTCTATCTGAGATCAGGGAGTCCCGTTTTTTGGTGGCCGACTTCACAGGCCAGCGAAATGGCGTATACCTTGAGACGGGGTTTGCGATGGGGCTGGGTATTCCGGTAGTTTGGCTTTGCAGAAAGGACGAAATCGACAAGGCGCACTTCGACACCAATCATTTCAATCATCTAACGTGGTCGCCAGATGGCAATCTTCGAGCCCGATTGGCGAATCGAATAAAGGCGACAATCGGCGTCGGCCCCTTGGGGCCAAATTAGTTTTCAATAACGCGGAATAGGGTGGTCCCGCAATCCGGCCCGCTTGGCCGGCGCTCCCGTGCTTTCAATTTCAGGCTCTTCCTACGAAAGGCGGTGGCGCGATGGAACTGACGAGGAAGCAGCGGGAAGAGGTGTGTCTTTTCGCCAAGGCTGCAAAATCGCTTCGGACGGGAGGGACGGTGGGGGGGCCAGTTGATTCAGCGCCCGGACGCACTCGGGGCGTCTTTGGAGCGGGACGGGGAGCTGAGTGCGAGCGCCCGCGCGGGGTTTGGTGTACCGCCGGCGTTCTATGGCGGTTTGATGGCTCCGTGGGCTGATCTGGTCGCACGCAATTCGAGGACGATTGGGCACCAGGTTTGGAGGGTTGCCGATGCGGTCGCTGGCGTTTAACTGCAGGGCGCGGGACGCTTGGCGATTCTAGCAAAGGCCGGATGGCAGGCATAGCGTGACGCGACCGATCGAGGCACGCTCGCGCCTTCATTGACTCCATCTTTCCTGGCGGGATTGTTGGCGATCATGAATAGGCACCTCTGCGCCCCCCAGCGACAGTAATGAGCGAGCGCCTGATATTGGCAGGCAGCGCGTGTCGTCCAATACGGTGCCGCGAAACGCAAAGTCATTCACCGCGGCTGAGTAAGCATTCGATCATGTCTGTGATGAGCTTGATTGGAGTCTGAATGTGCATATAGCAGCATCGACTCCCGTCCAATACCGCGGGAGCGCGATATACGCTCCTGATTTAGGTGCCGCCGAGGTCAATCGGATGAACATTCCAGGCACGGGGACCATCATAGCTAAAGCCGATGCAGCAATCGACGCGGCGGTTTTCGTCTCCACCGGCGTGAAAGTCGCCGAAGGCGGGGACAAAGAAGGCAATTTGGCCATCGTACAACTCGATCCTGCCTTGCTGGGGCGCGTCGATCGAGATAATGCGGCCTTCCACCCGTTCCAAGAGCTGACGATTCTTCCAGAAGCCGTCATCGGACTTTTCGCCTAATTGAGAGTAATGGATCAGCCGAGTGATTCCCTTACCCTTGCCGAGCCACTCGAACGAGATTCGACGGTTTCGACGACGGCTGGCAAGAGACTTGCAGTCCTCAATGGCTCGTTCAGCATCGTATCGGGCCAACACTGAACCTTCCAGGGAAGCGAGTGCGTGAAGTATGTACAGGTAATAGGCCGCATCAAGCGAGTTGGTGTTCGCCTTCCAGTAGCTAATGCGCTCAACGATATTGTCCAAAGTGGGCGGGTTGCTGGAGAACCGGATGGCTCGTAACCACAAGCGCAGGCTTCGATTGTCATTCGGTACTTCGTCGAAGTTGTCGGTCAACATCCGCAAGCACCGATTCAGCTCCTTCGGTTCGAGCGCAGCCCAATCTCCGCCTCGGCGGCGGAGAATCGTCCAAATAACCTGTCGACGGAGTGGCGGCTTGTAAACATCTTTGCGTGACAAAAGGTTATCCCAGATTTGCAGTGCCTTCGAGTGATCGCCGTAAAGCGAATCCAATCGTGCTCGACAGTCCTCCGCGAAATGACTGGCCTTTTCACCCTCTTGCCCCGCACTGACTTGTTCAAGTAATTCCTCCGCGAGATCGATGCTTTCCCGTAGAAAAGGGTCGGTGCGCGGATCGGACAACAGGTCGGGGACACTACGCTTCGCAAGCTTAGCCCCGTAGTCGAGGACTCTGATCAGCAACTGCACTTCGCTGATATAGCCGTGCTCGTTATCCGGATTCAACCGGCGTGCCTCGACGAAGCTTTCGTGCGCTTGTTTTGTCAACGCAAGCACCGCTTCCAGTGGTTGATTTCGGTCGATCAACTCCTGCACCTGGTATCGCAGGGTCATACCGCGCATGTGATGCAGGACAGAATCGCTGTCATTTAATTTCAGCGCCCGATCGACGGCTTCCAGGGCCTCGTCGTATCGACCGTTCAACCCACACAGGCGACCGAAGTGTGCATGGAAGTGCGCCTCATCTGGGTAGACTTCAGTAAGCTTTCGCAACACCTCCAGCTTCCCTTGCGGCGAAGGAATCTCCTCCAGCAGTTGAGAGAATTGCTTTTGGGCCGAGCGCTCGGTTCCGAGAAGTTCAGCATTATCGCGGAATATGAACGTGCGGCGTGCAACCTCAAGCATTTGCTCACCGGGCACAGGCGCCTCACCCCGTGTGAAGTCTGCAAAGTCGATTGCCCAAGTAGATAGAGCTTGGGGCCAAAGTCGTTCGCGGTCCTCAGGCTGGGGCCAGAGGACTTGGCGCAAGATTTCCTCAGCAATGAAAATGTGGGCGATTCGCCACTGGTCTGCATCGACCTCCACCAGTAGTTCCAGCGCTTCGGCCGGCAATGCACGCCTGAAATCAAGGCGGCGATCACGAGGTAACTGCAACAACCGCGCGAAGCTTTGGGCCGGTAGCGACTGCTGGGCGTAACAGTGAGCAATTGCAAGAAAACCGAGAATTTTGCGCACTGGATGGCCCGGATCCCCAATTCGTGACTCGACGAATTTCTGGAGACCCAGGAAATCACGACCGAATGCTTCTAGCCCGAAGAAAAACGCAGTTCGTTCTTGGCCAATTGCCGAATCGGCGCGCGCAGCGAGGGCACTCGCGCGAGCTGGGACTAGGCGGGCATACGCATGCTGGAAGCGGTCGGCCTCCTGTCTGGTCAATTCCGCCTTCAGCAGAAAATCACGTTGGGGCGATGCCGCTGGATTGAATCGCCGAAGTACCTGGAGCATGACGACTGGCGTCTGTTGGCTGCGTACTGAATCATAGAGCTGGTTGACGGTGCTCTCAGAGTGTTCGCTGCCGTCGACCAGCAGCAGGATGCTCTGCTGAGTAAGACCGTAGATCCGCCCAAGACGGTCTGCCGTCAAAGTCGGCTCGAAGCACCGGTGCAAGACGACGCAAGGGTGTCGTGTATGCAGGTCCCACTGCACGCGCCTGGCCACCGTTGTGCCTCCAGCTCCAGCTGCATGGTACAGGTTCACGCGGACGATGTGGCGCTCCCTAAGTTCCTTCTCGATCCGCTGCCGCAACTTGTCGGTAAGCTCACGGGCAGAATCGTAATGCAACTGCAGGTCGCGCCAGGAGACAACTTCGCCTCGCGCGAACTCGTTCGGAGATCGATCTCCCTGTAGACCAACGTCCAGGTGAACCAATTCGAGTTCTTCCTCAAGCCAGAGCTGAACATTTCGCTCAAGGCTGTAGGTGATTCCATCATCCTTCGTCGGTAAGGCGCAGCGGCCGGAAGTTGGGCCAGTCACCGTAAAGAAGTCAGACATCCCGAGCGCGATCGCGCGTGGCGAGAGGTGGATTGGCAAGGCACCGTATTTTTCGCACAGATCGTGCATCTGATCTATGGATTGCGACACGAGCACGACAGTCGCTTCATCGCCGAACGACTTTGCGACTTCTCCAAGGGCTTCTCCTAAGTGATCTTTCAGCTTCAGGTCGTTCCAGAGAACGACGACCGTTATTGGGGCCGGGTTGATAGCGGATGCCACGGCGCGGACTCGGTTTCCCAGCTCGCGGCCGTAGTCCTTCATCCAGACCTTGTATGGTCCGGTCTGCACAGTTGTCTTGCGGCCAGCTAATCCCCGAGCAAAAAACCAAGTGGTCCCGCCATGAGGGTAGATGGGCTGGTCCTGCCCCTTGACCACCAAATGTAAGTTGCGTCGCTGTTTCAGGTGTGTCGCAACTGCGGCCAGGAGGCCTGTAAGCTCGCTTTGGGGGTCGAAGTCAAATACTCCCAGCCAGGGGGCCAGACCAAGCCCAGCGTGCGATGAGTCGCTCGCGTCGTCCATGCGGTCGGATATCATCAAGAAATAGCGCCCATTCTCAAAGCGACATACCGTTTGCAGAAATAGATCCCATTCGCCTGTCGTATCTGGGGCTGGTGTTGCAGTCGGCTCGCCGCCGTTGAACCACTTAAAGACTCGCATCAAATCGTCGGCATTCGCTTTCCCGTTCTTGGAATCTCGCCGCAGCCAAACGTCATGGCATTTCATCCCGGCCAAATCTCGTGCTGGCAGAAACGGTCGCCCGATCTCCGTCTGAACAGGGATTTCCAGGATGCCAAAAGCTTTGCTTTCCCGAGACACAGGAATGTAGTGGACAGTGGGTCGGGGCTGGACATGCTTCTCATCGAGTTGGTCAACGATTTTCGCCCCGTCCTCTTGATGAGACAGTCCGATGAGACGTGTGCCAGCTTCCGGAGTGTAATCGACGCCGAAAACGAGATATGAAGGCTCGTTTCTTGGCGTGTTCGCCAAGCAAACGACATCCTTGACGAATGCGTCTCGCCCCTCCGCAGTGGTGAAGTCGTGAAGTTCGCGTTTGAAATCTAGGGTGTCCGACTCGTGCCTCTTCAGGAGGACATCGAAAAGGTGATCGGGTGTTTGCGTCTCAATCATACGAACCTCGCCGCTGGCCAAAGGTGCGGAATACTCAAACATCGTATCCGGAGCGCACCGGGCCATGTAACTCTTGGCAAGAGGAGGAGGCAGACGTGTCCAGAACTAACGGCGCGATTGATTACCAAACCGCGGTTTTTTCAGTCATCCTATCGACTAATCGCCTTCGCAATGGTCCCGATTTACGGTGAGAGTCAGCAGCAAGAAACATGCACTGCGCAATCCGGCACGGAATTGTTGGCAAGCGTGACGGGATTTTGAGAAAACATGGACTGCGACTGGCGATTTCTCAAAATAAGACAATTCGCAACCTAATATGGGCTGCGGCTTTCTGGAGTGGACAGGGCCGGGATTGAACCGGCGACACCAGGATTTTCAGTCCTGTGCTCTACCAACTGAGCTACCTGTCCGATATGGAGTTGCGTCGACGATCAGGAGGCATCTCCAAGATTCCTCCAAAACTCCCTGGTCGGCTCGCCGCTTTCTCCAGGGAGTCAAGATAGCGAATGCGGTGCGAAAATCCAAGGGTTCCCGTTGGCCGAAGTCGCGAAATCAGAGGATTATGGCTGTTCATCGATTCCAGTCCGACCGACTGCCGACCAAGCTCATACAGTCACTGGTTCAATCCGCCGACTTCGAAGTTGCAATCCTGGGCTCGATTGGTCGTTCGACCGAGTCTTACCCCCCCCTACGGCTCCAAATCAACGCACACCAGTTCGTGGTTGCCTCGCAAATACAGGCGGCTGCCCACGATCGCCGGGTGGGAGAGGAGGCCGGATTCGTCGGTGAAGATGGGCTGGCGGCTCATGAGATGGTACTCGTCGGCGGCGGGGTCCACCAGGAGCAGTTCGCCGACGTCGTTGGCGATCAGGAGCCGCTCCGCGGAACCGATCAGGCTGACGGTGGACTGATAGGCCGGATCGATTCCTTCCCAGAGCGTGGCGAGGTTGTGCTTGAGGTCCAGGCAATAGAGTGCGTCGAAGACAATGAACAGCCGGTCGCCGATGACGATGGGGGAATTCACGTCGGGGGTAATGTCTGGGCGGTGGGCGACCGGCTCGGGGAGGATCGTCCCTTGGGTGTCGAACCGGTACTGCCGCAGGCCGTTGTTCTCGGTGACGACAATCAGCCCTCCGTCGTACACCACGGGAGTCGGGACGTTGAAGTCGTTGGGGTTCTCCGGGACCAGGGTCCAGAGCCGTTTTCCATCGGCCAGATCCCAACCTCCCAATGACGTGGCGTCGTGTCCCACGACTTGCCATCGTCCGCCGAGTTGGGCGGCAATCAGCGAGCCGTACCCGGCAGGTTCTCCTGCCGCGCTCCAGATCGTCTCACCCGATTGCGGATCGAGAGCGACGACCGATCCCTCGTCTCCTCCCGGATTGAGGATCAGTTTGCCGTCGGCCAGGAGCGGCGAGCCGCACAAGCCCCAGGGCAACTTGGCAGTCACATCGAACTCATCGACGAGGTTCTTGCTCCAGACCACCTCACCGGTCGCCAGATCGACACATTGAAGGTGTCCCTGGGCGCCAAACAGATAAACGCGGCCGTCGTCGATCAGCGGCGTGGCCCTGGAGGAGTTTCCGTAGTCGAGCCGGCCGGGGGCGGGATAGCGGACAGTCCAGTCGGCCGCTCCGGAATGGGCGTCAAAGCAGCGGAAGGCATCGATCGAGTCGTTCCGCTCGCGATCGGCCACAATCACCCAGCGGTCGGTGGCAGCCACCCCTCCCAAGCCCGGCGCGGTGAGGGGCTTGCGCCACAAAATTCGGGGTTGGTCGGCAAGCTGCGCCGGGAGCCGAGGGACGCGGCCGTCGCGATTCGTTCCCCGCCAGCCGGTCCAGGAAACCGCTTGAACCGGCGCCTCGCTCAGTTCCCCTTTTTTTTTGCGGTTGGCCCGGCGACGGCAGCCGATTTCTCAGCGACAAATCCGGCTTTGGTTTCCAGCGCGAGCAAGAGCGAGGGTTCGTCCCCCACCTCCTTCAGCGCGGCGATGACGGACATGCGGACCGAGGGGGTCAACTTCTCGGAGACGAACGCAGTGACAAATGGGACAGGAGCGGTCGTGCCGACCACGCGCAAATCCCCTTTCTTGATGGTCCCGCAACCTTCCAGCAGAGGGGCGGCGTAGCTGGAGATCACCGTAGCCGCTTTGGCCTTGGGCCCCAGTTCCAAGATGGTCGTGGCGCCGTCGCTGCATGCGGCGCAGGTCTCGATATCGGTGGGAGCTGCCACGCCGTTCTGGCGCAGCAGGTCGAGCGCTGCTTTGTGCTTTTCGTCGCAGTCAGAGACGCCGAAGATGATCCGGTAGCCCTTGAGATCCTTGACCGATTGGGCGGGGTCCGCCGCCCCGACGACGATCAGGCCGGTCTGCGTCGTTTGTCCATCCTTGCCGGTCAGAGCCAATTCCGGCTGCAAAGAAAGCGCATGCCGCTTGGCCTGAGAGGCGACAACCGAGCGTTTGCCAATGACGATGTCGGCGCGCCCCCCGGACGATTCATCGTCGAGCGCTTCCTCCAGAGACTCGGCATACACGACCTGCACCGGCACACCCAGTTCCTCGGACAGGAAGTTTCCCAGCTTGTCGTAATTCCGCTGCGCGTACCCCTTAACGCATGGACAGGAGAGTGGCGCCGCGAGGGGATCCATGATCACCAGCGTCAGCCCGGACGGTTCGGCGGCGACCCCCTGTTCCTGTGTCATCAGGAAACCGCTCAACAGGGTGACGACCGCCAGAGAACACAACGTGCGGGGGAAAGTCATGGTCACGCTCCGAGATGGGCTTCAGCCGAGAAAGGTCATTCCGTTTCGCTGCTCTTTTCGCGGGCGAAAATCACGATTCGGGAACCGGGTTGATCGCAGAAAAACACGCGATCGCCGTCTTCCGAGACGGCCACCGCCACGTGTTTGCAACCGTGCTCCAGCTTGGTCTTTCCCACCAGGTCGACGAATTCACCGGTGGCGTTGAACTTACGGATGATCCCTTCGGATTCCGCGGTGTAAATCGATCCATCGGTTCCAATCCGCAAATTCATGGGATTGCAGCACCCTCCAAAGCCGTCTTCCGCCTTCTTTTCGGCACGCTGGCCAAACGTTTGGACGGGATTGCCGTCCCGGTCATACTGTCCGACGCGGTGCTTGGTGTTTTCGGCGACGAACAAATGATCGCCATGCGCCTGCACGTCCATCTGACCGCAGCACCCTCCCAGTCCCGACATGACTTCGCGCGCTTCCTGGAATTGGTGATCCATGCGCCACACCGAATAACCGTAGCCCTTGGACATGCCGCAGACGATGAACAAGTCGCGCTGGGTGACGGCGACCGAATTAATCATTCGCATCCGTGAGATAATCTCCTGGATTGCCTCCTCCACCGAGGGGGTGCGAAACTGATCGATCGACTCGCGCAGTTGCGACAGTTCTTCTTCATACCGTTTCAGGCGGCGCCGCTGCGCCGTCGTGCGCTTCTCCTCGTCGATTTCCTGAAGGTCTTCGATCCGCTTTCCCAGACTGACCAGTTGTTTTTCATACGACTGCTGAATCTCGGCGTATGACTCTTTCTGGCTTTCGATCTGTTCCTCGGCACGCTTCCGCAGTTCCTCAGTGTTCTTGGTGATTTCCGCCAGATGGGGGAGTTCAATTTCCGCCGTCAATTGCCCCTGGCTGTCGATCCGAGCCAGTCGACCATTCCCTCCGACAAAAACCGACCCATCAGGCCCCGCGCCGATGGCCTGTGCATGAAATCCGATCGAATGCCGGGCGACTTCACTTCCATCGGCGTCCAGCATCCAAACTTCGCTGGTTGGCTGGCCCCCGCGCGAACCGCGTGCCGCGCCATAGCGAGGAAGGGCAATGAGCGCCGCAATCCGGCCCTCGGACGTCTGGGTCAGCGTTTGCAGACTGCGCCCCTCTTTGGAGGGAACGGGCACCTCCCGCACTTGCGAGTGCGTCGGGGCTTTTCCAGCCGCGATTCCCTGGGAGCCACTGATGCAACAGACCGCCAACACAACACACGTCAACCGAATCATCGGACCACTCCTTCCAGAGCCGACTGGGACGCCAGGCAACGCCGTGCGCGGCATTGTACCAGCGAAGAGTCGGTTTGTCAGCTATTTTGTCTGAAAAATTGTCTGTTCGCGGTCCGGGCCGACCGACAGGATTTCAACCGGCTGCCCGAGCAATTCGCCAATGGCGTCAATATAACCCCGCGCCTGGGGGGGGAAATCGGCCAACGTGCGGGCGTGCGATACGTCCTGTTTCCAGCCGGGCAGGGTGTAATACACCGGGCGGGCGCGGGCCAATTCCTCAACGTGGCTGGGAAAATCGGTGGTCCGCTCGCCGTCGATCTCATACGCGGTGCAGACCTGCAATTCGTCAAGCTGGCTCAGGACATCCAGGAGCATGATGGCGATGCAATTGACCCCGCTGATCCGGGCGCCATAGCCGGCCGCCACGGCGTCAAACCATCCGCAGCGCCGGGGGCGGCCGGTGACGGTTCCATATTCGCGCCCCACCTCCCGAATGTGTTGCCCGGTGGCGTTGTCCAACTCGGTGGGGAAGGGGCCCCCTCCGACCCGCGTCGTATACGCCTTGACGACACCGATCATCCGGGAGATGTGCCGTTCCGGAACCCCGCTTCCCGGATGGATGCCGCACCCCGAACTGTTCGACGACGTCACGAACGGAAACGTGCCGTGGTCGACGTCCAGCAGGCTCCCCTGCGCCCCTTCGAACAGGAGCCGTTTTCCCTGGGCGAGCGCTTTGTGCAAATAGGCCGTGGTGTCGGTCACATGCGGGCGGAGTTGTTCCGCGTAGCCCAGGTACTCGTCGGCGATCCGACCGGCCTCCAGCGGCTGATGATCGGGGGAAAAGGCCCTCAGCAACGTGTTTTTCTGCGCGACGATGTCCGCCAATCGCCGCCGAAACGACTCGGGGTGGTACAAATCTCCCATGCGGATGGCGTGCGTGCGTCCCGCCTTGTCACGATAGCAGGTGCCGATCCCGCGCATGGTGGTGCCGATCGCCTCCTGCTTGCGACTGGCTTCGAGGACCGCCTCTTCGGCCATATGATGCGGAAAGATGACGTGCGCCCGATCGCTGATGAGCAGGTTTTTTCCGACCGGCAGGTTGCGGGTCTTGAGCTGCGCCATTTCAGCCAGCAGCGCCTGCGGATTGATGACCACCCCGTTGGCGATGACGGAGGTCACAGTGGGGCGGAGCAACCCCACCGGAAGCAGCGACAATTTGTAGGTCTCGCCGCCGGAGACCACCGTATGGCCGGCGTTGTTCCCCCCCTGATAGCGCACGACGATGTCGTGTTCCTCGGTGAGCAGATCGACGATTTTCCCCTTGGCTTCGTCCCCCCATTGCAGCCCGATGACAGCCGTTGCAGACACGATGTGTGATTCCAAAGACTTCCAGTGATTGCCGGCCGAAACCGTTCGGCCGGAGGCATTCATCGCGCTGCCCGGAACGGTCCGGGAACGCGACATTCGACGGCCAGCCCAACCGGCCTGGCCCCCACGGACGGCAGCCGTCTGTGTTCGAGCGCTGCGCCACAGGCAAAACCTTGCCCGTTTGCGCCGTGCTCAGGGAGTGTAGCCGATGGCGGGGGGAATTGGAAAACCAGACGGCGCGGCGGCGGACGGGGGACGCGGGGCGGGATCTCTCACGCCGGAGGCCAAAAGTCAGACATTCAGGTTGACTTTCGTGGCGGGGGATCGTTCTAATCAACGCCGGAGGGAGAAGCGCCCCCTGTGGATGGTTCCGGAATCATGTTGCGAACTGGTTGGATGCGGTGGAGCGTTGTCCTGGCGGCTTGGACGCTGGTCGGGCTGTTCTTCACCAGTCAGCATTACCTCCACGTGGCAGTGCTGCTCGACCGGCAAGCCACCTGGTGGCGCTCGCTCCTGAGCACGATTCCCGATTGGTACTTGTGGGCGGCGCTCACGCCCCTCATCGTGCGGCTGGCGCACTGGTATCCGCTGGTTGACCGCCGGACGCTGGGGCCAAGGCTGCTGATGCACTGTTCGGCAGGCGCCGTCCTGGCGATGCTGCACATGTTCCTGTCGGTCAGTTTCTTTCTGTGGCTGGCCCCCATCCCGTGCATGGTTACGGGATGGAGCGAGCAGTTTCAGTTGAACTTCGTCTCCTCGTACCATTGGAACGTGCTGATTTACGCGCTGCTGGTGGCAATCACCCATGCCGCCAACTACTACAGCACCAGCCAGTCTGAAACGCGTCGCGCCTGGCAGCTTGAAGCGCGGCTGGCGCAGGCGCGGCTGCAAGCTCTGCAGGCGCAGATTCATCCGCACTTTCTCTTCAATACGCTCAATACGATTGCGGAATTGATTCATGAGCGTCCGGCGGCGGCCGAAGCCATGATCCTGCATTTGGCCACGCTGCTTCGGCAGACTCTGGACGGCGCCGATGCGCCGATCATCACCCTCGAAGAGGAATTGGAGTCGATTCGACGCTATCTGGAGATTGAACTGGTTCGCTTTGAAGACCGGCTGACGGTGCGGTGGGCCATCGATCCGCAGGTGCGCGGCGCGCTCCTGCCGAGGTTGCTGCTGCAGCCGGTGATTGAAAACGCGATCCGGCATGGGACCAGCCGGGTGGCGCGGCACGGCCAGATCGACATCCGCGCCAGCGGCGACGGGGAGAAGCTGCAAATCGAGATTCGCGACAACGGCGCCGGACTGGCGCCGGCGGAGGTGAAAGACCGGCGGGGAGGGGTGGGGTTGGCGAATATCAAAGCCCGGTTGCGGGAGTATTTCGGCGACGATCAAAGCTTTCAGTTGGCCGCCGGACCAGGTCAGGGGGCGGTCGCCGTGCTGGTGCTTCCGCTGCGCTGGGGACGTGGGGCTGGGAGCGCGGGAGCGTCTTCGGGGAACGCGTGTCGCGTCGTGGACATAGAACGCACACTGACTGAAATGCCCTCGGCCCCGGCCGCGGCCCTGCGGGACGATCTCCGGCGGGGCGTTCTCGTGGAGAGTCCGACAGTGACAGCCGGGAGCGAAGAGTAACACGTATCGGCGGCTGGGCCACTTTGAAATCAGGAGTTTGTTCATGACGATGCGCGTGATGATTGCCGACGATGAACCCGCAGCGCGGCGCCGCTTGCGGCGATTCCTGAAAGAAGAATCGGAATGCGAAGTCGTGGCGGAATGTCAGGACGGCGCCAGCCTGCTGGCGCTGGTGCCGGAGTGCCGGCCCGACTTAATCTTTCTCGACGTGCGGATGCCGGAGATGGACGGTCTGTCGGCGTTTCGCTCGTTGTCGGAGGACTCCCGTCCGGAAGTCGTGTTTGTGACGGCGCACGCCGAGTATGCCGTCCCGGCCTTTGACGTGCAGGCGCTGGACTACCTGCTCAAACCGCTCGATCAGTCCCGATTGCAGCAGACGGTGGCGCGGGCTCGGAATCGGCTGGAACGGCGGCGCGAACCGAGGACGGAACGCGCGGAGGAACTCTCCGTGGGGGGCGAAGCGGGTTCAAACGCGCCGGCGGAATACGTGGCGCGGTTGCTGGTCCGCTCGCAGGGAAGGATCCTTGTGATTTCCGCCGCGGACGTCGACTGGATCGAAGCGGCAGGAAAGTACGTGCGGTTGCACGTGGGGCGCGCCGAACACCTGCTCCGCGAGCCGTTGCATCACCTGGCGTCGCGCCTGGATCCGCGCCGATTTCAGCGGATCCACCGCTCGACGATTGTCAACCTGGAGCGGATTCAGGAGTTCCAGCCCGCCTTCCACGGAGACTTTCAGATCGTCCTGCGCGATGGCACCGAACTGACCCTTAGTCGCAACTTCCGCGCCAGCCTGGAAGAGCGACTGGGGCAGTCGCTGTGACCGGCGGCCTGTTCATTCCGCCAGCGCTTCATACGTCCGCTGGCGAAATTCTTCACGCAAAGTGAGGTGCGTCGAGGGATAGATTTGCGTCATCAGGATGCCGAACACCTGCCGTTGCGGATCGACCCAGAAGAACGTGTAGAACATCCCTCCCCACGAATAGCTCCCGATCGCCGGTGACGCCGGGGGGGGCGGCCCCTCGCGCCCGGTGATCACGGCAAACCCGTAGCCGAACCCATCTCCCCGATTGCTCTGGGGCAGCTTCATGTCGCCAATCTGATGGGAGGTCATCTGGGCGACCGTTTCCGGTTTCAGCAGCCGGACTCCATCCAATTCGCCACCCCCCGCCAGCATCTGCAGAAATCTCGCATAGTCGCCGATCGTTGAGCAGAGCCCGGCGCCGCCGGAGAAATAACGGCTGCCATCCTGCGTCGAGTACGTCGCGGAGTAAACCACCGGGCCGATCCGTTGTGGCTCGTTGGGGACTCTGCGGATCGTCTTGTCCTCCTGCGGGGCATAGAGTGCGGCCAACCGCGAACGCTTTTCGGCCGGGACGATGAAGTCGGTGTCCACCATCTGCAACGGCGTGAAAATTCGCTGGTGAAAGAACTCATCGAGCGTCTGACCGGAGGCCGCTTCGACGACCCGCCCCAAGACATCGGTGTTCAGGCCATACTCCCAAGCCACCCCTGGCTGGTGCATCAACGGGGCCATCGCCAGCCGACGGCAGTTGTCGGCCATTGTCCCGGGGGTTTCCACCAGCCCGTCGGAGACTCCCGCCTTGGTGTACAATTCTCCCAGATGGGGCCGTCCAAACAACCCATAGCTGATCCCCGACGTATGCGTCAGCAGGTGATGGACCGTGATTTCGCGCTCGGCGGGAACCAGCGTGTACGGAACTGCGTCTTTGTTGTCCCCCGTGTTGACGACCAGCACCGTCTGGTTTTTGAATTCGGGGATGTACTTGGAGACCGGATCGCTGACGCGCAGCTTTCCCTCGTCGACGAGCATCATTGCCGCCACGGAGGTGATCGGCTTGGTCATCGAAGCGATCCGAAAGATCGTCTCCGCCCGGAGCGGAACGTTCCCTTCGACGTCCTGCGCCCCGACCGCCGTCATGTAGGCGACTTGCCCTTTGCGGACCACCAGGGCGGAACCACCGGCGATCTGCCGGGCGGCAACCGCCTCTTGCAGCAACTGGCCGATCCGATCGAGTTTTTCAGGGACGAGCCCCAGTCCCTTGGCATCGCCGCGAGGCAGACCCTGCGCCAGCGCTCCCCCCGCAAAGGCCAACCAGGTCCAGAGAACGGCCAGCGTCCGGAATCTGCTGCGATGCACCACGATCAAAGCCCCCCCGCCCATCGTCGTTCGGAAAGGAGCATGTTGCCGAATTCCGGTTCGGGGTTCAAGTCAGGCCGATCAGGGGGAGGGGAGTTCGACATACCCGTGGTCAGGGATCGCCGACTGAAAATCGGGAAGAGTTCGCTGAGAACGGGCCGGTCGCGTCTCGGCCTGGTTCCGCGTTCCGCTCGAGGCGGCGCGGTCCGGTCGTGTGGAACGATGCGAGCTGTTCTGAATCGTCGGCTGATCGAAGGGGTGTCCCTCGTCGGAGTCGGTGGAGGTCGCCTTGGGCGTGCTGTTTACTCCCAGGAGGTAGAACAGGGCGGGGCTGTTCTTTTCCCACGCCTGATCCGCGTGCGGCTCATGCGCCAGGAGCAGCGTCAGGCTGGGGCATTTCAGTCGGGTCAAGGCGTAGTTTTCCACCGAACCGGAGGTCCGAGCCCCCAATCCCATGCGGGGCTGGCCATGCACCAGATCCGCCACTTTCTCCGCTTGTTTCTGAATGTTTCCTTCCCCATTGACGATCGCTTTCCCCCGGCTGTCCTTGAGATGCACCAGCAGCGTGGGGCGAAAATCTCCCAACATTCGGACGAGCGATCGGGTTTCGGCTTCGCTCCCGGCGCTGGGGCCGGAGCGCGTGTTGGCCAAATCGGCCCAGTTGTCCGAAGGGAAGTTGCGGTTCAGATCGACGCCGTTCACGTTGTACGGAGACCGCACGTCGAAGCCATCGGGATTGGGCGTTCGGACGATCAGGACGGTAGCGTTGCGGAGCGATTCCGGATGCCCCTTGAGGTAGCGCGCCAGTTCTTCGACCACCGCCACGCTCTGCGCCTCGTCTCCATGCAAGCTGCTGAGGAAGGCGATCCGCTGGCGTCCGTTTCCCAGTTGCAGCGTTTCGATCGGACGGCGCTGCGTGCTGCGATAAAACCGCAACCAGGTCGGCGCCTCCAGAAGCACCGGGCGGTCAAACGCTGACGCAGGAGTTGCCGCCGGCCCGGCACCGGTTCCCCCATTGCGGAAGAGGGGCGGACCGAACGACCAGCGGGACGAGAGGCGTGACGACCGGCCCGAATCGTCGCGCCACGCCTCGGGCATGCGGCGGAACGACGGTCCGCCTTTGAAGAGGGTGGCACCGCTCCCCTCCGTTCCCTGGCCACCGAACGAGTTCGATGGTTCGCCCAGGTTGGTCTCCGGAGTGGGGGTCAGGACGGGACCGTTTCCCATGCTGCCACCCGCTCCGGCGTTGCCGCGGGGTGCGGCGCAGCCCGCGGCGGCCAGCAAGCAGCCTGTCAGCGCAAACTGTGTGAGTTTCATAACGCCCCTCGACTCAAGCATCGCTCCAGGAATAGGCGTCGGTATCGCCGACTTCGTCCAGCCCCAGGCGGTATTTCAGTTTGTCGAACTCGCGCAGCAGTTCGTCGCTCGACGAATGCACGTGTTCGGCTTCGGTGATGAATTGCATGTCTTCGCGGCGCGGCAGGCCGGCATTGTCCAACAGGTCTTCGAATTCCGACAGATCCTGCCCGTACATGATCAAGAGCTTGTGTTCGTCGAACTGCACTTCCAGCGGGATGCCGGGATTCAGCACGGCAATTCCCGTGCAGCCGTCGTCCAGAAGCAGGTCTTCGAAGTCGCACAGCGTGCTCTTGAGGACCGGCAGATCGATGTGTTCGCGATACAAGTCATCGTGACCGCGGCTCTTGCGATCGTGACTGGTTTCCAGCACCACGTCCACTTCGTGTCCCAGGGGATCGAGCAATTCCAGGAACAGGTCGAACAGCTCACGGCGCGATGCGGCGGCCATCAGGACCGGAATGTCGACTCCCGTCTCCTTGTCTTTGTACACGTCGTGCCGATAACCGGCCGAAGGGACGACTTGCAAGTCGAACGACGGGCGGATGGCGTCGCTGAGGACGAAGTCGCCATACCGGGCGATCTTCATGTGCGCTTCGAGCTGGTCCTCGGTGAGGTTCTCGAAACTGCTGGCGCCAGCATGCGCGTGGCCGTCGCGGAAGACGTTTTTGAAGAACCGTTTGAGAAAGCCCATGAGTCAAGTTCCAGAAAGGCGGAAAAGATCGCGGTCCAGGTTGAAGCAAATCTAACACGCGAATTCCCTACGACGGGGAACGCGCGAGAATTCGACCTGGGAATTCGCCGAACTGAAGCGGGGCCGGGTGGGGAAATGCCAATTGGCGAACTCTTGCGGCGCCGGGAACGGCTGGCACACGCCAGAAGCGGGCGCGCCATCCGCGGAATCGTCACAATTGATAGTCCAGGAATGGTCCTATCTGGCGGCGTCTCCGGAGAGCGCCGCAGCCCCGAGGCAAGGGGGGGCAACGGGGGGGCATCATGCCGGAGAACGGGACGAGGCAAATGGGATGCCAGGTTGGAGTCTTGAGTCTTGAGCGATGAGGAATCAACTCCACAGCACGAATCCTCGCAGCCTCGCAAGCCTCAGGACTCAGGACTCACCCCTGTCGCCTCCCCGGCCTTGTAGGAATGGCTTGTCAAAACGACAATGGATCACAGGAAAATCGGGGTTCTGACCGGTAATGACTTTGACCACGAGGACGGATCGATGATGGCGGATCGCAGGATCGGTGGCGGGATGCGAGGCTCGGCGGGTAAGCGTCGCGCGGGAGTCTGGCGGTTGTGGGCGGTGGCGCTACTGCTGGCGGGGGGGGCCGTTGGAGCACGCGCCGACGATGCAGCGCCGGCGACGGACGCCAAACCGGCAGTCGAAGAGACCTGGCAGGTCGCGTACATCGGCAAAGTGCGGGTCGGTTTTGGGCGGTCCACAGTCGAACGCCAGCAACGGGAGGGGCGGGAGATCATCGTCAGTGAGACGGAAATGTCGATGGCGATCAGCCGGTTCGGCCAGTCGGTGAAAATTCGAACCGTGGCCAAGACCGAGGAAACGGTGGAGGGACAGCTTCTCAATTTTTCATTTCTGATGCTGAATCCGCCGGCAGCCGCGACTCAATCGGCCGGGAGCGTCAAGGGAGAGCAATTGACGCTGACGACCGAAGTGGGAGGCAAGAGCAGCCAGTCGCAGGTTCCCTGGGACGAGTCGATCAAATCTCCCAATTATCAAGACCGCATGCTCCGGGAGACACCGCTGAAGCCCGGGGAAAAGCGGACCCTCAAGTCGTTCGACCCGCAGTTTGGAAAAACCGTGACGATCACGCTGCAGGCGGGGCAGGAGCAGCTTGTCGAGGTGTTTGGAGGACAGAAGCAGACGCTGCTAAAAGTCACGATCAGCACCAGCATCGCGCCCCTCATCAAGCAGGATATGTACCTGAACGGCAAAGGGGAGGCGCTGGTCACGCAAATGAACCTGCTGGGGATGGCCAGCTACAAGGTATCAAAGGAAGAGGCACTCAAATCGATTTCCGGCGAAGAAGCCGACCTGGCGGTGGCCACGCTGGTCAAGACGCAGCCCATCGAACGGGCGCAACAGACCGATCGGGTGGTGTATCGGATCACGACTCCGGGGGACGACCCGGAGACCATCCTTTCCGTAGGTTCCACGCAGCGCGTCGAACGGATCGGTCCCGACGTGGTGGACCTGGTAGTGAGCGCGATCCTTCCCCCGGCGCAGCAGCCCGAACGGGACGCGGAACCGGGAAACGAATTTCTGGAACCGAACAAGTACATCCAGAGCGACGACGCGCGGGTGCGGCAGCATGCCGATCAGGCGGCAGGCGCGCTCCAGGATCATTGGGAAATCGCCCAGGCGATGGAGCGCTGGGTTCAGAAGAACCTGAAGCAGAAGAACTTCTCGACGTTACTCGCTTCCGCCGCGGAAGTCGCCAAGGACTTGTCAGGCGACTGCACCGAACACGCCGTACTTCTGGCGGCGATGGCCCGCAGTCGCGGGATTCCGTCCCGTGTCGCCGTCGGATTGGTCTATGTCCACTCCGCTTCGGCGTTTGGGGGACACATGTGGACGGAAGTCTTCGTCCGGGGAACCTGGGTGCCGTTGGACGCAACACTCGGGCAGGGGGGGATCGCTGCAGAACACATCAAGTTCGCCGACTCGAGCTTTTCCGACGACGGAGAGGCATCTCCCCTGGCGTCGTTCCTCCCGCTCGTGACTGTCCTGGGGAAAATGCGAATCGACGTCAAAGACATCCATCACGCGCCGAATCCGTAACCCACACCTATTTCGCCGTGCTGGCGAATCGATAGATCCCTTGGCCGTCGGCGCTGACCACCATGAAGTAGGCTTCCCCCTGTTCGTCTTCGCCAAACGAAATGACCGGCATTTTCTGGCCGGGGATCGCTTCGTTGGAGATCACCTTTTTGGCGGCTTCGTCGTACTTCAAGGCCCAGAGTTTCCCGGTGACGTAGTCGGCATAGAGGTATTTTCCCTCCAGCATCGGCAGCTTCTTTCCGCGGTACACGACGCCGCCGGTGATTGACGAACCGATCAGATGGTCGTATTCCCAAATCGGCTCAATGAGATCTCCGCGCGGTCCGGAGCCTTTGGCGCCAAACGTATGCGCCCCTTCACGCAGGTTCCAGCCGTAGTTCCCCCCCTTGACGATCAGGTCGATCTCTTCCCAGAGATTCTGCCCCACGTCGGCGCACCACAGAGCGCCGGTCTTGCGGTCAAAGGCCATCCGCCACACGTTGCGCAGGCCATAGGCGTAAATCTCCGGCTGGGCCCCCTCTTTGCCGACGAACGGGTTGTCCTTGGGGACGGCGTAATTCTTGTTGGGATCCTTGTGGTCGACGTCGATTCGGAGGATGGAGCCCAGCCAGGTGCCGAGATTCTGCGCGTTGTCGTGCGGATCATTTGCCGCCCCGCCATCTCCCAGGCCGATGTACAGGAAACCATCCGGGCCGAACGCGATCGTTCCTCCATTGTGGTTCCAAAACGGCTGCGGAATCCGCAGGATTTCCGTTTCCGATTGAGGATCGCCCTGGTCGGGGTTGGTCGCCGAGACCTTGAACCTGGAAACGATTGACGTGTGCGGGGCGTGCTTTTTGGAGGTGTAGTAGAAATACAGCTCGCCGGTCTGCTTGTAGCGGGGATGGAACGCCATCCCGAGCAGCCCTTCTTCGTTCTCGAAATCTTTGTACGTGACCCGATCGGACAGATCGAGATACACCTGGCTTTTCGCCGCCGATCCCTCCCCCTTGATCACGTACACCACACCCTGTTGCGTGGCGACGAATTGGCGGTTTGATCCGTCCCCCGCGTGCGTCAGAACGATCGGACGAAAATCCCGCTTCTTCCCCTGTTCGGTGGTGGGAGACCAGCCGGCCCAGGTCATCCCTGGAAACGCCGGTTCGGCGGCAAGCGCCAGCGTCCCGTCGATCGGTTCGGGCGCGGTTCCTTCGGCAGTCAGCCGACGAATTTTGATGTTGCGGTACGCGACCGAATCTCCATGATCCTGAAGGCAAATGTGCCCTTTGGTCGGTTTGCCGAAATTCGGGTATTGAGCGAACTTGCTCTTTTTGACACGGGCGTCCCAGTCGGGGCTCCCTTTTTGAAACATGGCGTAGCGGGTGCCGTTGATGTTGATCTCGCAGCCCACGGGGGTGACCTTGAGCTGCACATGGTTCCATTGACCTGCGGGGCGGGTGGCGTCGGTGGCCTTGTTGGTGAACGGGGCCGGGGCCGCCGAGTAGAGTTGATAGAGCCAGCCCGCTTTTTGTGGATCGCGTCCGTCAACGTTGTCCTGCACCTGAATTTCGGGACCGGTTTGCCAGGGGGCGTCCGCCTCTTCCGTTACGTGAAACATGATCCCGCTGTTCCCCCCTTTGGAGATCTTGTATTCGAGCTGGAGCTCGAAACTGTCGTACTGCTCCGAGGTGACGATGTCCCCCGCTCCGTCCTTGACGCGGGCCAGGGCCCCCTCGGCAATCCCCCAGCCGTCGCTCAGCGAATCGCGCTTGTAGTTTCTCCAGCCTGTGGTGGTTTGACCGTCAAACAGCAGCGTCCAGCCAGTCCGCTTTTCCGATTCCGACAGGCTGTTCTCGGCACCGCGGGCAATCGGAGAGTGGAATGTCACCAGGGCCGCTAAGAGCCACCAGACGCGTTTCGACGCAATCCGCATGTTGAATCCTGTCATGGATAAGTTTGGGAGATTTGTGAGTGGGGGAAATTCTATCGACGACAGGGAGGTTCGACAAACGAGCCGACCCCCAGGCCGGACCCTTTGCAGGTCAGAGCCGAAGGACGGCTCTTCCCAGGAAGTGTGGGCTTGCGTTCCGGACCGGGGCCGGGGGAGAATGGGAAGCTGCGAACCGCGATCCGATCGGCGGGCTTCGACTGGTTCCAATTTTCCCGAAGGCGTCCCGGCGACATTCCCCATGAAGTTTGACGATGGTTTTATTTTGAGTTTCCCGGTGTTTACGTACCTGGTTTCCCCCGGTCCGGTCCCCGGAGCGCTGCAAGATTCTCAATCCCGCGGGCTGGTGGCGCCGGTCTGGACCAGCCTGGAACAATTTGAGCAGTTTCGGGCCGGCGGTGGTTTGCCCGAACAGATTTCGGTGCTGCAGCTCGATCAGCCGGCGGAGTTCCAGGCGTTTCTCAGGCAGATCAACGGCATGGGAGTGGAGCGGATCGCCATTGACGTACGGCCGACTCCCCCGCAGGCGCCGATCACCTGGAACGTCAAAGACCTGCTGCACGAGTTCGCCCTCCGGGAACAAGCCGGGGAGAGTGAACCCGGCCAGGCGAACGGCCCAGTCTAAGCCGGCCAGTCTCGCTGGATAATGCATCGCCCGCCGGCATCGAGTTCCAGCGCTCGCCGCGGTATACTGGAAGCAGTCTCTGTTGTGACTGATCTCCCAGGGTTGAGTTCTTATGGTGATTCCGCGCCTTGCGTACCGGTTGCTGACTGAAATCTCCCCGCGATTGGCCCTGAAAGGGGCGTATCTGTGCGCCTACAAGGGAATGCGCGCCGTATGGGCCTACAAAAGGCGGATCGGCCAGGGGGAGCTGTATCCCCCGTTCATGTTCGTCGCCCTGACGAACAAGTGCAACCTGCGCTGTCACGGCTGCTGGGTTCAGAAGGAGGGGGTCGGGTATTACCTGCCAGAGGACGAGCTGGACCTGATCATCGAAAACGGCAAGAAGCAGCGGGCGCACTATTACACGCTGCTGGGGGGAGAGCCGATGATGTACCCCAAGCTGTGGGATGTGTTCCAGAAACACTCCGACTGCTATTTCCAGGTGATCACCAACGGGATGATGTTCACCGAGCGGAACGCCGAGCGGGTGCGGGCACTGGGAAATGTCACACCGCTCATCAGTCTCGACGGATTCAAAGAGAACAACGACAAACGTCGCGGGGTGGGGGTGTTCGAAGCGGCGGAAGAGGGGATGGCGCGGCTGAAAAAGAACAAGATTCTGTTCGGAATCGCCACGACGATCACCGGCCAGAACGTCGACGAGGTGCTGACGGACGAATACGTGAAGTGGTTCATCGATCGCGGAGCCATGTACATCTGGTACTACGTGTACCGCCCGATGGGAGACGAGCCGCACACCGAGTATTGCGTCTCGCGCGAACAGCTCATCGAGATCCGCAAGCGGCTCTTGGCCTTGCGCAAGCGGCATCCGATCTTCATCATCGACACGTACTGGACGGCCGACGGAGAGGCGTTCTGCCCGGCGGCGACGGGGTTGGGCTTCCACGTCAATCCGCGGG
>JBJXGA010000260.1:0-2698 GCA_046152955.1 Planctomycetales bacterium | reverse complement strand
TCGGGCGCGACCCGCTTACCGCACTCCTGGCAAAGATGCCGCTGGGCGTTCACATCCAGTTCCCTGGCCGCGTCAGCAAACTCACGCATCGTCGCGTAGCGGTTCACGCGGTTCGGGGCGAGTGCCTTATCGATGATCACGTCCCACTCGGGCCACAACTGCGGATTGACGGTCGACGCTCCCTTGCCCCGTGGCAAATCGCCGGTCAGCATTTCATGGAGCACTACGCCAAGAGAGTAAATGTCGGTCCGGGCGTCGACGGAGGACGCGTCCTTAAACTGTTCCGGCGACATGTAGGCGCCCGTTCCCATCGGGCCTTGATGCGTGGTCACCTGATTTCCGTGTCCCGTCGACAAAGCCGCAATCCCGAAATCGGCCAACTTGGCATTGAACGACTCGTCGATCATCACGTTGCTCGGTTTCACGTCCCGGTGGATGATGCCGTTCTGGTGGACATGGATCAGCGCGTCGCAGATCTGCAGCAAAATCTTCCTGGCCAGACGTTGGTCGAGCCCCGCTGGCGGAATGTGGGCCCCCAAATCACCGCGCAGTCCCCGTTCGGGTCCGGGAATGTACTCCATGACGAAATACGGCCGGCCTGCGACCTCGCCCTGATCGAAAATGGCAACGATATTTGGATGCTGCAGTCGCGACAGGGCTGTCGCTTCGCGGCGGAAGCGGGTGACCAGCGTTGGATTCCCGGAATGTTCCCGGGCCAGAACTTTAATCGCCACGCTCTTGTTGTCCACCGTGCGCAGGGCTTCATATACCACGCCCATGCCCCCGGTACCTAACTTCCGTTGCACCTGGTAGTCCGGGAACACAAGAACTGGATCGGCATCGGTAGGTGGAACATCGACTTGGTTGGTCGTTGTGGTCTCGCCGCCAAACGGCAACGTGCGTCCGCAATGGGGACATCGATAGGAATCCTGATGTTCCGTCGCCTTACCGGCCGGAACATCGATTCGACAATACTCGCAACGCACGACCGCCCTCATCGAATGCCGGCTGGAAAAGTCGGTAGGGTTAAGTTGGGGGCCGGAACTTGGAAACAAAAGTGGTCCCGGCGAAGGAGGTGTATTGTGGGCAGCCGCCGATCTGCCGTCAATCATTATGGAACAGGGCGACTTCGGTCCACATGCGAGCACGAGAGCCCATGGTGGGTGACCCTCGGTGGCAAGCGCCTAACGGCGGATGTCCAATGATTGGGCAGTTTGATTCAGGGCTTCCGCGCGGAGCTTGACTTGTTCCACATCGCTTCCAGCCGGGCGATCCGTTCCGGCATTGGGGGATGGGACCGGAAGTGGTTTTCGATTTCCTGCACGGTGCTGCCGAGCGTCGTGTCCGGCTTCTGAGGCTCGGTGTCGAGTCCTTCTCGATTCATCTCATCAAGCATCCGCCTGGGAAAGGCCAGCACTTGCTCGTGGGTGACTCCTAGTCCACGGAGCTTGTCATAAGCCCAGATGTCGGCGGCAAACTCCTTGTCCTCCGAATAACCGAGGGCGATGGCGTGGTAGGCGAGCTGCACCAGGCCCCCGCTGGCCTGGCCGGCAACCTGCGACGTGCGGGCAGCATAGGTCAACTGGCTCACGCAGTGACCCAGATCGACGTGAGCGATTTCATGCCCGAGCACGAATTGAAGTTCGACGTCGCTTTTCGCAAGTTCCAGCAGTCCGCGATTGACGTAGACGTATCCTCCAAGATGGGAAAAAGCGTTCTCACTGTCGTCGTCGATCACCGAAAACGTGAAGGTGAGATCTCTCCTGTGCCTCCCTTGTAAGAGTGGTGCCGCCAGCCGTTCGAGGCTTCTAACGATTCGCGGCACGTCAAGCAGTTTGTGTTGCTGGCAGATGGTCGCGTGCACCTCCTTGCCTAGCTGCTTTTCTTCTGAGCTTTCGAGTTTGAGGACGTCTTGGGCCACGTCGTCCATCGTCTTGGCCACGGCCTGGCCGATTTTGGCGAAGTCCCCGATCAGGTCGACCGGGTTCAGTATGGTCGCCTGCTTTTCCTTGGCGCCCTTGTCCCCGCCTGGTTCTTCGCCCGGCCTGCCGCGCCCGGCCAGGATGTCTTTGATGTCTTCGAGCACGCCATCCGGATCGGTCGTCGCTTTTCCCGAAATTACCTCGCCAGCCGCATCGACTGCCGTCCGCAGCACGCCCCGAACTTCGTCCCCCGCCCCGCGGATCACGGAATCAACATTTTGCTGCACCGCCTCGTCGGCGGACGTTTTGATCGTCTCCCGCATGCGGTTCCCTTCGCTGCGGATCACCGCTACAGTCACCGCCAATACGATTCCGCCCCCGACAATCAACAGCCCCACAACCACTGGCCAAGAAGGCTTGCTCAAGGTTCTGCTCCCACGCGGCGGTTTTTGGCCCGGAAAAGGAGTAGTAGACACGGGGAGGGATTGCAATTCAATGCGGCTGTGTCCGAGTGCGCTGAAACTGCATCGTCCGCTAGGAGGCTGCGCCGGTCACCGTTTCAAATCCGCCGGACATGCACGCATGCCTGGCAGCCTGGACTGCGTTGAAGTTTGATCCCGCGGTAGGTACACTCGATGGCGAATTCTGCCAGCGGTGGTTTGCTGCGATTTTGGGGGGCCGAGCCATACGACGACGAAATTAGATGCGTCGTAAGTACGATTTCGGCGATGGATGGTGGTGAGCATGAGCGTGCCGTTAGACCTTACCGAGCAGTT
>JBJXGA010000259.1:0-19825 GCA_046152955.1 Planctomycetales bacterium | reverse complement strand
AGTTGGCCGCTGCATGAGCTAAACCAAGTTCGATCGACTCAGGCTTTTCTGGCGGCGGATCGTCCGAAAACCTCTCAAATCACCTGCTTGGCCGAGTTGGCCCAGACTGCCATCTCAGCCAGGTGGGCCTGTTCGCGTGACCTACTCCGCGCACGGTTGTGGCGCGGGCTGAAGTCGCTGGCGGCGAGTCGCATCGTCCGCTGGCACGGCGTGTTCCGATCGCCTGGATGTGATCGGGACCGCCACGATGGAGGATGTGTTCGATGCATCCTGAGTCGCCCGACTTCCGTCTCGGAACGATCCGGACGGCACTATGTTTGCAAGTGGGAATGCGTCTAGAATTATGTGTTGGCTACTTGGGCCGGTTTGCACCAGAGTAAAAAGTTGGGCCGGCGGCCTGGGTTGTGGATGCGACAGCTCCGTATGGCCCTATATACACAGGGACGCGGCCAGTAGACTTAAAGGTTAGTCGCCGCAGAGGTATAGTTCTTCCCACAACAAGAGTGTGCCAATGGAAGACAGCAATTACACGGGAAGCCCTCAATCGTGGCCACTTCTATATGCGACAAGCGTGCTGTTGCTTATGGAAATCCTGCCAGCCATACACAAAGACATGCACGGATCGATGCTCAAAAGCAGTGCTGAGCAGCGAGCTTGAAGTACTCTGCGGGCCTGGGGTGAGTGAGACAAGAGGAGTTGTTAATGACAGTGGCTTTGGAATCGCGTGCAATTGTCCTCAACCCCAGGGTAATCCATAACTGAGGGAATTGGTTAATACATGCACACTCGCGTGCGTTTGCCCTAGCGATTAAGATAGATTGGCTACAACGATGGGGAGTCGTCCTGCGATTCAAAATCGCTACTCTGTAGTCATGCGATTCTTGGTGGTCGTAATTGTCGTGGTAGTTATTGGCGCTGGAGTCCTTTCGTGGAATCAGCACCGACGACGAACTGCCATCATGAGATATGCGGCTGCGGCATTCGGTGATCTAAGTTTGACAATAGAGCACCAAGTTCCTTTTTGGCTGTATACCATGCCTGGAATCGGTGGCGTGTTGGCGGGCTTTGATAAGGTCGTCGGTGTTAGATTTGACGGATCAATACATGATCATAAAGAGTTATGCAATTAGCTCGACAGATTGAGCCGCCTTCCACATCTAAATGGAGTGAGCTTTGATCACTGTGCAATTCGAGATGAAGATTTATCGCTTCTTGAGGAGTTCACCGGTCTTACGTACCTGTCGCTAAATGCAACTGAGATTTCTGACCGCTGTGTACCGCACCTTCGACGCATGACATATTTGAAGTATCTGAGTGTTAAGAGAACTCGCGTGACACGTTCCGGAGCAGCAGAAATCACTAGAGCGCTTCCAGGTACTTATGTTGAATACGACGATGATGAAATCTCGCCGTAAGAATGGCAAACAGCGGGCACTAATCCTCAAATAAGGAGCCGTTCGGAATCAAGTTTTCTGGGAATAAAGGGTGCCAGGAACGAATGGCACTGCCGCTTGCGGCGCTTGAAGTTGCGGCGAACGGGCGACTGGCGGCATACGCCCGACTCGACGGGCGGTCGTCGTTCGGTCGCGCCGGTGTGGAGCTCGGAGCACGGCGATTCGCTGGACTCCGGCCGTTGCGACTTGGACCAGTCGCGCGTTGCATGTGATCGCGTCCGCGCGCACACCGAACGCCCGGCGTCCGTCCCTCGTTTGAAAGAGGTAAAACCTACATGCCAGGGGACAGGGTGCGTCGGCGAAAGCCGCAGAGAGGTAGAGAATGAATGAGTCGTACAAGGAAAGACCTAGCCAGTCGCCTTGGGCCCGAGCCCCGAGTGATGCGGTTCGTCGGGCAACCGGCGGGTCGAAGCGTGTACGGGGTACAGCCGGGCTGTTTATTGAACTCCGAAAACATCCTTTTGTGGTGGCCGACCTGATCCTGTCATGGGGAAGGCAATCGACATGTCGAACGATACAGGCGAGTCCGGCGTGTCCCCCACGGAGTCACACAGCTTCGTCGCACCTCGGCAATCGGCGAACAAAGGTGCCGTGCCGCCTGCGGAGTCGGTGGAGGGAGGGGGATGACCAAGGAGTTCGAGAACCCGGAATCCCGCCCTGTTCCGCGTTCCGGTGGAATCCCTTCAGGATTCATCGAAATGGTGCGGGACGCAACCCAGGGTAGCCGCCTGCGGCAACAACCCTTCGATATTGGACCGCTTCAGCGTCCGTTCGCGAAACTGCAAAGAGCCACATGAGCCGGGCGCGCAGTCAGCGTCTTTCCGATCCACCGGTCTCTCGTGGCATTGGCATCGGTCCGTCCCGTTGGGATCTGTTCCTGGCGTACCGCTGGTCGTTTGGCAACGGGAGGCGATTTCCTGGTGGAGTCCGTCGGCTCCGCAAAATGTGCCACGCCGCAGTCCTCAGCCAGTTTGTCAGAGCCAATCTCGCTCACCGATCCGCGCCAGGCGGATGGGGTCGATTTTGGGACGAAACTCTCGTCTAGCTGACGATCTGATTCACCATCCGCACGAGCCGGATGGGGTCTGCGGAGCGCCATGTTGCGGTTCAAATCGACACACCTTTGCGCAAGCGCACCACACCCGTGGCGGACGCTGCCAGCGTCCACGACCGCCATCCCAATGTCACTCCCTCACCGCAGTCCGAATACTCGACACCCGACACATGCGCCACCATGGCCCACCAGCCCAGGCTGGCGTCACGACACATCCGCAAACCCAACCGATCACACAGGTTGCGGCACTTCCGCTGCGTTCGAGACATATGGTCCACCAGATGGACCACCACGTGACCCAGCACTTGACCCACCAGATGAACCACCACTCCGCGAGCGGTGTGGCGTCAGTCCATCGGTTTTGTCGCCAACCGCACCCAAGGCCGCCCCCCAGTTGCCAGCCCCGTCACACGTCAACGGGGCCATCGCTCGACCGTTGCTTCGGTTGAGTCTGCATCATGCCCAGGACAACTTGCCAACGAACGTTCCTTCAGGCGTCGCTCTGGCCCCGCCACCCCCCGTAGGCGACGCTGCCAGCGTGTACGACCAATCTCCCCGTGTCCGAGTCACATAGCCAACCGGGAGGCACAATTTCAAACCCGATGGAGGACCGTGGCGAAGCAGGCCGTGATGGGGGATGGATGGTCGCCATAACCTCAAGAAGCCAAACACGATCGGGGCGATGTCGTCACCCCTCTGGGGGTGACGAACCAGATGACGAACCAGATGACGGGGTGGTGCGCGCACAAAGTGGCGGTGTGGTGCGGAGTTCGCGGTTGCCGTTGGAGTCCAGCGTTCCCGGATTTCTGAGAAATCCGGCGACAGTTCACCAGATGACGAACCAGATGACGGACAGTGTGGCGTCAGTCCATCGGTCTCGTCGTCAATCAATCTACCAACTGCGGCCATGCCTGCGCCCCCGCATAGCTGAAGCAGGCTGCGTCGGTGCCCAAGCAACACTCCCCGGCGTCCGAATCGTCTGTCCAAACCGTGTCGTGTCACCAAGGGAGCGGAGGAGGGGATTGGGTGGCTGGTTTGGTGGCGCGCGATCCGTTATCATACTTGCCGTGTCATCCTCCCCAGACGGAGGGTGGACGTACTGGACACCCGGCGGCGTCAGTCGTGCGGGTGTCGTTTTTCGGTCGACTGCGGTGTCTCACGCCGGAGTCAGCCCTCCCGTTGGCAGTTGGGAGCGCTCGTTGCAACCGTTTTGGCAGACAGTATTTCGAGTGCGTAGCTCAGTTGGTAGAGCAACTGACTTTTAATCCGTAGGTCCTGGGTTCGAGTCCCAGCGCACTCATTTCTTCGATTCCTACCCCACCCCTGCCATGAGCGATCAGGTCAAAGTTCAGCCGATTTCCGGGTTTCCCGAGTGGCTTCCCAACTTTCGACTGGCCGAACAGCGACTGATTGCCACGATCCGTGAGCAGTACGAACTGTTCGGGTTTTCTCCAATCGAGACGGCGGCGGTCGAACGGATTGAAGTCCTGACCGCCAAAGGGGGGATGCAGCGGCAAATCTATACGATCGGTCGCCCGGAGGAGGATCAGGAGGATTCCGTGGTCGGGTTGGGATTGCACTTCGACCTCACGGTTCCGCTGGCCCGATACGTGGTTCAGCATGCCGAGGAGTTGACGTTTCCGTTCCGCCGCTACCAGATTCAAAAAGTATGGCGGGGGGAACGCCCGCAACGGGGTCGGTTCCGCGAGTTCTATCAATGCGACGTGGATATCGTCGGGCGCGGTTCGCTCGACCTGTTGCACGACGCCGAAATGCCCTGTGCGATCAACGCCACGCTCGAGGCGCTGGGGTTGAGCGATTTTCAGGTGCATGTGTCGAATCGGCAGGTGCTCGCGGCGCTGCTGGCCACTTTGGCCGTGCCCGAGTCGGCTGGGGGAGCGGTCCTCCGCGAGATCGACAAGAGCGACAAGCGCACGCCCGAAGAAACCCGGCAGGGACTGATCGCCCTGGGACTGGAATCGTCGGCTGTCGAGACGCTGTTTGAACTCAAGAGATGCGCCACGGTGGTTGACGCGCGACGGCTGTTCGAACGGATCGGCGCACCGACCGGCGCTCTGGAGGAGCTGCAGACGGTGATCGACCGGGCGGTGGCGCTGGGGATGCCTCCGGCACGGATTCGGGCGAACTTTGCCGTCGCCCGGGGACTCGACTACTACACCGGGACGGTCTACGAGACGTTTGTCCTTGGAAAAGAGAATTGGGGAAGCATTTGCTCCGGGGGAAGGTATGAGGACCTCGCCTCGCACTTTACCACGCAAAAGTACCCTGGGGTGGGGGTGTCGATCGGACTCAGCCGCCTGTTCAGCCTGCTGATCGACGCGGGGGTTCTGTCGACCAGCAGCCAGTCCCCGACGCGGGTGATGGTGGCGATGCAGGATCGCAAGAATTTTCTGGACCGTTATCTGGAACTGGGAAGCGGCTTGCGCGCCGCATCGATTCCGTGCGAAGTGTACATGGAACCACACGCGCTGCGCGACCAGATTGGCTATGCTTCGGCCAAAGGAATTCCTTACCTGGTGATTGCCGGAGGGCGGGAATTCGACAGCCAAACCGTCCTGGTCAAGGATCTGGAGCGCCGGACGCAAGAGACGGTCCCGGCGTCCGACCTGATTTCGTACCTTCAACAACGGCTCGCTCCCGCTTGATTGGCCGGCGCGCACGCCAGAGGCGATGAAACTCATGACACGCACGGCACAGCTTGAACGCAAAACCGCGGAAACTCAGATTCGCCTGTCGCTGGACCTGGATGGGAGCGGTCACAGCGACATTCGCACCGGCGTCGGCTTCTTCGATCACATGCTGACGTTGCTGTCGAAACACAGTCTGATCGATCTGGCTGTCGAGGCGCAGGGGGATCTGCACGTCGAGGCGCACCATACCGTGGAAGACGTGGGAATCTGTTTTGGAAAGGGCTTGGTGCAGGCGCTGGGAGACAAAGCCGGCATCCGGCGGTACGGTCACTGCACCTTGCCGATGGATGATGCGCTCGTCAGCGTCACCGTCGATCTGGGAGGGCGCCCGTATTTTGTGTGGCGTGCCGACGTTCCGCGCGAAACCCTCGGGACATTCAATTCGCCGCTGGCGGAAGAGTTCTGGCAGGCGGTGGCGAGCAATGGCCTGCTCAACCTGCACGTGCAGGGGCATTACGGGCGGAACACGCACCACATCATTGAAGGGGTCTTCAAGGCCGCCGCCCGCGCCTTGCGCGAGGCGCTGGAGCCAGATCCGCGGAATCACGATGTTCCCTCCACCAAAGGCACCCTGTCCGCGTAAGTCCCGGCGCGCCCTGCGGCTCCCCCCTAGCGAGCGCCACTCCCCCCGGTGAGACCGATGTCCGCACGCACCGCCTGGGTTCGACGACTGGAGCTGATCGCCCTGTTGGCGCGCAAGGAGTGGCACATCCGCTATCGGAGCGCCAAATTGGGGTACGCCTGGGCCGTCTTGCAGCCGTTGTTGCTGATGAGCGTGCTTCTGACAGTCTTTGGCTACGTCGTTCCGCTCGACCGCGAGCAATATCCGCAGTCGAACCCGTACGCTCTGTTCCTGTTGTCGGGGCTATTCCCCTGGCACTTTGCCTCGGTGGCAGTCAGCAGTGCAACCCCCTCGTTCCACAACAGCCGCAAGCTGATCCTGCTGGCTGGTTTCTCTCGCGAAGTGCTCCCCCTGGGGGTGGTCGCGGCCCATTTGGTCAACCTGTTGTTGACGCTGCCGCTGTTGGTTCCGCTGTACCTGTACTACCAGACCCACCCCACCTGGTGGGTGCTCGCCCTGCCTGTTCCGATTCTCTTGGCGGCGATCATCGTCGGCGCGCTGGCACTGATCGCGGGGCTGGTCTGCGTGCGGTTCACGGACGCCTTCTTCCTCGTCCAGGCGCTGCTTCTCCCCTGGTTTTACGCCACCCCGATTTTCTATCCGCGCGTCGCCGCGGGAGGGCTGGCCCCCTGGCTGTGGCTCAATCCGCTTACAGGAGTGATGGAAATGTTTCGGCTCTGCCTGATGCCCGATTGGCCCGTGTCGGAACTGCTCCCCTGCCTGGCCGCGTCGCTCGGGTGGGGAGTCGGGCTGGTGCTTCTGGCGACCTGGCTGCTGCGGCGGATGGAAGCCACAATCGCCGACTGGATGTGAAACGACCAGGACGGGTCAGTTCGCGAGAATCTGCGGCGGACTTGGCGACGATTGTTTGGAATCGCTCACCAGGTCCGTGCGACGTCCGATGACGACCCGAATCCGTGGTTCGCGGAGCTTTCGCCGATCGCAGGAAATCTCCACCACCGGCTTCCAGGGGAACGGTAATTCCTTGGTTTCAAATTCCCTCGCGTCGGCGCAAAAATACTCTACGCGCGCGGCGGGGGTCTCCGAGTTCTCCGGCCAGTCAACCACCGGCAGGTCATCCCGGTAATGGAAAGTGAACAGGTGGTGCGTCACGTTGAAGCTGACTAATTTGGCGTCGGGAGGGAGTTGTTCCTTCAAATCAGCGATCGCCCCTTCGGTATCCACCGTCGCATTGGACATGCCATTGAGGATCACCGTAGCGTTCGAAATGCCGACGAATCCGGCGATGGCCAGGAGCGCCATAACAGGAGCTTGTCGATGGCCGGAGCCGACTGATCGCCAGGCACAGGCCGCCAGGCAGGCGGCCACGAGGGCATAGGCGACGGCGGTTCCCATCGGTTGCGCCAGCCACAATTCCGGGGTCACGATCGAAATCGCCAGAAACCCCAGTCCCAGTAGCAGCATGCAGCCCGATACGATCTTCACAAATAGCGGCCAGACCACCCACCACGACTGCGTTCGACTGGCGGCCGTCACGCGCTCAATCGCCAATCCCACCAGCAGGGCCAGGCATGGATAGAGCGACATGAAATACCGGGGGCGTGAGCCGGGGGGAAACCAGACGGTTGGGAACGAGACCACCAGACAAATCGCCAGAAACAGCGCCGGATCGCGATAGGTTCCCAGGGTCCGGCGGAATTCCCGATTCCACCAGACAATCAGCAGACTCGACCAGGGGAGCAGGCAGAGCAACAGCTCCAGAGGATACTCCGCCAGATGCGCCCCGAACGAGAACCAGTTCGCGTCGGTGAACCGCTGTCCGACGTCGGAAACGTACATTCGGACGACCCCCTCCACCCCCACCATGAACAGGCAGGGAATCTGCCAGGCAGCCAGAACCCCAAAGAACGTTGCCAGTCCCGCCAGATGCGCTCGACTGAATGCGAACCGCCAGCGGCCGGTGAGCAGCAAATAGACCCCCACTGGGGCCACGAAATAGACCGGCGCCTGTGGCCCCTTGGTGAGGGTTCCCAGCGCCGCCAGGGCGTACCCCAGACACCAGGTTCGGTAGGGGGATTTGCCCCCCTGAATCCCCCCATGCCAGGCCAGCAGTGCCCCGCTGACAAACAGCGTGAACAGGGCATCGGTTTCACCGGTTCGTCCCAGCTCCAGCACCTGCCCCATACTGGCAAAGGCCAGACTGGCGGCCAGCGCTCCCAGGGGAGAAAGAAACCGACGACCGTACCGATAGATCATCAGGCTCATCGCCAGAATGGCGCAAACGCTGGGAAAGCGAATCGCGAATGCGTCGACATCCCCTCGCATCCAACCCAGCCCGGCGATGATCCAGTTCTGCAAGGGAGGGCGACTGAACAGAGGAACACCCTGCGTCCGCGGGATGATCCAATCTCCTGTGCTGAGCATCTCGCGAGCGATCAGACCGCGACGCGATTCCTCTCCCCGGATGGAAAGTTCCGTGAGACGACTGCCAAACGCCACGACGACGAACAGTACCAGGCAAGCGGCCTGCCATTCCCGCCACCAGGGGCGCTCGGCCACCGCTTCGTCCACTCCCTGCCACCCCAACCGCTCCGTGGTCAGCCGCATAGTGCCATCCTTGCGTGTTCTGTATTCGACTGAGGAAACCTCATTCTGGCCCCGAGCGGCGGGGGAGGGTACTCGTTTGCCACCGGTCGGTCAATGTCGAATGTTGCCGCTTTCAGGGTGCAGTTCGGCTCAGATGAAAACCTGTAAGCGATTTCTGGAAAACAGTTTATGATTCAAAGGCCACAGAAGCCGTCCAGTCCGGGCCATCCCTCCAATCCAAATTCGAGCCAGTCCTCGCACTGAGGTTGACAGACATTGCCGATATAGGCTAGGTATGGACAGTCGTTGATGCGTTTGCAATAATGATGTCACCTACCGCCGGGGGCAACCTGCCTGCCATCGCCCCCAAAATACGACAGCCCCCCAGGCTGTCCCTGCCTGAAGTGAGTTTGCCGACGGTTCCAGCGACTCGATCGCCCGAGCGCATCGGCAAACCCCAACCACTAAGAGTTTGGTAACAATCGGAACACTTGATCAGTTCCCTTGGTTCAGGGGACGCCGCTTTGGCGTTTTCTGGCCCAACCGGGAGGGCGCGTCGTTGCGCTCAGGATGAGGCAACCCAGAGACGCACCAGGAAGGGAGATCAGACCATGCACTCGAGAGCTCGCAGTTCGGATCGGAACGAGTTGGCCGCCAAACGGCGAACCCCCAAATCCGATCGGCGGATGCCAATTCGTCTGGATCGCGATGCCGGCCGATCCATAGCCCGCCCGTCCCGGCGCGGGGCGGTCACCTGGCCCATCCTGATCCTGTTGTCGATGGCGGCCGGAGGGGTGGCTGCCTGGGGAAGCTCCCAGTTTGAAACCTTTTTCGGCCTGGGACAGCATGAAGTGACGGCGGCGACGGAAACGGTCCGCCGCGAACCGATGCCTATCTGCCTGACCGAGCGGGGCGAACTGGAAAGCGCGAACAACACGACGCTCCGGCACCGGGTGGAACGAGGGGGGACGTTGACGCTGCTCAAGCTGGCGCCGGAAGGGGTCTGGGTGGACCAGGGTGAGGTCGTCGCGGAACTGGACTCGTCGCGGCTGCAGCGCGAGGCGAAATACTATCAGATCTGGATGTTCTATTATGAAGCGGCGCTGAAAACCGCCGAGGCGCGGCAGGCCATCCAGTTGATGTCCAACGAAAGTCAGGTGGCACTGGCGGAGCATCGCCATCGGATGGCCAAACTGGACCTCGAAAAGTACGTACAGGCCGACTACCGCCTCAAGCGGCATAAGATTGAGGGAGAGCTGCGCCTGGCGCAGGAGAACGTGTCGGTCGTGGAAGAGCGGCTGGCGTTTGGAGAAAAACTGCTGCGCAAAGGCTATGCTCGCGTGGATGAAGTCAAAGCGGACGAATTCTCCGTCGGGAAGGCGCGGATGATGTTGGCCCGCGCGCGTGAGAAGCTGCACATCCTGGTGGATTTCACGCACAAGCGCGACCTGGCGGAGAAACAGTCGCGGGCCACGCGCTACGAGGCGGAATTGGAGCGAGCCCGACTTCGCGCCGAGCGGTCGCTCGTGCAGCGGCAGCTCGACGTGCTGTACGGCAAGCGCTGGTCGGCGTATTTTCGGAATCTCTACAACGACTCCCAGCGGCGGATTGATGCGTGCGTGATCCGCGCGCCGCATGCCGGGGTGGTCGTCTACGCCAATACGAATGCCGGTCCTGCCGGGCCGGTGGTTTACGAAGGAGCGCGTGTCTGGGAAGGGCAACCGCTGATTCACCTCCCCGACCCGCGGAACATGCAGGTCTTCGCCCGCATTCACGAGTCGAAGATCATGGCGGTGCGCGAAGGACAACCAGCGCTGGTCAAGCTCGATGCGTTGAGCGGAGAAACGTATCACGGCGTCGTGGAGAAAGTGGCGCCGGTGCCGTTGTCGACGAACTGGCCCAACATCAATCTCAAGGAATACGCCACAGTGATCCGGATTACGGACGACCCCGAGGCGATCGCGTCGCTGAAGCCGGGGATGACGGCCCAGGTGATGATCCAGGCCGATCCGCTTCCCGCCGTGCCGCAGGTGAGCGTCCAGGCCTGCGTCGAGCGGGGAGGGAAGCACTTTGCCTGGCTCTTGAAGGAAAATGGAAGTTTCGAGCGCCGCCAGGTGGAGGTGGGGGCCGCCAATGACTCGGTGGTGGAGATCGTTCACGGATTGGCGGAGGGGGACATCGTCGCCTCGCATCCGCGGACCGACCTTTCGGAAGAACTGGATCGGCTGCACGAAGAAGTGGCGGTCGTTCCCGAGCCGGCGCACCCGGTTCCCGGAATCCCGATGCAATCGCTGGAATTCGATCCAACGCTGTTCCCCTGGGAGCAGGAGTTGGCACCCCCCACGGTCGATGTTCCCCCTCCCAAGCTCACCATCGCACCGCCGGTTCCGTCCAACTCGTCACAGTAAAGGGTCCCACCAGCTCGCGATAAAGAGACGACGTACGATGCCAAACCCGTCCAATGCACGAACCGGCGTTCCGAGCGCCGGCCCACCATGACTCGTCCCGTCCACGGGGCCTTCGCTGGCAACTTTGTCGGCGAACCAGCGGTGACGTGCCACGCTCGCAATGCAAACGGCTTCGTCTCTTTTGCAACCGCTCAGGCCCCGCCACCCGACGCACGCGCCGCAGTAGGGTTTTACGTCCCCATCAATCCCGAAATCGGATCGGCGCGATACAACTCGTAGGGCCGGCCATCAAAATCAGTCCATGCAGCGTGCGGCGGAATTCCCAGCGTGTGATAGATTGTCGCCGCCAGGTTTTCGGTCGTCTGCCGGTCTCGGATCGGCTGCGCCGCGATGTTGTCCGTCGCGCCGATCACTTGTCCCCCGGTCACCCCCCCACCAGCGAACAGACTCGTAATGACCGGTCCCCAATGGTCGCGCCCGGCGTCGGCGTTGATTTTGGGAGTCCGCCCGAATTCCCCGCTCACGACAACCAGCGTCGAGTCCAGCAATCCGGACTGCGCCAGGTCATCCAGCAGCGCCGACAGCGACTGATCGAGGTAGGGGAGCAGATTGTCCTTGAGGTTGACGAAGTTTCGGCGGTGCGTGTCCCAGGAAGAGTTCTTCCCCAGATTGACTTGCACCAGGTTGACCCCCGCCTCGACTAGCCGCCGCGCCATCAGCAGCGACAGGCCAAACTTGTTTTTGCCGTACCGGGCGACGATGGACGGATCGGCCTGTTCCACGTCGAATGCCGCGCTGACTTTGGGATCGGCCAGAACGGAAATCGCCTGCTGCCGGTGTCGATCCAGACGCACTGATTCGGCGAGCGTCTCCAAAGACTGCTGCTGGCGTTCGATCGATCCCAGCAGTCCGATCCGCCGATCCAGGCGAACCGGTCCCCCTTCCGGGAGCGTCAGCAGCGGGATGTCGAAGATCGACCGGGAGCTGTGCTGAAACGGCGTTCCCTCGAATCGAAAGCAGTTCGGGCAGGCGCCATTTCCCAGGGGGCACGGGGCGGCAATGTGCAACTGCCACGCTTCATGCCGAGCTCCCAGTTTTCCAGCGAACTGTCCCGGACGGACCGATCCCGCTTCATTGATCGAGGGTTGCGGCAGGACGGCGGCCGCTGGAAGGTTGTTCCGTCCCTGCGTCGCGTAGGTGACCTGCGCGGCCATTGATGGCCATTCGTTAGGGCTGGGAACGCGATTCAGACTGAACCCGGCGGGAAAATCGAGCCGCCCGGTAAACAGCATGTGGCACGCTTCCTCGTGCCCACTGCTCGCGGTGGCGATCGACCGGACCAGGGTGTAGCGTTCGCTCTGCCGCGCCAATTGCGGGAGGTGCTCGCAGATTTCGATCCCGTCTGTGTCGGTCGCGATCGGGAGGAATTCTCCCCGCACGCTGTCAGGCGCTTCCGGCTTGAGGTCAAAGCTGTCCTGGTGCGAAATGCCCCCATTGAGAAAGACAAAAATCACCGAGCGCTCGGGGACAACTTTGGCGTTCGCGGAAGCGGATTCGCCAGCCAGACTCCGGCTCCGAAACAGGTCGGCCAACCCCAGCCCGGCCAAACCAAGACCTCCGGCCTGCAACATCGTGCGCCGTGAAGCGGGATGGTGAAAGAGCGGGGGCGGATGGTCCACCTGCATCGGTCTTCGTTGCGGCATGCCGGACTCTCCCTACGTTGCTGCCAACGGTCAGTTCCACAACGTCAGGATAACAAATCAACGCCGTTTGATGCAATCGGTTCCGGTGCCGAAATGCGTCAGGTACGGACCAGCCCGGTGAACCAGGCGGCGGCCGAGCCCCACAGAATAATTGGCCCCCAGACCGCCAGTTCCGGCGACAGAATGCTCACTTTTCCCAGGTAACCCAGAAGTTCGTTGAATCCCATCATCAGTCCCATCACGCCGCAGCAGATCGCCAGATTCGTGATCAGCGACACGCTTTCCTTGCGGACCACAAACGGGACGCCCACCGCCACCACGATCAGGCTCATCAGTGGCTTGGTCAGCCGATTGTGCAGAAACAGGCTCTGGCTGCGGATCGAGCGGGAGGTGAACGAGGAATTCCTGATTCGTCGCATCAGCTCCCAGGTCGAGAGATACTCGTAATGCTTGTCGCGATTGTACATCCGCTCGAAGTCAACCTCGCTCCGGACGAACAGATCCTCGTCGTTTTGGACCTCGCGTATCACCTTCTTCCCCGACTCGGTCAATTGCAGAGCAGGATAGCGCTGCGAAACCCGTTTGAGCAGCCAACCGCCGCGGCGATTCCCTTTCGCCGGGACGGGAATCGCTTCGGGAGCGGAAATCGTGGTCAGTTTCTCCGAAACGCGCGGCGCATTGAGGACGAACTCGGCCTCTTCCAGTGTCTGAGTTTTGAGATTGAGCCGCTTGGCGCTGATCAGGATATCGGTGCTGAAATCCATCACCGGCTCGACGTCGTACGCCACGTCGGTCGGGCTGCCGATGCTCGTTTGGAGTTGCAGGGCGATCTGCGGAATGACCAGTTCCTGATTGAAGAAGATCAGGACATTGACGAGGGCCGCGCCGATCATCAACGGGCGGATCAGCCGAAATGTGGAGATTCCTGCGGACAGCACCGGATTCAGCTCGCCATGCTTCTGGACCAGCGCCAGGGCGACCATCGCCGCGATCACCTCCAGCGTCCCTCCAATGATCCCAAAGAAATAGCAGGCGCGGTAACCGTAGTAGGTGACCATCTCCCCCAGAATGCTGAGGGCGCCTCCGGGCTGATCGAGAAAGTCGCTGACGTTTGTGAACACGTCGATGACGAAATAGAGGCCGAACAGGGAGATGAAGCCAATGGCGAACACTTCCCAATAGCGTCGCAGCAGATAGCGGTCGAAGATCGTCATCATCGGAGGGGGGTCATAGCCGAATGGTGCGGAGGGGGTCAACGGCATTTTGGGGGAGGGGTTAGGCGCTAGGGTCTAGGGGTTAGGGGCTGGGATGGGGGGGGATTGATGTTGGAAGTGGGGTGTATTCCGTATACTGTGGTGGAGGCGTGGCGGCGGGGGGGGTTGGCCCATTTGAGAGAGGACTTGCGATGTTTCGAATCCTTGGCAATCGCAAACGGCTGTGCGATGGCTGCACACGTCGCGACCTGTTGACGGTCGGGGGACTGGGGCTGTTGGGGTTGGGAACTCCACCACTTCCCTTCGGACTGGCGAGCGCCCAGGAATCGCCGGGCCGAACCCGCGTCAGTTCATCTGATCGTTCCGCGCCGCAGGGATCGTCCTCCGAACCGGCGCTCCCCGGCTTCGGGTCTGCCAAGAATGTGATTCTGCTGTACCTGTTCGGCGGCCCCAGTCATCTGGAGGTGATGGACCTGAAGCCTCAGGCGCCGGTCGAGGTGCGGGGGAAGCTGCAGCCGATCGCGTCGGCCCTTCCCGGATTGGAAGTGTGCGAACACTTGCCGCACCTGGCGCAGGTGATGGATCGCGCGGCGGTGGTCCGGTCACTGAGCCACCCCTGGAATTTTCACGGAATGCAATACGCCACCACCGGCTTGCCGGTGGGGAGCATTCCGGTGGAAGAAACGATGGTCCATCCGCAGCATCAGCCGTTCCTTGGTTCGGTGATCCACCATTACGATCAAACGGCGCGCGGCTCCAAGCCGCACGGGGCGGTTCCCGACAACATCATCCTCCCTTTTCCTCTGAGCAGCCGCCGATCGAGCCCTCCGTATGCCAAACCGTATGGCGCCTACCTGGGCTCCGGATTTGATCCGATCTGGACGGAGTATCGCGGGACGGCGACGCGGAGCATGGTGAGGCGGTCGTTCGGTCCCGCAGCGGAGATTCAGGATCCGTACCTGGGGGTTGGGGCCGATTGCCGCTTCCTGATCGTTCCCGAGGCGGACCTTCCCGAAGAGATCACCCTGGACCGGATCGACCGCCGGCGGTCGTTGCTGGAGCAGATCGAAGTGGCCCGGCGGGCGCTGGATCGGCAGGGGCCGCGGACAACGCTCGATCACAAGCGGGAGCTGGCCTTTTCACTCCTCGATTCGCGGGCGATTCGGGAGGCGTTCGCCCTGGAGCGCGAGCCGGCGAAGACGCGCGCCGCATACGGGATGACCCTCTTTGGACAATCGACGCTGCAGGCGCGCAGGCTGGTTGAAGCGGGATGTCGCTTCGTGACCGTCGTGTGGGACGAGTTTGGTCAACTCAACGCCGGGTGGGACACGCACGTCGACCACTACAATCGCCTGACCGGTGAACTGCTCCCCGGTTTGGACCTGGCGTTTTCCGCCTTGATCCATGATCTGGAAGACCGCGGACTCCTGGATGAAACGCTGGTCCTGGTGATGAACGAAATGGGGCGGACGCCGAAGTTCGAAGGGGAGGGGCGCGGCCATTGGGGACGGGCCTATACGAACTTCTTCGCCGGAGCGGGGCTGCAGCGGGGGACGGTGATCGGGAAGACCGACGCCATCGGAGGAACGGTCGTCGATCGGCCGCTGAGCGCCAAAGACATCCTGGCGACGATTTACCACCTGGTGGGGATCGACCCGGAAGCGGCGCTGATCGATCGGCTGAACCGGCCGGTCCCGCTGGTGCATGACGGCCGCATCGTGACGGAACTGCTGGCGTGAGGTGGGCGAGGCATTGTGGTGACGCTGATTCCCCAACGAAAACGGCCCGCGGAGAGTCTCTCCGCGGGCCGCTCAGGAAATCACAACCACAGTGGTGCTGGCGGTTGTCAGATCAGAAGGTCACGATGGCGTCGATGCCGAACACGGTCTGATTGAACAACTGTCCGGAATATCCGTGGGCTCCGGTGTAGATGTTCTGGTTCCCCGGCGCCCACATGATGCGCGCTTCGGGACGAATGATCACATTCGAGTACGGCTTGTAGTTGAGGCCAAACGTGAACGTGTTGTACGACGTACCATCGGGCTTGTACCATTCATATCGAACGCCACCCTTGACTTTGGAATTGAGGTCGTAAAAGGCGTAGGTGATGAACGACACCGAATCTCTGGGAGTAAATCCTCCGGCGGAGGTATTGAAGTCTGCGGGAGTGCCGTCCGCCAGCACGAGATTCGAATTGAACACATCAAATTGAGCGACGGTGGCGAATTTCTCAGTCCATTGTCGAGAGAGGATCATGCTGTTGATCGCTCCCTGACCGCGCCAGCCGAAGTTGCCCGCGGCCATCGAGTAGACGAATGTGGTCTTCTCGTCCACAGCATAAGTGGCGCCGCCGAGGAAGGAGTTTCCCTGGTTGTATTGATAGAAGCCCGTGTCCCATCCCAGCACCCAGCCACCCAGCAGCGTGAGTTTGTCGTTGGCCTTGTAGGTCGCGAGGGCCCCGGTGTGATTGAACGGTTCGCTGTTGAAAAACGTCAACTGGCGGCTCATAAAAAAGTTGCCGGTCGAAGGAACGACTTCATACCCAACGATCGTGTAGAAGTGCCCCAGCTTGACCGACAGGTCTCCGTAAGCGACTTCGCCGTACAATTGCGGTAGAGCCCAGTTGTAGGCGCCGTGATCGAAACCATTCAAATAGTCCCAGTGACCAGCGTCGATGTTACCGAACGATTGTCCTTCAAAGCCCTGAGTACCGTACATCACGTCAAACCGCACACCCCAGTCAAGGCCGTCCTTGCCGTTGGCGATCTTCTCAATGTACAGATACTGCTGGTTCAGATTGAACTGGCCCCAGCCTTGCTGGCTGAGGAAGGGCCCGTGCCCGTCGAACGACCCGTCGGGAGCGTTTTGGTATCCCCACGCCGAATGGCCACTGAGCTTCCAGCCGTTGTCCTTAAGGACGTTGTTTCCGGCATCGTCGTCAAACAGGTTGGTCAATGTCCAGGCCGAGGCTGGTTCCTCGGGGGCCGTTTCCTTGTCGTCCGCCCGTTCGAAGGCGGGTTGCGTCTCCGGGCCTGGGGTGTCGGAAAAATTGGGGGCCTGTGAAGCTCCGGGCTCTTCAAAGGGGCGTTCCTTGTCGTCCGCCCGTTCAAACGCGGGGAGTTCCGACTCCTGTGCCTGTATCTGTTCGATCTCCGAATCGATGGCGCGCGGCGCCTGAGTCCGACCGCTCAGCCGCGCCGCCATACGACGGAAGACGTTTCGTCGCGGCTGAGCGTCCTCGGCCTGGGATGGTTCCAGGCCAGCCAGCCCCAAAGCCCCGATGAGCGCCGCGGCGCTCATGAGTCGCCCGAGCAGTTTCTGTTTGACTTCCCTGTCGATCATGTCCTCTCCTCCTTGAGAGTTGGTGGTTCACCCGCACCCGATCTCCGCTGACCACATCGGTCGAGAACCGGATGCCGTCGTCTTCCAAAATGAAGGCGGCGGACCGACGCGCTGAATCGCAAACTATGCGACCCGAATCCACTGCCGAGCGGCGAATTCCACGGATGAGCGCCACGCGGGAATTTCCGTACTCACCGAGAGTATCGGATATTCGACGCATGCGGAATTGACCGGATAGTCGGGTAACGACAGCCTCACGCCAACCGGAACACCGAGAATGACCGCTACAGCTTGCCTAATTTGCCAGATCGAAGTGCCACGCGTTTCATTGCCAGGAGCCGGATCGATCACGGACAACAGGCCACAACCATTCAGCAGACTCCACAAGCGCTTGCGGTTTTCTGCTGTGGCCGCCGGTTGTACTCGCGCGCATGGCGCTTCGTCACACCCGAGTGGCAAACATCAGGCGGGGAACGGGGATAGTCCGCCCCTGGATCGCGTGAAGCCGGCACAACGACGCGGCGAACTGCCTGTACCTCGAAGGTCACGCCACAGCCAAGGCGTGAGACAAAGCCGTCATCGACATGTACCTGACCGAGGAAGCCCTGACGGAAAACGGCAGCGATCCGTAATGAGAACCGGTGCGGGCTGCGGTTCATCTCCGACGATTGACGCCGTCCCGGTGAATGGATACGCTTCGCCGCTTATCCGACACTTCGAGACGTCGACTAGCCCCAAAACTCTTAGAACCCTTAACACAACCCCGAAATGCCCCGGATTTCCCGATGAATCGAAGGTTGTGTTTGTGGTTCTTCATAAAATCTTCACGGCAATATCCCGTCAGAGACGTTGCGGCATTGCGCATCTTGGGATGGCACTCCGGGATTCCGACGAATTCCATGGTTTGCCAATTGGAAGCGAGTGAACATGACCACTGAGCTCTGGTCGCTGGCGGGTGCCGCCGTTTCCGTCGGCTGCCTGCATACGTTGCTGGGGCCGGATCACTACGTTCCCTTTGTGGCGATGTCGCGAGCCGGCGGCTGGTCGATGCGGAAAACTCTGATCGTCACCTGGTTGTGCGGCTTGGGTCACGTGGCCAGTTCGCTGCTCTTGGGTCTGCTGGGAATCGTCCTGGGGCTGGCGGTCAATCGGCTGGAAGGAATCGAGGAAGCGCGGGGAGGCCTGGCTGCCTGGCTGTTGATTGGGTTCGGACTGGCGTACCTGACTTGGGGCCTTGTTCACGCGCGGCGCGCTCAGGTTCATAGCCACGCACATATGCATGCCGACGGAACGATGCACGCGCATCCGCACCAGCATCACGGCGGACACCTGCATCCGCATGCCGCGGCGACGGCGGCGAATCCTACCCGGATGACTCCCTGGATCTTGTTCACGATCTTCTTTTTCGGGCCGTGCGAGCCACTGATCCCTTTGCTGATGTATCCGGCGGCCAAAGCCAGCCTGTGGGGGTTGGCGGTGGTCACGCTGCTGTTTTCGCTGGTCACTTTGCTCACGATGACGGTGATGGTGTGTTTCCTTGCCGGGGGATTCATGCGAATTCGTTTTACGTCGCTGGAGCGCTACGGCCATGCCATGGCGGGGGGACTCGTGCTGGCGTGCGGCGCGGCGGTGAAATTCGGGCTGTAGTGTCCGATCGCCTTGGTCTTTTCACAAACTTCACGGAGTCTTCATTATTGCGTCGATCATTGACAGCGACTTCAAACTTCGGATATGTTCGGCTCGCTGCCAGCGTTTTGCCGATGATTCGATTCTGAATCTCGGTTGATTGGTAGTGCTTTGTCACACCCTAGTTTTCGGGTAGCCGCGGTCGCCAGTCCATGGGGGGCGAGGCCGTTTCCAATCGTTTCCCACGCTCTGGCGAGCGTGGCTACGATCCGAAGTCTTAGTTGTGACAAGGCACTCGTGCTAACCCACTTTCCCAGATTGCGCCGATGAGTTCATAGTCAAAGAGCGCATCGCCACATCCCGAATTCAACTCCGCAGGAAACGCCTTATGAATTCTCCCGACCGTCCCACGCGCCGTGAGTTCATTCGGCTGACCAGCTTGGCCGCCGGTGCGGCCAGTCTCGCCCTCCAATCGAACGCCTCCGCCGCTGACGAGCCGGCGGCGAGCCGCGAGCCGGCCGCCGTCCTCAGCCGGCTGCTGGAAGGGAACAAGCGCTTTGTCAGCGGGCAGACCACCCGCCCAGGGCGAAAACCGGAAGACTTCGCGGCCGACGCCGAGGGGCAGGCGCCGCTGGCAGTCATCGTGGGCTGCGCCGACTCGCGGGTCTCGCCGGAGCTGGTCTTCGACCAGGGGGTCGGCGACCTGTTCGTGGTTCGCGTGGCAGGGAACATCGCCGACGGCGCGGGTCCCACCGTGAAAGGGAGCATTGAATATGCGGTTGCCGAGTTGGGGGTCAGGCTGATCATCGTGCTGGGGCACAGCAAGTGCGGCGCAGTCAAAGCGGCCATCGCGCATATCGACGCCGACGACTCGCTCCCCGGTTCGATCAACGACCTGGTGAATCTGATCAAGCCGGCCGTCACCGCAGTGAAAGGCCGGCCGGGGGATAAGCTGACGAACGTCATCAAGGCCAACGTGGAACGGAGCGTCACCCGGCTCAAGGGGCTCGATCCGATCCTGAAAAAGCTGGTCGATTCGGGCGAGTTGAAGGTCGTGGGGGGGGTCTATGAGTTGCGTACCGGTGCAGTCGAGATCTTTGGTTGATGGCCAAACTGAAGAGACCAGTTGTTCTCAATCGAAAGA
>JBJXGA010000075.1:0-14984 GCA_046152955.1 Planctomycetales bacterium | reverse complement strand
CGTTGGTTTCGCATTTGCGGTCCGGGTTTCCCAGGCGATGGCGAAGTCGAATACACGGCGCATTCCGCGCCAGATGATTTCGGGGCCAGGCGGTCCATCATGGGCGCGGCCCAGGTGGCCTCCGAGTGCGGCCACGAATTTCAGAAAGTCACCCAGCATCGGTGGAGCTTGTGGAGGCGCTGATTTCGTCACCACCGCACATGTGGACTGCCATTCCGCTGTAGAGAATACTGCTTCGCAACTGATTTCCGGACAGTCGCGGCCCAACATTGTCACATGCAGGATGCGCCAAGCCACGATGCAATACAGCGACACGCAAACCTCCATCCGTCGTGCTTCCTGCAATTGCAGGCGCTCCACCGTGCAGCCTTGCTTGAGCACCTTGAAAAAGACTTCGATCTGCCAGCGTGACGAGTAGTACTCGACGACGCGCAGTACGTCCTGCAACGTGTCGATGGAGAGACTCGTCAGCAGCAGCCAGTTCAGCGGTTCGACATTGGCCGGTGGATCAACTTCGACCACGAAGGCCACATTGACGATGATGTCAGGGAGCTTGTCTTCCTTGCGGGGTGGCGCCTTCAGCGTCAGGCAACCGGCACGGTATTCGACCCGCGCCACGCGGGCGGGCTGGTTCGCGCGCGCCGGGATCTTGATCGTGCCTGTGCCCACGACTGGCAATTCGGACGCCGCGGCGCGCAGTTTCTTCGCTTGCGACGCCGATTCTTCCGTGGGATTCAGAATTCGATTCTGCGCCGAACGGACAATCCACTCCGCGGTCTTTCCCCGTTCCGGCGTCGCGCCTTCCAGGAGGCATTCATACACATCGCCTTCGCGATCGGAGAGACTGACGATCAAGGTTCCCGGAGCTTGCTGGGCGATCAGGCAGGCGTCGCGATAACCGTCCAGCCAGCGCATGCTTTCCTTCTCCTCAATGGGGCGATCGCGATTGTGCGTCTCCTTGTGCGGGTTCTCCATCGGCCGCGCCCACAGATGGCAACGCGTGACGCCCAGATGCTGCCCCAGGGGCGTCACGGCAATCTGAATGTGGTCCAGCAATCCGATCGACGACGTCAATTTTCCGAAGCCGCTTTCCGGATCTCGATCCAGAACGAGCTCTGTCGTGTCCTGAGGAATCAGCACCACGGCATGGCATCGAATGCGTTCGATCGTCGCCGCCCGATGCGGTGACAAAACTTTTTCAGAAGTGACTCGTTGATTGTCGCAGAATCGGTAGGCCGCCAGCAGTTCGGCCCACGAACAGGTCGATCCTGGCAGGCTGGCATTCGGATTGGCTGCCAATTTGTTCAACAGGATCCCCTGCCGCTCGTTCAACCGCTTGTCTCCCAAATCCAAACCGCGCAGCTCCGTCGCCAGCCAATCCTGCATGATAACCCTCCCTGAGACCTAGGTGATAAGACACTCAGGGCAAAGAGGCTGGCGCAAATGCCGTGCCATTGTCGGACAACCTGTCCGATCCGGAAAGTTTTCTTGTGTATAAGGATGAGAGCGAAGCTTGGGAACGAGGGGGGTAACAGCGTTCGACGAAGTGTGGTGACTTCCGTCGGTGTGCCGGTTAGCGCAAGCTGCAGACCAGCCACCGACGGCAAGCCGGCGCGCCCCTAACGTCGAATCGGTCACAACGAACAGCGGGAGAAATCTCCCGCACTCCGAAGGGGGAGGAGCGCCGCTCCGGTGTGGCTCTGGGGCGCGGCGGCCACCTCTGCTGGCGTTCCGGCGGCGATGATTTGCCCGCCGCCGCTTCCCCCTTCCGGACCCAGGTCGATCACATGGTCCGCTTGCCGGATCACGTCGAGTTGGTGCTCGATGACCACGACCGTATGTCCTTGCCGCACGAGGCGGCGCAGAAGCTGGAGCAGGCGTTCGATGTCGGCCAGGTGCAAGCCGCTGGTGGGCTCATCGAGGACGTACAAGGTCCGCGTGGATTCCACGCGGCTGAGCTCGGTCGCCAATCGAATCCGCTGGGCTTCCCCTCCCGACAGCGTCGCTGACGACTGCCCCAGTGTCAGGTAGCCCAAGCCGACTTCGACAAACGTCTCCAAAATCCGGCGGACAGGGGCGCAATTCGCAAAGTAGTCCCGCGCATCGTCGATCCGCATCGCCAGGATGTCCGCCGCCGACTTGTTCCGGTAGCGGACCTCGAGCGTCTGCCGATTGAAGCGCGCGCCGCGGCACACCGGACAGGGGATCTCCAGATCGGGGAGAAATCGCATGCCGATTCGTCGTGTCCCCAATCCGCGGCACGCCTCGCATCGTCCTCCCCCCGCGGCGTTGAAACTGAAGCGACCGGACCGAAAGCCCCGGATTCGTGCATCGCGCGTCCGCGCCAGCAAGCGGCGCACTTCATCCCAAAGCCCCGAAACGGTGGCGGGATTCGAGCGTGGACTTCGCCCCAGCGGCGACTGATCGATTTCGACCAGGCGCGCCACCTGTTCGATGCCGGTAAGCTGTGGGGCAGACGCATGTGCGTTGGAGCCAGCAGGCACCGGAAGAGATGCGGGAGCGCCAGTCGATGGCGTCCGATCGGAGTTCTGAGATTTGAAATCTGAGATTTCAGATTTGAGATTTGAGATCTGAGAATTGAAATTTGATACTTCCGATGAATTGGCCCGGTCGGTTGGGCGAGCGCGGGCTTCCAGACTCTTGCGGGCCAGCGGAACGAGCGTCTCCATGATGAGCGAGCTCTTTCCCGAGCCGCTGACTCCCGTGATGCACGTCAGCGCAGCCAGGGGAATGCGAGCCGTCACGTTCTGTAGATTGTGGGCGCAGGCGCCGGAGACTGTCAGCCATTCCCTGGCCTGAGGGAGAAACCCGCACTGTTCGCTGTTCCTCGCGCCGTCTGCCTCACCAGACTGCGAATCGGAGGACGCGGGAGCGTCTTGCGACTCCTGGCTGATGGGGGGAGGCAGCAATCCGCCGCGGAGCAGATAGCGTCCCGTTTGCGAGTCGGCCTGGGAGGCAATTTGGGAGGGGGTTCCCTGCGCCACGATCCGCCCCCCTTCCCCTCCCGCGCCAGGGCCTATGTCGATGACGAAATCCGCCTGGCGAACCAGATCGAGGTCGTGCTCCACCACCAGCACGCTATTCCCCTGGTCCCGGAGTTCGCATAACACTTCGAACAGGCGCTGGGCGTCGCGGGCGTGCAGTCCGAGGGTCGGCTCGTCGAGCAGATAGCAGACGCCCCGGAGCCCCGATCCGAGACACCCGGCCAGCCGCGCCCGTTGATATTCTCCACCGGAAAGCGACCCCGCTGACCGATTGAGCGTCAGATAGCCGACTCCCAGTCGCTCCAGGCAACTGAGCCGCTTCCCGATTTCTTCGGCCAGCCGGGTGGCCACGAGTCGTCGCGAGGGATCGCTGAAGAGCGCCGGCCAGCCCTGCAACAGGTTGGCCACCTGCGTTACGTTCTGCGCGGACAACTCCGGGAGGGTCATTCCCGCGACGCGCACCGCGCGACCCACCGGTCCCAGTCGGGCTCCACCGCACTCCGGACAGACTTGCTGAGATAATTGCACGGTCGCCCCTCCTGATCCGGCAATTCCCGATCCTTCCCGGGATGAACTCCCAGGGGATGATGGATCGGACAGCACTCCCAGTCCCCGGCAGGCGGGGCACGCGCCATGGGGACTCGCATCGCTGAATGTCCGCGGTTCGACTTCCGGAAAACTCAACTGGCACGAGGCACAGGCGAACCGGCTGCTATACAGCCGATCGCTCCAGGCATCCCCCTCCTGATGGCTCACCAGACAGCTCCCCTCCCCCTGCTTGAGCGCCAATTCCACCGATTCCTGGAGCCGCGCCCGCAACCCTTCCTTGATCACGATCCGATCGATGACCACATCGATGTCGTGCGGCCGGTTCTTGTTGAGGTCGGGAGGCGCCGCGGCGTCGATCACCTCCCCATCCACCCGCGCCCGCACAAATCCTCCCCGGACGATTTTCTCGAACAGCTCACGGTGTTTTCCTTTGCGGCTCCGCACCACGGGAGCCAGGATCATCGCTTTGCGCCCCGCTTCCAGCGACAGGACCGCATCGACGATCGCCTGAACCGATTGCGCCGAGACTGCGGCGCCACAGCGGTGGCAATGGAGCGTGCCGAGCCGCGCGTACATCAGCCGCAGATAGTCGGAGATGCCGGTGGTGGTCCCCAGCGTGCTGCGCGGCTGAAGGGCACCCGCCCGCTGTTCGATCGACAGGGTCGGCGGCAACCCTTCGATTTCGTCGACGTCGGGACGCGGGAGTTGATCGACAAACCGCCGCGCGGAGGTCGAGAGCGTTTCCAAATAGCGTCTCTGCCCCTCGGCGAACAGCGTGTCAAACGCCAGCGAGCTCTTGCCGCTCCCGCTGACCCCGGTCAGCACGACCAGCCGGTCGCGAGGAATGTCGACGTCGATCTCCCGCAGATTGTGCGTCCGCGCTCCGAATACGCGGATCGAGTCGAAGGGAGGGGCGCTGGTGCGGGTCATCGGAAGTCCACAGGACGTTCCTGCTGATAATCGCAGGAATGCGGCGAGTATACTATGATTCACCGCGTCGGTCCTGCCATGTTCCTCGCGATTCCCGAGTTCGGAGTTTATGCCCGGCTTGCTTCCTTATCGGTTCCTGTTTCGGTACGCGCTCCCCGTGTCCTACGAGGGGCGTCTGCCCGGCGCCGGCAAGAAGCTGCTGGGGTTGACCGAGACGCACCGGCTCCCGGACTTGGGGAGGTTGGATGACACACCGGGGTTTGCCGAGCTGCGCCTGGCCTGGAACGAACGGGGTTTAGCGGTGGCGGTGCATGTCGAAGGAAAGCAGCGGGCGCTGGAGTGCGATGCCAAGTCCCCCGAAACGTCCGATGGCCTTCAGCTCTGGATCGACACGCGCAACACGCACAACATCCACCGCGCCAGCCGTTTCTGCCAGGCGTTCAGCTTCTTGCCCAAGGGGGGAGGCGCCGACAAGCGGTCCCCTGTCGCGGCCCCCCTGCCGATCGCACGGGCCAAAGAGGCCCCCCCCGCCATCGATCCGCAGTCGCTGTCGATCGAATGTCAGACGGGACCGGCGGGCTACCATCTCGCGGCATGGCTCCCCTCCGAGGCACTGCATGGATATGATCCAGCAGCACAGCCTCAGCTTGGCTTCTACTACCACGTGCATGACGCCGAGTTGGGGGATCAGCATCTGAGCGTGGGGCCGGAGTTCGGATGTGGATACGACCCCAGTCTGTGGGGAACGTTGGACCTGATGAAGTGAAACCCGATGGAAGGATGAGCCGCGGTGGGAATTGATTACGCACAGCCGGGAGATATCGTCAACGCCCGTCCCCTGGGGGCCAAAATCGGCAAGGCGAAGACGAAGACGCTGCTCAAGACCGACGAATTCGAGGTCGTGCGGCTGGTGATTCACGCCGGGCGGGAGATCGCCGCGCACCTGGCGCCGGGGGAACTGGTTCTGCAATGCCTCGAAGGGGAAGTCGAGTTCACGGCCCTGGGAAAGAAGCAAAAGGTGCGTCCGGGGGATCTGCTGTATCTACCGGCCCGCGTGCCGCATTCGCTGATGGCAACCGCCGACAGTTCGCTGCTGTTGACCATCCTGTACACGCTGGAAGAATGAATCGCTGACAATGCGCCTCAATCCAGCAGAATCTCTAACCCGGATCACCTGTCAGGTTAAGGACAGGAAAATCGGGGACAGGAAAATGATTCCCTTTCTTCAATTTTACTGTCCACCATTTTCCTGTCTTTTCTCTTGCGTAGACTCAGCACATGGTCTCGCTGCCTGCGGCGTTGGCTGCGAAGAATCTCCTCGCCGTAACAAGATTCTGCTGGATTGAGGTCGCGGAGAAGAAGGTAGCATAGGCAACGATGGCGCTGAGTCGGTAATCCATCGACAGCGATCAAAACGGAATGGTTTAGCCGACTACGGCCCGATCCTCTCCGCGCCTCCGCGTCTCCGCGTGAGCCATCGTGATCGCGTTATTGGAGGACGAACCTCCCGCGAAACCACTCAGTGTCCTTCGGTTCAATCCGTTCTTTGGTTGCGGCACTTGGCGGCGCTGTGACTGTGGTGGGCGTTTCCCTGGGTCCGCCGCCATCCCAATCGCCATGCCCCTGAAGGGGGGCCAACCCTTGGGCATGGCATCCCAACCATGCCATTGTTCTGCCAACATTGTTCTGCCAGAGATGTTTTTGCCAGAGATCTTTTTGTCTTCTCTTTCTCCTCCTGAATTGATTACCTGTCTTCAGAACTCCGCCATCTGGGTCGCCAAACCATGTGTGAAACCACTTCGCGGTAACGACCGAGATGGCCAGCTTACCTGGGGTGCGCTGCGCGACCCCAGGCTATCGTCTCAAACTGCTTCGCAATAATTCCTCGCCGCAGGCAACCTCATTCCACACGGACAGAGGTCGCAGCGCGAAAGCACTGTTCGATCACATCGAGCCACGCGCGATCGTACAGGTGCGCGTTCTGACCATCCATTGGGCGCGCCGGCAACCATACATCCGGGGGGACTTCGCGGAGTTTTCGCAGCGCCCCGAGAAATTGGGCGTTCCTGACTCGCGACTGCGTCGCTGCGGCCTGCAGCGCGGCGAGTCCGTCTCGATCTCCCGCGGTGGGGAGTCCCGCCGAAAACAGAATCGTTTTTCCCTCCCAGGGAATTCGATATGCCAGGCCGCCGTTTTCCTCCAGCCCCAGGTCGATGAGAGTTACGGGGAACCACTCCTGCTCCCCCAGCGCGTCGGCCGGAATGACCTCTGTCTGCGGCGGACACAAGCCCCGCACGCGCGCGAGGCCGGCCGAGGGCGCCACCACTTTGGCGCCGGTCCGCTCGACCAGGTCCCACAGTCCACCCGTTTCCTTCGCGCCGCAGGCTGTCAGGAGCACGGCCGTCGGCGGCATCTCCGGCAGATTCAATCGCCGCAATCGATCGCGCAACCGATCGGCACTCCCCGGCCCCCCAGGGGCGTTGACGACGAAGAACTGCGATCCCGTGGAAAACCCGTACCAGGCCTGATCGTCCACATCCCCTAAGTAGTAAAGGCCAGCCAGCAGCCGCTTCGGCTCTCCGTCCAGAAAGCCCGCTCCGTCCGTTTGGTAGCGCCCGACCAGTTGCTGCATCTCGCGAATTCCCTTGTCGAGGATTCCCAGCCACCGTTCGCGAGTCATCCGGGGATTCTGCGGCCTGGCGTCCGAGCGAGGATGACCCGGCAGCACCAGATCTGGAACGGGCAGGGCCTTCAGATTCTCGAGAGTCGCCAGATACGCGCCGGCGTCCCCCCGATACTTGGGCGCCAGATATGCCATGTAAGTTCCCAGCGGCTTGTCCCCCAGGCGGACGATGACATCTCCCGAGAACAACGCCCGCACGCCGTGGCGCTCGACGAGAAACCCCGTGCTCCCCTGCGTGTGTCCCGGAGCATGAATGGCGCGCACGCGCACCTCCCCCACGGCGATCGTCTGGTCTGCCTCCAACTCCACATCGACCATCGTCGGATGCGGCGCGTGATCGGGCATTTTGAACGTGCTGAAGAATGCTTCGCGCGGAGCGCCGGCACGGAGCACGTCGGCCTCCTCTTGGCTGGCATAGACGGTCGCTCCCGTGGCGGCCCGCAGGTGTTCCGCTCCACCGCAATGGTCCCCATGCACGTGCGTCAGCAGGATGGCGCGGATCGATTTCCAATCCAGCCCCAGCCGAGCGATCTCTTCCTTCAGTTGCCGCGCGTCGGCTTCCAGTCCGGCGTCGATCAACACCAATCCCGCAGAGGTTTCCACCAGGTAGGCGGCGGCCGGCCCGACATTTCCCAGGAGATGGATTCCGGGGACGATGGTGGTTGTCGTGCCATCCAGGAGCGGCACATTCCGCAACGGATCCTGCCGCCGCACGCTCCACAGGACCAGCCCGATGACGACCAGCACGGCTCCACCCGCCAGCCAGGTGCGGCGTTTTGTCGGCCCGTTCATGGCCCCGCGGCTCCGGGACCCCCGGTTGGTCCGGGGAGGTAAGCGTCTTCCCCCTCCGTAATGACGATCGACTGATTGGCCGCCAGATCGGCGAACGATTGAGTCGTTCGGCTGGTCGGCCAATCGATTTCGAGTTCAGCGACTTGCGATGCATCCCCCAGGCCGATCAACTCGACCAGCGAGTTGCCGCCGAAGCTGCCGTTGTTTCCCACAGTCCGGTAGATGGTCTGCCGTGTGGCATCGGCATGCACCACGGTGGCTTTGATCCGCGCGCCCAAGGCGCTGCGATTGCTCAGTGCGCCGACCAGTTTGACCTTCAGCCAGCCCCCCCCCTGCCCCGGATTCTGAAACAACACGTTGAAAGCCCGGTCTCCCGGAACCGCTCCCCCCGCTTCGACGAACAGGTCCAAGTCGCCATCGCCGTCCGAATCGGCAAACGACACGCCGTGCCCCTTCTGGAGGTGGCCGGTTCCCGTCGAGAGTGTGACGTCTTCAAAGCGCCGTCCTCCGACATTTCGAAACAGTCGATTGGGGACGAGCACCTCCAGCGCCATCCGTCCGGTTCCCAGGTAGAAGTCAAGAAACCCGTCGTTGTCGAGATCGCCGAAATTGCAGCCCATCGGCATGAGCATCAGATCCAGTCCCATCTCTTCGGTCACATCCTGAAACCCTTCCTCCCCCAGATTGCGGTAGAGCCGCGGGCGACTGGATCGTTTCGTGGGCTGGTTCCGCGCGACGGCGACGAATTCCGCCAGCGAGCTGGTGTAATCGTTGACGTACAGATCGAGTCGGCCATCGTTGTCGTAGTCCCAGAACCAGCAGGCGAACCCATGCTCCGGACCGGTGACTCCCAGCGTTCGGGTCACATCCTCGAACGAGCCATTCTGCTCGTTATGGAACAGCCGTCCCGGCCCGTTCATATTGGAGACGAACAGGTCAAGCCAGCCATCGCCATCGTAATCTCCCCAGGCGGAGCCTTTGGAGCATTCCTCCAGGGAGACTCCCGCGTCCTGTGCCACTTCGACAAACCGACCGTTCCCTTCATTGTGGTACAGCCGACACCGATTGCGGGGATCGGGAGGAGTGGCTGGTCCCCCGCCGAACGGCGGTTTGAACTCACCGCAGACGAAAATGTCCAGCCGCCCGTCGTTGTCGTAGTCTCCCCACGAGGCCGACTCCGACGCGATGGGAGTTCCCAGCCCCCCGGCGATCGTGACATCCTCGAATCGCCCCCCACCGAGGTTTTTCAGTAGCGACATCCGCATCGGTTTTTCCCAGGCCCCCCGCAGCAAGAGCAAGTCCAGGTTCCCGTCGTTGTCGAAGTCGCCGCGCGTGACGTTCAAGGCGTACACCTGATCATTCAAACCGGCGGCTTCCGACTGATCCTCAAACGTGCCGTCGCCGCGATTCACAAACAGCGCCGCGCCGCGATCCACGTCGAGCGAAGTCACGAACAGGTCGGGCCAGCCGTCGCCGGTCAGATCATCGAACACGCTCCCTCCCGCCTGGTTGGGACCACGCGAGGTCAGTCCGACAAGCGGCGCGACGTTTTGGAATTGCTTCCAGGCCGCACCTGGCTCCGGTTGATCCAGGGGCATCCGGAATTGCGGGGGGACCGCGTCGGGATATTCTCCCAGCGTCATCGCGGCCAGATTCAGCATCCATTGAATGCGTAAATCCCCAGGTGCCGACTCCAGGTAGCGGGTGAAGTGGTCGATCGCCTGGCGCGAGCCGGCTGGTCGAGTGTGAACGGCGTCGGGCGCAATGGGAAAGATACAACTCGTCGGTCCCAGGCAATGAATGCAATTGTCAACCTCTCCGCGGCGGAAGGCGGCAATCCCCAACAACGCAGTCAGATTATTTTTGACCTGCGCGGACATTCCCGCAGCTTCTCCCACCTTCAGCGACTGTTCAATCGCACGAGCCGCTTCGTCGAACTCCCCCTCATACATGAGGAGCGTTCCAATCTTGTAATGCGCCCGCGCCACTTCCAGCGACTTCGGCGAGATGGAACTCAGTCGTTCCAATTCCTTCCGCAGAGCAGTCAGGCCATTGGTGCCGCGCTCGGCAATAGCGCTGCGGAGATCGGACAGCGACTGGGGATCGGCGACGTCCCCGGTGAATTCATTGGCCAGCGCCAGGCCAGCATCGGCGATCTGGCTGTTGTCGATGACCGCCGGCGCAGACCCGACGGGCGCCTCTGGACGGACATCCCCACCGCGCCGCTGGAGCACGAACATGGTCCCCGCCGCAACGAGGCACATTAGCCCGATCAGAGCGAGGGGGACCAAGGGCCGCCGTGTTGTGGATGGTTCCATACGATGCAGATCAAAATCACTGACTTGAACGCGCGCCGCACGACGATACCATGCCAGTCCGTCCTGGAACAAGGCTGTTTTGGATCGGTCGCGCGAACGGGTGTGCCCGCAATTCCTGGCGGTAGCCACGTTCGCCAGAACGTGGGCCGAGCAGGGATCACCCACATTCTGGCGAATGTGGCTTCGTCGGAGAGGCTGCCAGGGAATTTGGGTACACCCAGGTCGATTGACGCTCGACTGTCCAAAGGATCTGCCACCGGTGCCAGCGACGGATCCGCCCCCCGAGCCGCCCCCGGCCCCGCCGACCGCCGACGGAACCTCCACTTTTGTCTGAATTGCTGCTACGCAGTCGTTGCCAACTGGCCAGATTTCTGGGTATCCAGTACAACTGGCGGGAACCCACTGAGCAAATTGACGAAACAGTTTGATGTGGTTTGGTAGGAGGCATTTCCGTACCCGGAACGGTAGAACCGGTTCCTTGTTCGTCCCGAGTTGTGGTGTTGAATTCGCCGCGCCCTCGTTCCGTCATCGCCCGCGTGAACCACCGGCCATGCCCCTTCGGTGGCTGATCACTGACGCTTCATTCTTCCGAGCACTGCATGCCGAATCGACGAAAGAACAAAAAATCCCCGCCCGCCCGTCGTGAACGAACATCGGAGGCCGCACCTCGGCGGATCGTGGCCGACTTGACGAAGCAAGCGCCCAACAACTCGTACGGTCCGCCAGAATTCTACGAAGACATATCGTTTGTTTGTGTCAACTGCGGACGGCACGAGGTATGGACCGCAGCGCAACAACAGTGGTGGTACGAAGTCGCCAAGGGCTCCATCTATGCCCGTGCCATTCGGTGCCGCGCTTGTCGAAAAAAGCGGTTGACCGAGCGTGACGGCGGCATCCATCCGGAGCAACCGATTCGACACACCGGGACATTGATCAAACTCGTTCGCCAGGAGCTTGAGCCCGCACTTCTTTCCGCGGAATTCACCTTGTCCGAGCGGAATAGGCCCCGCTCCCACGTGGAACGAGTCTGGCTCGACTATACACGTGGCGACGAGGTGTTGAGCCTGGCATATGAGCGTCCACCGCGTCTGGTCGCCGAATTCCTCGACTTCAGCGGCAATGTCCATGTCGTTGCCGCGACCGAGTTCTTCGCTCCCCGGACCAGGGGAGACGTCGCAGAAGTAGTTCAGAAGTTTGCCACGGCTGTCCGCGAGTTTTTGGCAAGTCAGTTCACGTCCTGAGAAACGCATCGATCCCCGATCTGAACGCTCCTTCATTCCTGGGAATCTAACTCAACAGGTACACTCTCGTGCGCAGAGCGTTGGACTCCACGTATCAAACGACCTGATTTCGGAATCCACCACCCAGATGCTACGATGGACTACAGCGCACCGGAGAGCGGGCGCGCCGATGGTGATCCGCGCCGTTGGCCATGAACGGCTGCCCATCGCATTTAACATCTGAAACTCCCCTTCTGTTGACTCCATGTCCCGTCCCTTAACGCGACTGCTGATCATCGTCCCAATCGCGCTCGCGGTCGGTCTGGGGATCCTGCTGTTCCATCGCTGGCACACGTCGCCTGTAAGCAATCCGCCTCCAAACGAGAATTCCAATTCCAGCGCGGGAGCGGAGAGCCATCAGTTGGCCGCGTGGACTCCCCCCGGCGATGACGGCTGGGTCGGGAGCCAGGTTTGCGCGGAGTGCCACCGTGAATTGTTTGAGTCTTTCCAGCGGCATCCCATGGGACAATCCGCCGCGGCAGTACACGACGCCTCTCCCGTAGAAGACTACACCCGTGCAACGTCGTTTTTCCGTCCCGAGTCCCGCGAATACCGGGTGGAACGGACGGCAGACGGCGTGTGGCACCATGAGCTGATGACGGACGACGAGGGGGAGTTGATTTACGACCAGCAGGTCGCGATCGACGTGGCGATCGGATCGGGGGTTCGCGGGCGTTCGTACCTGTTTGCTCGGGCCGGAGCGATGTATGTCTCTCCCGTGGCGTGGTATTCCACCACCTCCCGCTGGGATTTGGCCCCCGCCTATCGTCCCCTGACGCATCCGCGATTCGGTCGCCGCGCTCTGGATGGCTGCCTGGAATGCCATGTGGGACGTCTTAACTTCGAACGCGACGTTCCGGACCGCTATGGAACCCCGCCGATTGCCGAATGGGCGATTGGCTGCGAACGCTGTCACGGGCCGGGGAAAGAACATGTCCAATGGCGTCGGGCCCAGGAGGAACCGGACTTTGCCGATCCGATCGTGAATCCTGTGCGTCTTGAGGCTGGCCCCCGAGAGGATGTTTGTTACCAATGCCATCTGCAAGGGGCGCGAATCCTCCGATCGGGACGGACTGCACACGACTTCCGACCTGGACAGCGACTGGAGGAAATCTGGACGGTGTTTGTCCAAGGGAGCCAGGTCGAACAGGGGGAAACGACGCGCGCCGTAGGACAAGTCGAACAAATGCGCGACAGCGCCTGCTTTCACGGGAGTGACGGACGCCTGCAATGCGTTTCGTGCCATGATCCGCATGCGACCCCGCGTCCCGAGGAGCGGACGCGGTTCTACACCAGTCGCTGCCTGAATTGTCACGCCGAGAAGGGTTGTTCGCTCCCCGCCGACGAGCGCGACGCGCCGCCGGCCCTGGGGGCCTGCGGCGCCTGCCACATGCCGCGACTGGAGGCCAATAATGTGCCACACACGGCACAAACGGATCACCGCATCGTGCGCCGGCCCGGATTAGCCTCGGAAACCTCCCGAATGGAACTCCCCGAGTTGTTCGACGGGGCCGAGGCGCGCCTCCCCGCGGCGGATCTGGACCGCGCCCGGGCGCTGTATCTTGCCGGTCAACGACAACAGGGAACCGACGGCAAAGCCCTGGCCGGCCTGGAACGGCGGTTGGAAGAGCTCCATCGACACAATCCGCAGGACATCGAGGTTCTGGAAGCCCTGGCCACGCTCTGCCTGCGACAACGGAAGTTTGAGGAGGCCCGAGGCTACTGGCTGCAGGTCCATGATCTGCGTCCTCGGAACGAGCGGGCGGTGCAGCAATTGGCGCTGTATGCCAGCCAGACGGGACAGGTTGAACCAGCGATCTCCCTTTATCAACAGGCGATTGAACTGACCCCCTGGCAGGCGGACCTGCACGGGAGACTGGCCGAATTGCTGTGGCAAGCCGGTCAACGGGAGGCCGCGCTCGACGCCGCGCGGCAAGGACTGGAAACGGATCCCACGCTGGTGCCCACGCGGCGCTGGCTGGCCCACCGCTATCGCGACCTGGGCCGCGACCAGGAAGCAGACCAGGAGGAGCGAATTCTGGAACGAATGCAGGGCCGATGACCGGGGTCGGTATGATCGAACGCTGCAACAGCACGCCTCCACTCAGCTTGTCTGAGTGGGGCGCCGCCTGACAGCTACCGGATCGCGCCAACAGTCACCAACTCTCCGCTGAGCTTGCCTCAGCGGGAGTACGCCTCGCGCAGTGTGCGCTTTCTTCCGCAAGCCACGCCCTGTCGGGGAGTGTGCGCGTCATGGGGGTTCTTTCCGTCGCACGAGTTCTCCGTGCCCGGTCGCCAGTTCGACTTTCCGGCGAGCGCGGAATTGCGATGCAACGTCGTTGGTTCGCAAGGCGTGCTTCCATTGAGGCAAGCTCAATGGAGAGCCATTCCATTTCGAGCAATGATAGGTAGCTGCCAGGCATCGCCCCGCTGAGGCAAGCTCAGCGGTGGCGGGCGGCACACGGCTCATCTCCGCGACACTCCCTCGCGTGACAGGGACATCCCTCCCCTCTGCCCCGATTGAGACTTGAGACTGCATTTCGGTCTGGAAGCTGCGCGCGTCTCGGACTACACTGCAATGGACAAAGAGCGATCGCCTCCGCCCCCCGCGTGTCATTTCGAGTGCCTCATGCCCAGCCCCTTTCCCGGAATGGACCCCTATCTGGAAGATCCAGAAATCTGGATGGACTTCCATGAGAGCTTCGTGACCTATTGCCGTGACGCGCTGATCGCACAATTGCCGGACGGCTACGATGCGCGGATTGAAGAGCGGGTGAGCCTGGTGCGGGTCGCGGAGGAAGAAGCGCAGCGCTTCCGGGCGGATGTGGGGATTTCCGTTGCGCCAGGCCGGGCGCGCCCGGCACCAACCCCCTCCGGAACGCTACTGTTGGAGCCGGTGACGATCCCGCTGGCGGTGTTCGAAGAGGCGTCCGAGTCGCGCATTCACATCGTCCGCCGCGCCGACCGTCGGCTGGTGACCGTGATTGAGCTCCTCTCTCCCTCCAACAAGTCTGGCGACGGCGCGGCGCAATACCGGGCCAAGCGCGACGCCTTGTGTACGACGCGCGTCCATCTGGTGGAATTCGACCTGCTTCTGGGGGGGGACCGGCTGTCGCTGCGGCGACCGCTGCCGCCGGGGGACTACTACGCCCTGGTTTCGCGCGGCGACCGCCGGCCCAACTGCGACGTGTTTTCCTGGACGGTTCGGGATCCCCTCCCGACCATCATGATCCCACTGGAATCTCCGGACCCCGATCTCCCCCTCGATCTAGCGGCGCTGTTCCGGACAACCTACGACCGGGGCCGGTATGATCGAACACTGCGTTATGGCGCCCCCCCGCCGGTTCTCCGGGACAGCCAGACCGCGCAATGGATTCAAGAGACCGCGGCGCAGTCCTAGGGTACGAACCCCGCTTTGCGGCTGCGG
>JBJXGA010000070.1:0-8924 GCA_046152955.1 Planctomycetales bacterium | reverse complement strand
CACCTCGGGCGCGGCGAAGTGCTTGCGCGCAAGCAGCGCGTAGTAGCGGCAGAAGTCGGCCGCCTCGCGCACTTCGCCGAGCGCATCCGGCAGCGTCTTGCCGGCTTCGCGCGCCAGGAGCGCGATCAGCTCGACGCGATGGGCCTCGATCGCATCGGCGGCGCGATCGAGCGATGCCGCGCGTTCCTCGGCCGCCGGGAGCTTCGCGCCGGAGGCGATCGCCAGCGCATCTTCCACCGCATCGCCCTCGGCGTGCAGGACCTCGCCGATCGCGCGGCCGTGCGAGGGATCGCGGATCTCGATGCGCGCACCGCTTCGCGCCTTGCCGGCGACGAGCGGCGCGGCGGCCCAGTCGTTGCGCGAGAGCAGCGGCTGGAGCGCCGCGAGGAAGGGCGCCGACTCGGAATCGTCTGCGAACGCGAATCCCGCGGAATTGCGCCGGTCGCCGTAGATGGCCGCGGGCAGCGCAATGCGCGGATTGGGTTTTGCCGCGTGCGACCGGGCGAGCGCCACCGGGTCGACCACCACGCTCTCCACCGGCACGGCGGGGTCGGCGATTCGGTTGACGAAGGAGGTGTTGGCACCGTTTTCCAGCAGGCGGATCATCCGCACGGCAGCCACATGTACCTGCACACCTGCGGCCTCTTGGGGGAGTGCCTCAAACTGAACGGCCTGGAGCCGGTCGTTTCCGATGGCTGGCCCCAGGACAAGGCCCTGCTCAAGGAGGTGGCCACGATCGTCGTCTACGCCACCCCGGCGGCAGAGTACTTGCTCGATGGGCCGCACCGCACCGAATTCCTGGAATTGATGGAGCTGGGAGTCGGGCTAGTGACAATCCACTGGGCCTCTTCGGTCGTAAAAGAAAATTACGATCGCCTGGGGGATCGGTGGATGAGTCTCTTGGGGGGGACCTGGATCAGCAACGTGGGACTCAGCACCGACACCTCGCTCCTGACGCAGCTCGTCCCGCAGCATCCCATTTGCCGGGGGTGGAAAAACTATGAGTTGCTCGATGAATACTATCTGAAACCGCGGATCGCTCAGGGAGAGCCGCTCCTCCGTGTGACGACCAAAGGGGAAGAGGTAATTGTAGGCTGGGCCTATGAGCGACCGGACGGAGGACGGTCGTACGCCACGACGCTAGGGCACTTCTACAGCAACTTCCAGCGGGAGCCGTTTCGACGGACGATCGTGAACGCTATGGTCTGGACCGCCAAAATGGAGGTTCCTGAAACCGGCGCGCGAATTGACGTGGGGGAGGGGATTCTGAAATTGCCGCCCGAAAACGCCCGCACCCTCCGCGGGAACGTCAATGTCCCCTGCCGATTGTACGTCGAAGCGGCCGATGGCAAGAGTTACTTCGCGCGCCCTGCCGACCAGGCGGGTTCGACCGTCGTGTACGACGTCCACCGTGGCGAAGGGAGTCGCGAGCAGCATACCACACTTTTGGCCGGGTCGTTCCTCGTCGATCTGCCCCCCGGCGAATACACCTTCACTGCCGAGCATGGCAAGGAATGCGAGACGGTGACCAAAGCGGTGCAGGTTCCCGCCGCCGGCGACCTGCCGGAGGTTGTTCTGGAACTTCGCCGGTGGGTCGATATGCCATCGCGCAACTGGTTTTCCGGCGACACGCACGTTCACCGCCGACTGGAGGATCTGCCCAATCTGATGGAGGCGGAGGATCTGCACGTGGCGCTGCCTCTGACGTACTGGGTCCGCGCCGCTTACGATCGCCCGGACCAGGCCCCGGTCGCCGGACATCCCGCCCCGGAAAAAATTCTGGTGTCGGGCCTGGATCACACCACGAACCGGCCGACTCCCCGGATCATCTGGCCGATCAACACCGAATACGAATTGTTCACCGTCGCCGGCAAGCCGCACACGCAGGGAGCGGTCTTCGTACTCAATCACCAGACCCCGTTGCGGGCGGCGGCCCCTCCCGCAGCCCCCGTGGCTGTGGCGGCGCGTGAGCAGCGGGCCCTGTTGGACCTCGACAAGCACTCGTGGAATTGGTCGATGATGATTGTCCCGATCATGAATGTCGATCTGTTCGAATTGGCCAATAACCACGTGTGGCGCACCGGATTCCTGTTCAGAAACTGGACGCAGGAGATGCTCCCCGCGGATTGGGACATCGAGAAGACCGCCGAGGGCTACACCGAAGCGGGGTGGATCGACTGGGGATTCAAGACGTATTACGCCCTGCTCAATTGCGGCTTTCGGATGCGTCCCACCGGCGGGACTGGCGCGGGAGTCCATCCCGTGCCGCTCGGTTTTGGCCGGGTGTACGTGGAATGCCCTGGCGGCTTCAGCTATGCCAACTGGATCAGCGGACTGAACGCCGGGCGCAGCTTTGTGACAACCGGCCCCATGCTGCGCGTGCAGTTCGACGGCCAACCGGCGGGTACGGTCTTTCGCGACGCGAAGCCCCATTCGATTCGCATCACAGGGACCGCGGAGGCGCAGCGGCCGATCCAGCGGGTCGAGATCGTCGTCAACGGCGAGGTCCGCCTGGCGGCGCGAAAGAACGAACGGGTGACCGAAGAGGGACTGGCCCCCCGATTTCAGGTGACGATCGACGAAGAGATCCCGATCAAGCATTCAAGCTGGATCGCCGTCCGGTGTTTCGAAGGCGCCCCCACTGAAAAGTCCCGCCAGGGGGCTGGGAACGCTGACGCGGCCACCGGGCGGTTTCGATATGCCCACACTGCCCCCGTGCATGTCGAGATCGACGGCCCCGTCCGTCCCCGCGCCCGCGAGGTGGGCTACTTTATCGGCCGCATGGAACAGGAGATCGCCCGCAACAAGGGAGTCCTGGCGGAGGACGAAGTGGCGGAGTACGAACGGGCGCTGCAAATCTATCGCGAGATCGCCCGCCGGGCGAGCCCTTAAGTTTCGGGTCCCAGCGCCTATTCGGCCGCGTCCAGAATCTGCGGGACAAGAAAATACTGCCCGTCGGTCTTAGGGGCATTCGCCAGCGCCGCCGCCAGAGGGAGCGATGGCTGGACAACGTCTTCCCGGAAGACGTTGCTCAACTCGACCGCATGCACCAAGGGTTCCACGTCGTCGGTGTTGACTTCGTTCAACAACTCGACGTACTCCAGAATGCTCGCCAACTTGGCGGTGCAATCATCAAGTTCCGCGTCGGAAAGTTTGAGTCGCGCCAGGGCAGCGACTTTCAAAACCTCCGCACGGGTCAACTTGTCGGGCATGGGCCGATTCCGGTCAACAAATTACGCTTTGGGAAGCGTGAACGGCTTGCGAACGACCGCCTTGACCACTTTGCCGCTCTTGAGGCACTGCGTGCAGACCCGGCGGGTCAACACCCGCTCCCCTTCCTGAACGCGAACGCGCTGGAGATTGGGCCGAAACGCCCGCCGCGAGATCCCGGTCGTTTTCCGACCGTTCCCCCCCAGATACTTGGCCTTCCCGCGCTGCGCCAGTTGGTTACCGCGAGCCGGTTCTTTTTCACACAATTCACACCGTTGTGCCATGACGACAATCCTCGAACTCTCGAAAATCAACTCTGGGTTGGAAAGGGAAGTAGTATATCGGATTGGGAGGATTTGGCAAGCGGGCGGGGGGCGGGGGGCGGGGGCGGGAGGAACTGTCGGCAACGTCCTGCCTTTTGCGGATTTCTGAGAAATCCGCCTAAATGTCGCCCCACCTTGCCGCCTCATTCGGCCCCGGAGAGTGCCGCGGTTTCCGTCGGGGTGTAGTACATGATCTGATATTCCTCGGCGAAACGCCCCAGGCCGTTGGTTTGGGATTTGTGGAACGCGTCCAGGATCAGGGCGTTGCGGAAGCGGCCCAGATCGAGGTAGGCACGGTAGTCGTCGGGAATTTTCACTTGGGCGTCCTTGAGACGGATTTTGCCGCTCCAAAGTTGCGACAAGGCTTGATTTCGATCGGGTTGACTCTCCACGCCGCGGAAGAACCAAGCGCTGTCGGAAATCGGTCCGCGATCGATCTGACTAAGCAAGGTTCGCTGTCGTCTCGTCACGATTTCGACACGGCCCACCATCGTGCGGGTCATCTGGCTGGGGAGCGAGCAGGTCATCGGCAAGACGGAGTTGGTCCACGCCTGCGGGAGCAGATAGAACAACCGCAATCCAGGGCTGCGGAAATAGGCCGCGTTCCACGTGGCGAGCATCGCATCCGCTTCGTCTTCATACAGGCCATCGCCGATCAGCGCCTGCCGCATTTCGGCGTGCAACTCGGCCAGGTTGGCATCGTCGTGCGCGGCGTGCCGCACCTCTGGCGAGGACGACGCGGGGGCAGCCTGCTCCTCAAACGCGGGACTGACCGAGGTGACGATCCGATCGACCTCTCCTGTGAGCCGCGCGGCCCCCAGCGTGCGGAATGCCACCGCCCCATCCTCGGCGACATCGACCAGCCACAGCGCGCGGAGTTCGACCGGGCCTTTGACTCCCAATGCCGGATCAAGGTGCTCGCGGATCAACAGCGAATTGTCGGACCCTTTGCGAACGACCGTCAACGGGGTCCGCAAATTGCCGACGCCGCGGTAAAACAGATACTTCTCCGCCTCCCCTCCCGGAACCCTGACCCGCGCCGCGCGGACCTGCCGCGGCGCCAGCCAGACCGCCGCGTCAGTTTCGGGAATCCGGCCTCCTTCGCCACCAATTGTCAGATCGGACCATTCCAGCCCTCCGCGCGTGTTGGGAGTGAGCCGCGCGTATTGGAACTCGCCTCTTGGCAACCCTTCGGCCTCGACATGCGCGTCCGGGTAATACTCGGTCAACCACCCGCCGCGAAACCCGACTTTCAGCGAGGCGTGCAGCGGCGCCGTCTGCCCGGCCGGCGGATAGAAATAGACGACCGGTGTTTCCAGTCGCATCGTGACCTGGCGATGCGACCGGGGAACCCCCTTGTAATAAACAGGCGCCAGATCGGACGCCCTGGGGATCATCTCGGAAATGCGATGGACGAAGTCGGGGACCGGTTCGTCATCGGTGTTGACCCCAGCGATGGCATGCCCCGTTTCGTCCTGCAGGCAGGTGAAGGTCCCCCATTCGTGGATGACCAGGTTCTTCGTGGAATTGGGGTTCGGCTCGCCCCCTTCGAGAGGGGCCAGCCCCAGGCAGGCCGCCAAGGTCAATCCGCAGAACAGTCCGCTTTGCCAAGGTTGTTTCGACAGCCGCATGATCCGGTCTCCCAAGCGATTCCCAACAGGACTCAACGTCGCGCCCCACACAGGGTCCACAGGAATCTTGTAGCATCCGCCAATCGATATAAGAAATTGTTTCTTTTTCATTCAATAACGAATATTATTGTATTGGAGTCCTTGGTTGTCCTGGAGTATGCCCATGCCCCCCCTGCCCGACCCGTATCCGTCCCTGTCCACCGATCAGGTGGCCGCCTTCGTGGAATTGTCACGCCAGGGGAGCCTGCGCCGCGCGGCTCAGACGCTGCTGATTTCGGAACAAGGGCTGCGCAACCGGCTCGTGGCGCTGGAACGGCGGCTGCGCATCGAGCTGTATCGCAAGAGCCGCGGTCCCCGCCGACACTCGCCCCTCACGCAGCAGGGGCAGCGATTCCTGCCTCATGCCCTGGCGTTTCTGGAGCGGGCGCGCGAACTGACGGAACTGTTTGGCGCCGCCGACGGCGGGCGGGTCATACATGTCGCCGCCACGCAATACCTGATCCTGTACGTCATGATTGACGCCGTCCGCCGCTTTCATGAGGCGTTTCCCCACATCCAGGTCCGCTTAAGCAATCGGATCGAGCAGGAAATTGAGAACGACCTCTTGGACGATCCGGAACTGGAAGTCGGGCTGGCGGCCCCCTACGAGTCTTCCCCTGCGCTGGAATACACGCATCTGTTTTCCATGGAATGGAGCCTGATCGCTCCGGCGGGGCATCCGCTGCTGGCGGCGCGCGGGCTCAAACTCTCCCGGCTGGTCGATCTGCCTCTGATCCTCTTCGAGCGGGGTTCGACCGGTCGCGAACATGTGATGGACGCCTTTCACGGCGCGGGACTGTCGCCGCGCGTGGACATGGAAGCGACGAACACCGAGATCATCGTCCGGATGGTGGAAGCGGGACTGGGGGGTTCAATCGTGCCGCTGATGTCCAGCGGTATCGTCACCCGCGGCAGAAAGGTAGGGATTCGCAGCCTGGGGCGCCAGATTCGGCCAATTCATTCCGGCATCCTGACCCGCAAAGGAGAGCGTCTCTCCGCTGCGGCGCAGGAATTTGTCAACTTCATCGTCCGCGATGCGGGGGAGGGGAAGCCGAGAACGCGGGTGACTTAACTCTACTCCGCACGATCCGAAGCACATCGTGTCGGTTGAAATGGGACCGGAGAAAAACAACCCGGAGGGTTTCGAGCAATTAGCCGGGGGCTGAGCGCAGCGACGCCCCCGGTAACTGCATTTCCATCGGACGGTCCGACCCTGGAAGGGTCGCAGTGCGCTTCACTGGTTGCTGCGACCCCTTCAGGGGCTGGGCGACTTGTCGATCCTCTTTCCGGGGGTATCGTCCGCAAAAGGCGGACTCAACCCCCGGCTAGTGGCTGGTGACCCCGCTGGGGTCACTCAATGTGCGCTGTAGCGTTAATCTCCCAGCGCCTGGAGCCACTGCTCCTGCGCCTCGGAAAGCGGGGGAGTGAGCGCGGCGCGATAATCCAGCGAGTAGTCGTAACCCACCCGATGATGGACGTTCGAAAACACCTCCTGGAGGTTCAACGTGACGTCACCGTCGGACTCCGACAGGGGGACGGGGATGATCGGCATCGGATTTCTGAGGTTCCACGGATAGACCGCCACCTGCGGACGACGGTTCGCGCGGGTCACCAGTGCGTAATAGTCCGCCGACGGCAGGGGTTCCACTGTTGGCAACCGTTCGCCGCCGCGGAGAAGGTCCAACTCCACTAGATGCGACTGACTCTGCAACACGGCCTCACGCTTTCGCAGGTATTCCACTCGCCCATCCCCTCCCCGGCGCTTATTCGACGGTGAGAGCAGTTCCAGGACCGTCACAATCTCCAGCGATTCTCGCTCCCGGATTGTCAGGAACGCCTCGCGACGCTCTCTGGGGAGAGGCAAAGTGAGCATCACGGGGGCCACGGTCAAGGCGCCGCCTGACCCGTCGTCGCCACTCAACGGGGCGCGCGCCTCCTCGGCGATCACCGCCAAATCGGCGCGCATCGCGGTGTCCGTTTCGTCTGCATCATGCTCCACATAGATTCGCCGCTCCGTCCGCACAACATACCGCGGGCGGACCTGCGGGACGATCGCATTCGCCAACTCGGCGATGAAGTGCAGGTGGAAGTCTTCCCACGCCTGCGATTCAATGAATGGATTCATTCCGGGGAAGGAAAGGGTCATTGTCTCTGCTCAAGAGTTCCGGCAGTTGAAGTGAATTTCTCCAAACCAACGTCTGGGACAATCGCTCGCCCTTGATCATAACCGAATGAACGCCCCAGGACGATGGATCGATCCCTAACCACTGTTCTCCCAGCGCTGGCAACGAGCGTTTGCGCAACCAACGTTCCGTCGCACGCATGAAGCGACTCGCGTTCTTGCGCTCCACACCTGCCGAGGTGGTGGCAATCCGAATCGCGCTTTGGTTCAATGGAATGCGAGCCGCTGAAAAATCGCCACCTGCCATGTCACTCGCCATGTTGCTCGAGGGGCTGCGCATCAGCGACAATCAGCAAGATCCATGGAAGACCAATTCGGAATACCTGCCGCCGATTCTGTGCGTGTGGATGGCCTGATCGACGGAAAGGACGGCGGTTGATGAACATGTCCAACAGCCCCATCGCAGCACTCCCGCGGCGGTCAGGATTCTTCGCACTGACCCTGGCGATCGCCCTGTCGATCGCCGCCGGCCACATCGCATCGGCCCGCGGTGAAACCAAAGCACCGGGCCGCGCCCCGGAGCGGGCGGAAAAATTGCGTTTGATCATCGAAACCGACGCCGGGGGCGATCCGGACGACGAGCAGTCGCTGGTCCGGTTTCTGCTCTATGCCTGCGACTTTGACGTCGAAGGGATCATCTGCACGCGCCCCCAGACCAAGCGGGATGAAAACCTGAACCCGGCGAAAACCGGCCTCGAGATCGTCCGGCGGCTGCTGACAGCGTACTCCGCCGTCTTCGACAAATTGAAGCAGCATGGTGACTTTCCGACCCCACAGGTTCTCGCAGAACGGACCGTCGCCGGTTACGACAACACCGACACCGGCGTGCAGTTGATTCTCAATGCTTTGGATCGCGATGACACGCGGCCCATCTGGTTCAGCAACTGGGGGACCAACGATGGAACCACCAGCAGTCTCCAACGGGCGCTGGATCGGATCCTCGACCAGCGCGGACCTGAGGTTTATGCCCGATACAAAAACAAACTGCGGCTCTGCTCCGATGACCTGTTTGGCGAGCACACCTCGACGATCGCTCCCCCCTGGAAACTGTGGGTCTATACCAAGTTCCCGAACATGGACGGAGGGCGCTGGTACCATCGCTTCGGCCCGCTCACCGCCAAAGCGGGAGGCTTCGATCTCAGCCGCGACGTGCTGACCGGACACGGTCCCCTGGGGGAACTCTATCCCACGAACACGCATCTCGAACAAAAAGAAGGAGACACGCCAGAATTCCTGTACCTGGTTCCCAACGGCCTGAACACCCCCGACGAACCGACCTGGGGTTCCTGGGCCGGCCGATTCGGGAAACAGCCAGACGCTGGGGAACGGCCCTATTATTGCCCGAATGTGCGCGACACTCGCGACGGGCAAACGCACCGCGACCAGACACTGAAGCCCTGGGCCGCGCATTTGCAGAATGATTTCAAGGCCCGCATGGACTGGTGCGTGCGCGATTTCGATCAGGCCAATCATCCCCCGATGCCCAGGGTCGCCGACGGACTCCGGCGGAGAGTGACGCGCGGCGGCATTGTCCGACTC
>JBJXGA010000058.1:0-17820 GCA_046152955.1 Planctomycetales bacterium | reverse complement strand
GATCTTGAGTTGAGCCGCATCCTTCCCTATGCTGACCAAAAGAGTTCCCGCCTGAATTTGTCCCACCCCTGACGCCCCATGCCACGGTTCCCGCTGGTTTTGTTCGTCGGCTTTGCGTTCTTGGCCTCCTGCTGCGATGGGTCGCGCGCAGATGAGCCGCGGCCGGTTCGTTTTGAATCCGACGTGCGGCCGATCCTCAAAGCGCATTGCTTTCAGTGCCACGGCGAGGAGGCGCCTCCCAAGGGGGGACTCGACGTGCGGCTGGTGCGATTTCTGGCGGCGGGGGGAGATACTGGACCGGCGGTCGTCCCCGGAGATCATCGCGCCAGCCTGCTGTACGAGCGAGTGGCCAGCGGAGAAATGCCTCCCGGCAAAAAGAAGCTCTCCCCGCGCGAGGTGGAGACGCTGGCGCGGTGGATCGACGGGGGGGCGACGGTGGTCCGCCCGGAGCCAGAGTCGCTGGCGGCCGGGGACATCATGACCGAAGAGGAACGGAGCCATTGGTCGTTCCAGCCGATCACGCGCCCCGCGCTCCCGGCCGTGCAGGGCAGCGCGCTGGTGCGATCGCCGATCGATGCGTTTCTCCTGGCGCGGCTGGAGGCGCGGGGAGTCGGGTTTGCCCCCGCGGCGGACCGCGAGACGCTCATTCGTCGCGCCTATTTCGACCTGACCGGGCTACCTCCCAGCCTGGAGGCGATTGACCGGTTTGTCGCTGACGAGTCCCCCGAAGCGTGGGAACGGCTGATTGACGAACTGCTGGAGTCTCCCGCCTATGGGGAGCGGTGGGGGAGGCACTGGCTGGATGTCGCCGGATACGCCGACAGCGATGGATATACCGAGCAGGATCCGGAACGCAAATGGGCCTATCGCTACCGCGACTGGGTGATTCGTTCGTTCAACTCCGACAAACCGTGGAATGAGTTCCTGGTCGAGCAGCTTGCCGGGGATGAACTGCTGGCGCTCCCCTATGCCAACTTGTCACCGGAACAGGCGGACCAGTTGATCGCCACCGGATTCCTGCGGATGGGACCGGACGGGACTGGCGGCGGAGGAGATCAAAACGTGGCGCGCAACGACGTGGTTGCCGAGACGATCAAGATCTTCTCCACGTCGATCCTGGGATTGACGGTCGGATGCGCCCAATGCCACGAACATCGTTACGACCCGATCGCGCAGGCCGATTATTACCGGATCCGCGCGGTGTTCGAGCCGGCCTACGACTGGAAAAACTGGCGACCTCCCAACGCGCGACTCGTGTCGCTCTGGTCCGACGAAACCCGCGCGCAGGTCGCCGCGGTGGACAAGGAACTGCAGGAGGTGTCCGAGAAGCGCCTTGCCGAATTGGACGGCCTGGTGCAGGAGACGTTTGAGAAAGAGCTCGCCAAGCTGCCGGCGGAAATTCAGCCGCAGGCCAAGGAGGCACGCGAAACCGCCGCCGACAAGCGGACCGCCCCGCAGCAGCAACTTATCAAAGAGTATCCCTTTCTCAACGTCGATCGCGGCTCGGTCTATCTGTACCTTCCTGATCGACTGACCGGGTTCAACAAGAAATGGGATGACCTGACCGAGGGGGTGAAGCGGAAGCGTCCCGCCGACGACAATGTGCAATGCCTGACCGAAGTTCCAGGAACGATTCCCCCCACGTTGCTTTTCGCACGGGGAGATTTCAATCAGCCCCGACAGGAGGTGTTGCCGGGAGAGTTGTCGGTGCTGAACCGCTCGGGACTGGTGATTGCTGCGGATGATCCCCAACTCCCGACTTCGGGCCGGCGATTGGCCTATGCCCGGCACCTCACCAATGGCGGCCATCCCCTGGTGGCGCGGGTGCTGGTCAACCGCTTCTGGCTGCATCATTTCGGCAAAGGGCTGGTCGCCACGCCGGGAGACTTCGGCATCCAGGGGGAGCGCCCCTCCCATCCAGAACTGCTCGACTGGCTGGCGGATGAATTCATGCGCGGCGGTTGGCGATTAAAACGACTGCACCGGCTGATGCTGAATTCCACCGCCTATCGACAAGCGTCGGTGCGGCGTCCGGAATTGGAGGGGATCGATCAGGACAATCGGCTGCTGGGGCGCATGCCGGTCCGCCGCCTGGAGGCGGAGGCGATTCGCGATTCGCTCCTGGCGCTCAGCGGGCGTCTGACGCCGATCTGCTTCGGTCCTGCGGCGCCGGTCAGTCCGGACGAAGTGGGCCAGGTCGTCGTGGGGGTCGATACCAGGGACTCCGCGGGGCGTCCCACGGGAAAGGTCGTGCCGCTGGGAGATCAGGAATTCCGCCGCAGCATCTACGTGCAGATGCGCCGGTCCATGCCGCTGGGAGTGCTGGAGCCGTTCGACGCGCCGGTGATGACTCCCAATTGCGAACTGCGCGGGGCGTCGACCGTGGCGCCGCAAGCGCTGCTGATGATGAACAGCCCCTTCGTCGCCGATCAGTCGCAAGGGTTGGCGGAACGGATTCGCCGCGACGTCGGGACGGAGCCGGCGGTGGAGTTTTTGCAGGCGTGGCGGCTGGTCTTCGGCCGGCCCCCCACCGAGGGGGAACAACGCGCCGGAGTGGCGTTCCTTCAGGAACTGTCCGCCGTTTCTCCGCCCCCCCCCGCCGACGGAAAAGGACCGCCCCCCGACCCGGCTGTCACGGCGCTGGCCCATTTGTGCCAGTCGCTGCTCAGTTCCAACGGTTTCCTGTACGTGGATTGAGGACCGCATGTCGCATTTCACCCGCAGACATTTTTTGAGCCAGCAGGCCTTTGGAATCGGCGGCCTCGCCCTGGCGTGGCTGTTGCAGCGGGATGCGGCGCGCGCGGCCCCCCCCAAACCGGAGCTGGAGCGGCAGACGTACGATCTCTTGCCGCGCGTCCCAGCCCACGAACCGCAGGCGCGGGCCATGATCTCAATGTTCATGCAGGGGGGGCCCAGCCATATCGATCTATTTGATCCCAAACCCGAATTGAACAGGCGACATCTGGAGAGCTACACCGGCGACATCAAATACGACAACGCGGCCGAAGCCAGCGCCAAGCTGTTTGGCAGCCCGTGGAAATTCTCCAAGCACGGGCAATGCGGGATGGACCTCAGCGAGCTGTTGCCGCACCTGGGGGAGGTGGCCGACGACATCTGCCTGATCCGCTCGATGCACACCGGCGTCAACAATCACGGGCAGTCGATCAACGCCCTCAATACCGGGCGTGCCAACCCCGGCCGCCCATCACTGGGGTCATGGTTGACCTACGGTCTGGGCTCGGAAAGTCAAAACCTTCCGGCGTTTGTCGTGCTCACCGATCCGGGTGGCCTTCCGGTGCTGGGAGTTGAAAACTGGCAAAACGGATGGCTCCCCTCCCTCTACCAGGGGACCGTCGTTCGACCGCAGGAGCCGCGGATTTTGAACCTCGATCCCCCGCCCGCGCTTCAGGGAGCGGCGCAGCAGCGTTTTTTGGGCTATCTGCGCGAGATCAACCGCGAACACCTGGAGCGGCACCCGCGGGAGCACGACCTGCAGGCGCGGATTCAAAGTTACGAATTGGCCGCCCGGATGCAAACGGCGGCCAAAGAGGCGCTCGACGTGACCCGCGAGAGCGAGGCGGTCCACAAGCTCTATGGACTGGATGATCCCGTGACGCGCGAATACGGGACGCGCTGTCTGATTGCCCGCCGGCTGGTGGAGCGGGGCGTCCGATTCGTCCAGATTTACACCGGCAACCAAACCTGGGATCACCACGGCGGGATCGAGAAGGCGCTTCCCGAAGTGTGCCGCCGGACCGATCGGCCTGCCGCCGCCTTGGTCCGCGATCTCCAGCAGACCGGGCTGCTCGACACGACGCTGGTGCATTGGGGTGGGGAAATGGGGCGTTTGCCGGTGATCCAGAATGAAAAGAACATTGGCCGCGATCACAATACATATGGTTTCAGCTCGTGGCTGGCGGGGGGAGGGGTGCGATCGGGCTGCATCCACGGCGAAACCGACGAATTGGGGCACAAGGCGGTTCGGGATGTTGTGAACCACTATGACTACCATGCGACGCTGCTCTACCTCTTGGGGCTGGACCGAGAAAAGCTGGTGGTGCAGCGGCCGACGGGACCGGCCTCGCTGCTGGATGGCCAGCCGGGAGCTGTGGTCCGGGGGATCCTGAACAGGCCGCCGGTCGAAAAAGTGGCCTGAACGCGGGCAGTCCTCTGGTCGATCCGAGGGGGATTGTGCTACAATCGCTCCCTTCCCCTGGACGGCGGTGACGGAGGCGCGTGGGCGTTTCCCTGTCGGCCGGGAGCGTTTCTCTATTTTTTGACAGGCAGCCCAAGAGTATGGTGGATCGCAATCTCATCCGTGAATTCAATGTCGACGACGAGGAACTGGAACTAACCTTCGCCACGATTTCCGCCGAAACCCTGGAAGGGGGCGGACTGGACAATCTGTACGACGAGTCTTCGCGGTCATTCGAATCGGGCAACATTCTGACGGGAGTGGTATTGCGGCGGGAGGGAGATGACATCCTCCTGGATGTGGGTTGCAAAAGTGAAGGGATTGTCCCCATCAGCGAGTGGGACGAAGGGGACGCCGAACCGGTCCCCGGCACGAAAATCGAAGTGCTGCTGGAGGAATTCGACGACGAACAAGGGGTGATTCTGCTGTCGCGGCGCAAGGCGAAGCGAATTCGCGATTGGGAACAGATCATCTCCACCCACAAGGAAGGGGATGTGGTTTCGGGTCTGGTGCAGCGGAAAATCAAGGGGGGCCTCCTGGTCGATATCGGAGTCAACGTCTTTTTGCCGGCCAGCCAAGTCGACATCCGCCGCCCGGCGGACATCGGCGACTACATTGGCCGCAACGTGGAATGCGTGATCCTCAAGATCGACGAAGCGCGACGGAACATCGTCGTCTCGCGGCGGAAACTGATCGAAGACCAGCGGGAAAAACTCAAAAAGGCGCTGCTGTCGGAACTCAAGGTCGGGGAGTTGCGCAAGGGAACGGTCAAGAACATCGCCGACTTCGGCGCGTTCGTCGACTTAGGTGGCATCGATGGCCTGTTGCACATCACCGACATGAGCTACGGTCGAATCAGCCATCCCTCGGAGATGGTCAAGATCGACGACGAGGTGGAGGTGATGATTCTGGCGGTGGACCTGGAGCGCGAAAAGATCGCCCTGGGACTCAAGCAAAAGCACCCCAGCCCGTGGGATCTGGTCGAGTCGAAGTACCCGGTCGGCACGCGGATCAAGGGAGAGGTCGTCAATGTGATGACCTACGGCGCGTTTGTCCGCCTGGAACAGGGGATCGAAGGGCTGGTGCATATCAGCGAAATGTCCTGGACCAAGCGCGTCAACCACCCGAGCGAACTGGTGCAGATCGGAGACCAGGCGGAAGTGGTCGTGCTGGGAATCAACAAGGAGAAGCAGGAAATCTCCCTGGGGATGAAGCAAACCACCCCCAATCCGTGGGACCAGGTGGTCGAGAAGTATCCGCTGGGAGCGGTCATCGAAGGGACCGTCCGGAACCTCACCAACTACGGCGCCTTCATCGAGATCGAAGAGGGGATCGACGGCCTCTTGCACGTCAGCGACATGTCCTGGACCCGCAAAATTTCGCACGCCAGCGAAATGCTGCAAAAAGGGGATAAGATCCGCTGCCAGGTGCTGTCGGTCGATCAGCAGCGCAAACGGATCGCCCTGGGTCTCAAGCAACTCGCCCAGGATCCCTGGGAAACCGAAATCCCTTCCAAGTATCACCCCGGCACGGTCGTCACCGGCACGGTCACCAAGCTCACCAACTTTGGCGTGTTTGTGCAGCTTGAGCAGGGTCTGGAGGGGTTGCTCCACATTTCCGAACTCTCCGACCAGAAGGTCGAGAATCCGGAGCAACTCGTCAAGGTGGGAGATGCCATTGAAGTCCGCATTCTCCGCGTCGATACCTCCGATCGCAAGATCGGCCTGAGCCGCAAGCTGACTCCCTCTCCCGAGGAAGAGGCGGAAGCGGCTGCCGGCGGAACCACCCCCCCTGCTCCGGCCCCGCGCGAAGACCTCAAGGGAGGTCGGGACGGCGGACAGAGCGGACCGTTGTTCAGCATGGAAGGATCGTAACAGTCCTCCGAATCGATACATCGCGCGCGGCAGGCGTGCCACGCGCGATCGGTCGCCGGCAATCTCACTACGGCCCTCAGTCGCTGACTGAAGGGCCGTTATTATTGCGCCATCCGCCGCCGTCCCGGACCCCCGCCCGCCCCAGGGGCCCTTCTCGTGCAATTTGGCCGCACACCGGTCGATAACACTCTAGAGGTCTGCGCGCCGTGCCGAGGACGATTGGTTCCCGCTGCGCGCGATCGCGCCGCACGGCAGCGGCTTCCGACCAACTGGGATTCCGCCTGACGCTCATGTCCAAGTTCTACAGCCAAGCACAGACTCGGACTCGCAAGAGGCTCTCCACCTCGGCCGAGAATCCGATGGAGACCTACTTTCGCGAGATCAACGAGACCCCCCTGCTGACGGCGACGCAGGAGCGGGAACTGGCCTATCGCGTCACTTCCGGGGACAAAGAGGCACGCGATCAGATGATCCGGGCCAACCTGCGGCTGGTGGTCAACCTGGCGCGGGCCTATGTCAATCGGGGTTTGCCGCTTCCGGATCTGATCGAAGAAGGAAACCTGGGGCTGTTGCGCGCCGTCGAGGGGTTCGACCCCACGATGAACACTCGGTTCAGCACCTACGCCAGCTACTGGATCAAGCAGTCCATCAAGCGGGCGCTGGTCAATTCCGCCAAGACGATCCGCATTCCGGCGTATATGGTCGAACTGCTCAGCAAGTGGCGCAAGGCGACCAACAAGCTCGTCGATCAACTCAAGCGGACTCCCACGGCGGAAGAGGTCGCGGCAGAACTGGGAATCCCCAAAAAGAAACTGGCCATCGTCAAAGAGGCGATTCAGGTCTACAACGCCATCCCGCAGTCGGACCAGATGGAGACGGGGTGGTCGCTGGGCGAATCGGTCGCCGACACGCGGGCCAAAGGCCCCGCGGAAGAATTGGTCGACAGCGACAGTCTCAAGCACGTCATAAAGATGCTGGAGACGATGGATGTCCGCGAAGCGACGATCCTGCGCATGCGGTTCGGCCTGGACGACGCGGAGCCGCGGACCCTCAAGGAAATCGGCGAAGCGCTCGGCCTGACTCGCGAACGGGTCCGCCAGATCGAAACCGAAGCGCTCGACAAACTCGCCGCGGGACTCAATGCGGAGTGAGGGGTGAGGGGTGAGTCTTGAGATTTCAGATTTCAGATTTGAAATCTCTAACCCCTAGCGCCTAATCCCTAGCCCCTCCCGCCACCACTCCGGCAACCCGGGCGCTGTCTCTCCCAGAATCTCGCGGATCGCGGTTCGTTCTGCCTGCGGTAGCCGCGAGTACGGCGGGTCAGGACGCTCGCTGGTCAGGATGTCCCACAGTCGGTGATAGATCCGCTCGCGCACGGCGTCGGGGAGCGCGGCGAAACCGCGGGAATAGACCAGGTAGCTGCACCGAAACTCGAACAGCCGTGTTTCGAGGTTGAACTTCCGCAGCGATCGCCCCTGGCGATCACGCGGCCCCTGGCGGGGGAACCAGTTTTCAAAGGTGGACCCGCCGAGAATTGGCTGCTCCAGGGGCGGTTCGTCGACGAACAGCAGGTATCGGACCAGTCGCTCCTCCGAGTCGGTCAGCTTCAGCGGCGCCTCTCCATCGGCCAGCGGCTGCTTCTCGCTGCGAAGACGCTCTTCGTAGTTGATTCGCGTCAGCAGGTTGTGGAAGTGAATCTGATGGTCATGGACCAGGAGCGCCACGATGTCGCTGTGAGCCGATGGGTATTTGACCACGTCGAACTGCCGCTTCAACGTGATCGCACGCCCAGGTGTCGCGGGGGCTCGCAGTCGCTCGGAAACTTCGGCCGCCGTCACGAGATTTCCCCGGTGGGGCAAGGCGCCAAAATCGCCGGTGACAAACCACCCGCCCCAGCGCTGGGAGAAGGGGGTGTCGTGGTCGATGCGCGACAGTCCCTGAGTCGGGTTTCCCTGGGGATCCGTCAGGAACGAACGGAGCAAATGCCCCGGCACATTCAGGGCGTTCGCCGAAGCGTGGCAGAGAAGGCAACTTTCCTCGCGGACCAGTCTGGGGGGCTGATCCGCCTGTTGACGGAGCGTGTAGAACATCCCCCCCTTGTGCGGATCGACGGCGGAGATTTCCAGTGCGGGAGCCCCCGGCACCCATCCCACATAGACCTCGTCGTTGAAATACAGCGCGCGGGGGTTGGTCGGCGAGATGAGCCGCGCGTTGACCGAGTTCTTGGCGAACACCAGCATCTGCGACGAAACCGGAACATCGAGCACCTGGAGCAACGCAGGCAAGTATCCCTGGGCTTCGTGATACTCGAGCGTCAATTCGCCGCGCTCCAGGCGTTCCTTCAAACGCCCGACCGGATCATCGGTCTGCGGGCTGAAATAGTCGATCGGGGCTTGCCGGTAGGGAAGCTTTTCCAATTCACTGCGTGCGGCCGCCCCTCCCTCCTGACTCCAGGTTTCGCTCGGCTGCCAAAGAAACAGTCCGAGCACTCCCCCCGCGATCCAGAAGCACTTCCAACCCAGACCCCATCCACGCGAGGTGGATGCGGTCTTACACCTCTCCTCCCCGCCGGGGAAGGAGGGAGAAAAGCCGTGCCATTTGGGCTTGTCGCACCGCTCTGGGATTTGTTGCGTGTTGGTGAAGGGCGAATGCATATGATCGATCATGTACCTACTGTAGCAGGGGTTCAACACCGCGCAATTCGCGATCGTGCGGAATCAAGTCGTCGGCTTCACCTCCGGCCCCAAATCGCCCTTTTCGCCTCGCATCCGTGGGATAGCCATTGTAAGCTGATAAACGACAGTTCGTCACGGATACCTGACATGATCAAACGTTCGTCTCTCACCTGGCCAATTGTGCTGGGGGTCGTGCTGCTGGTGCTCGGCGTCGCGCTCCTGGTGATCTGGATCATCGGTCAGGCCGCCGAGCAGCGCTGGGCCTGGCTGACGGTCGGGACGATCTTCATCTCGCTGATCCTGATCGGGGTGGTGGTCTACCTCATCTGGACGATCAAGGAAGTCCGTCTCAATCGGCGGCAGGCGAATTTCATCGACAGCGTCACGCACGAGCTGAAATCGCCGATTGCCTCGATCAAGCTCTGCCTGCAGACGCTGGACATGCGGCACGTCTCCCCCGAGCAGCAGCGGGAGTTTCATCGGTTCATGCTGGAAGACGTGCAGCGCCTCGATGCGCTCATTGACCATCTGCTGGAGGTGGCGAGGCTCGATCACCTGGAGCGGCCGGAGCAGATTGAAGACGTCCGTCTCGACGCACTGTTGCAATCCAGCGCCGAAGAAATCCAGCGCCGCTATCAGTTTGGGCCGGGTCAACTCCGCCTCGAACTGACTCCCTGCATTGTCCGGGGGAGCCCGCGCGATCTGGAAATGGTGTTTCTCAACCTGCTCGACAACGCGGCCAAATACGGGGGGACTGAGCCGCAGGTGGTGGTGCAGACGCAGCTTCAAAAACCGGACCGGGTGCTGGTCCGGATTTCCGACAGCGGACGGGGGATTCGGTTCGAACTCCGCCGCAAGGTGTTTCAGCGATTTTTCCGGGGGGGAACCGAACTGGAACGGACGACCAAGGGGACCGGCTTGGGGCTGTACATCGTGAAATCGCTCGTCCGCAAAATGAAGGGAAAGGTCCACGTTCATGGCCGCGGACCATTGCGCGGTGCGACGTTTGACGTCGAACTCCCTGGCCAGCCGGTCCCATCGGAACCCCAGGCTGTTGAAAACCTGCCAGCCGCCGCGGGTGAGGCAGGGGAAGAGCCGCGCGAAAGCGAACTCATCGCGCCGACTCAGCCTGGATGATGCCCTGGAGGAGTCCTTCCCAGGAGTGCGTCGTCGCCTCGGCAGCGATGGGCCAGCCCAGATCGCTGGCCGCTGCGCTAGTCACCGGACTGATACTCGCCAGCCGAATGCTTGTCCCCAGTCGCGCCGCCACCTCCGCTGGAAGCAGGGATGCCAGCGCTCGGACGGTCGAAGGACTGGAGAGGGTGATCCAGTCAACTTCTCCCGCGTCCAAGAGCGCCTGCGTCTGTGGTTCAAGCTGCGTCACATCGACATTGCGATACACCACCAGTTCATCGAGCGTGGCGCCGGCGGCTCGCAACTCGCGCGGCAGCACATCCCGTCCACGATTGGCGCGAGCCCACAGGACGCGTCGCCCGACGACCTGGGGGGCCAGCGCCGCCGCCAGCCCCTCGGCCCGGTGTGCTTCGGGAATCAGATCAGCGTGCAGGTGAAATTCCTCCAGCGCCTGCGCCGTTCCGTCGCCAATCGCCGCCAGCCTCGCTTTCCTCAACCGACGGGCATCACCCCCGGACCGCCACAATCGATCCAGCAGAAATCGGACCCCGTTGACGCTCGTGAATACGATCCAGTCGTACTCGGAGAGCCGCGACAGTGTTTGGTCGATGGCAGTCCACTCTTCCGGAGGGAGAATCTGAATCGTGGGGAGGAGCACCGGCTGCGCTCCCAATGCGTAGAGGCGGTCGATGATTGAGCGGCTCTGGTCGATGGGGCGCGTGATCGCGATCCGACGGCCGAACAGGGGCCGCTGTTCAAACCAACCGATGAGCTCTCGCTGCCGCACGCATTCTCCGACGATGATCACCGAGGGGGCGTGCAGGTGGTTCTGCCGGGCGGCGTGCGCAATTTGCGACAGCGGGGCGGTGACAGTCTGCTGCGCGGGGGTCGTCCCGCGGCAGATGACGGCGGTCGGGCTGTCGGCTGGCTTGCCGTGCTCGATCAGCCGCTGGGCAATCGTCGGCAAACGGTGCAGTCCCATGTAGAACACCAGCGTTCCGGGGAATCGCGCCAGCGCGTCGTAGTCGAGCGCGGATTCGGGTTTGGCGGGGTCTTCATGACCGGTGATCAGGGCCACCGCCGAGGAGCAATCGCGATGCGTCAGCGGAATTCCCGCATACGCGCTCGCGGCGACCGCTGCCGTCACTCCCGGAACGATCTCAAATTCGATTCCGGCGGCGGCCAGCGCAACGGCTTCCTCGGCACCCCGGCCGAAGATGAACGGGTCTCCCCCCTTGAGGCGGACCACCGTCAGTCCGGCGCGGGCCGCCGCCACGAGTTGGGCGTTGATTTCGTGCTGGTCGAGACGGGGCTGCCCAGGGGCGGCCGATCGGCAGGTGCGAACGGCCCGCGCCTGGGTGTGTACCAGGAGCAGCGGATTGACCAGGCCGTCGTAGAGCACCAGGTCGGCGCGGGCCAAGACTTCGCGCCCCTGAAGCGTGAGCAATCCCGGGTCGCCAGGACCGGCTCCGACGAGATACACCTTTCCGTGCGACATATTTGACCGATTCGAACTCGTAGACGCGGAGTTTTATGTTAGAATCGACGGCGGGGGGCCACAAGCCGCCCGCGATGCCCCGTCGTAGATTTCCACGGGCAGCCGTACTGACGATTCAGCAGACGAGATGACGATCATGAGCATTGAAATCCAGGGGCCTACGGACAACGAGCGGCGGATCGCCGCGGAATGCTGGCGCAAGGGGAACGAAGCTGTCCCCAAGGAGAACTGGGACTATGCCATCCAGATGTACGCGCAATCGGTGAAACTCGTCCCCGACAACCTGATGTACCGCCAGTCGTTGCGAGGGACGGAATACAAGAAATATGGGAACAACGGCAAAGGGGCCGCCATGGCGGGGATGCGGCTGATGGGAGTGAAGACCAAGCTCAAAAAGCTGCACATGAGCAAGGATTGGAAAGGGAGCGATCAGGCGGCCGAAGAGGGCTTGCAGGTCAACCCCTGGGACCCACAACTCAGTGCCGTGGTTGGGGAAGCGTGTTCGAAGATGGGGTTTCTGGAGGTGGCGGTGTTCGCTTACGAGGAATCGCTCAAGGCGGACCCCACCAGCAAAGAGATCAACAAAGCGCTGGCGGCGCTCCTGGAGGAGCGCGGGGAGTACAAACGGGCCGTCGAGTGCTGGCAGCGGATTTTGAAGATTGAACCAACCAGTGGCGAAGCCCGTTCCAAAATCACACAACTCGACGCCCGGACCGTCATGGACCGCGGAGGATACGAAGGGGCCACCAGTACCCAGAACGTGCGTGTCGGAAATGTGGGGAACGCCCGGGCGTCGGGTTCCGGCCGGCAGGCGGATGGACCGGGGATGTCGGTGGAAGCGGACCTGCAGCGCGCCATCCGCAAAGATCCCGCCAACAAAGACAACTACCTCAAACTGGCCGATTACTACCGCCGCGAGGGACAGCCCGAGAACGCCGAAGAACAACTGAAACAGGCTCTGGAGATTTCAGCCGGCGATCTGGGAATTCGCGAGCTACTGGAGGATGTGCAGCTTGACCTGATGCGCAAGGCGGTCGAGCTCGCCAAAGAACAAGCGCGGGCACAGCCCGATCAGGTCGAACACAAACAGCGGGCCGGTGCATTGGCCAACGAATTGCTCAAGCGCGAGCTGGAGGTCTTCGCCACGCGCGTGGAGCGCTATCCGCAGGACATGCGGCTGAAATTCGAACTGGCGTCCCGCTGCATGCGCGTCAAAAAGTGGTCACAGGCGATCCCCCTGTTCCAGCAGTCGCGCGGCGATCCACGTGTGAAAGGGGAATCGCTAGTCAATCTGGGCAAGTGCTTCTATTACGACGGCAAGGCATCACTGGCGATTCGCCAGTTCGAGGCGGCGTTCCTCGAAGTGACGTTTGAAGACAAGCCCGACCTTTACAAAGACATGTACTATTCCGCTGGACGGATTTACGAGGAGATGAAAAATCCGGCGAAGGCGGAAGAGAGCTACCAGAAAGTGCTGGAGGTCGATTACGGCTTTCGTGACGCAGTCCAGCGCCTGGACGCCTTGCAGGGGGCGGTTGAGAAACCGGTCGAGGAGGAGTAAAACTCCTCTCCACAGGGGTGGGGTGATCTGCAACAATCCCCCCTGTCCTTTGGGATTTACATCAAAGTTTGTTGAAGTGAGAACATTCATGGCTGTGCTGCGCGGATGGTCGAAAACGGGAATGAGGGGAGTGCTGTGGGCCACGATGTTGCCCGTGATACTGGGGGGAACAGCGCGCGGCGAGCCGCAGTCTGCCACCCCGTCCGGCACCGCGATCGGTCGCCGCGTCCCGCATTTCGTTCTAGCCGATCCCTCCGGAGCGCAGGTCGGACTGGCCGACTTCCATGCAAAAAAGCTGGTGGTCGTGACGTTTCTCACCTGCGAATGCCCGATCAGCAATCAGTACATCCCAGCGCTGAACGAACTGTCGGCGAAACTGGCTGATCAAGGGGTGCAGTTCCTGGGAGTCAATTCCCAGGGGGGAGACGCGCCGGAGAAGATTGCCGCGCATGCCAAGGAGTTCGGCATCACATTTCCGGTTTTGTGCGATCCACAGCAAGCGGTCGCCGACATGCTGGGAGCCCGTCGGACGTGTGAGACCTTCGTCCTCGACGCGCAGCGGATGGTGCGGTATCAGGGACGGATCGATGATCGCATCCAGCAGGGGGCTCGGCGGGACAAGGCCAGTCGCGACGATCTGACTCTGGCAATTGCCGAACTCCTGGAAGGGAAGGAAGTGGCGACCAAGACGACCGAGGTCGCCGGTTGCCTGATCACACGCCCGCGGCGCGCCGCCCCCAAAGGGGAAGTCACCTATTCCAAACAGGTGTCGCGCATCCTGCAGGAGAAATGTCAGGATTGCCATCATCCCAACACGGCGGCGCCGTTTGCACTCATGACCTACGACGATGCGGTCAACTGGTCGCAGATGATCGTGGAAGTGATCTTGCAGCGGAGAATGCCCCCCTGGCATGCCGATCCGCGGTATGGCAATTTCCGCGCGGAACGGCGGTTGTCCCAGGAAGAAATCGACACGCTGGTCGCCTGGGTCCAGGACGGCACGCCGCAGGGCGATCCAGGCGACGCCCCCCCCAATATCGAGTACCCGGACGGCTGGCGGATCGGCGAGCCGGACGTGGTGTTTGAAATTCCCAGGGAAATCACAGTTCCCGCGCAGGGGACAATTCCCTACATCTATCTGGAAACTCCCACCAACTTCACCGAGGACATGTGGATTCAGGCGGCGGAAGCCCGCCCGGGAAATCGGGCCGCCGTGCATCACATCGTGTTGTTCTACAAGGCCCCCGGGCAGAAGCGCGGCAATCTGGAACAGAACTGGATCGACGGCGCCGCTCCCGGCAACACCCCATTGCAGCTTCCGGAAGGAGTGGGGCGTCGCATTCCCGCCGGCTCAACGTTGATCTGGCAAATGCACTACACCGCGACCGGCAAGGAAGAAAAGGACCGTTCGCAGTACGCTTTCAAGTTCTACAAGCGGCCGCCGCAGCGCGAGGCGCGGGTCGAACCGATCGCCAACCAGCGGTTTCGGATACCACCGGGCGACCCGCATTTTCAAGTGACCTCCAATGTGACGCTCCCGCGGACGGCGCTGATCTATTCGTTTTCGCCGCATATGCATGTCCGGGGACGTGATTTCGAATACAAGGCGATCTTCCCTGATGGCCGGAGCGAGACGCTCCTGTCGGTTCCGCAGTACGATTTCAATTGGCAAAGCGCTTATCGCCTCAAGGAACCGCTGCGCCTGCCGGCGGGAACCCGAATCGAATGTACGGCCCACTTCGACAACTCGCCGGGCAATCCCGCCAATCCCGATCCCACGAAAACCGTCGGGTGGGGAGACCAGACCTGGGAAGAAATGATGATCGGCTACGTCGATTGTGTCTGGGACAGCGCGCCGTAGCTGGATTTCTCAGGAATTCAGTCAGACTCAGCCCGCAAACGTGCGTAACACTCCGAAGTGCGCACGGAGCGCCACCGGCGCGTCGCGCAGAGCTGCCACTAGATCGCCCCGCTCCCCTACACAAGCCATGCTTGTCGAGAGTCGCCCTGCGCCACTTCGATCACGGGGCGCGCGGCCCCTGCGGTGACGCGGAAGCGCACGGGCAACATTCGGCTCTCCAGCACGGCAGAATCGGGAAGTTCCGACGCGCCTGCGGGGGCGAGGATCCCCTCCTGCAAACGATAGAGTTCCAGACGCCAGGGATCGCGGTCAATGAACAACAATTCGCGAACCCCAACTTGCGAATAGAACGGCAGCTTTTCCCAACTGCGATCCCCAGGGCTGACGACTTCGACGGCAAAGTCGGGGCCGCCCACCCAGTGCGTCCCCAGATCGCGGGCCTGGGTCTGGTTGAGGAAAATTGCCAGATCCGGGACGCGATAATTCTCGTGCCAGTTGACTTCTCGGTCGCTGATGTTGACCCCTGGAAAGGTCCGTCCCAATCCAGCCAGGTCGATGATCATCCCGAACACCATGGTCAGTTTGCTGACCAATTCCTGATGTTCGTTATTGGCGGCTGGCGACACGACGTAAGTCCCCTCCCAGATTTCGTCATGCTGGTCCAGACCTTCCCTTTGCCGACTGGCGATCAAAGGTGTGTCCGTTCCAAGTTCGCCGACGAGCACGACCATCATTTCCCTTTGGCTGTCGCTACAGACCACAATTCCGATGACTGACTGATGTCATTCATTCTATCGGACAGACGGTCGAGACGGCAAACCGAAGCGACCGGCCACTGCTCTCCCCACTTTCCGGCGAACGGGGCTATTGCCAGGATTCGCGGGTACTCCCTGGCGACCATATTCGACTTTCGTCGAATTGATCTTTGTCGGGAAAATCGGGATGATCGGCCCCAAGAGAGCCGTGTTCCGACCCGATTCCGATCAATCCGTTGTTGGAGATTCGCGCGATGCCCAGTGAACGTTTCCGCCCCATGTTGACATTTCTGGCGTGGATGACATTGGCGAGCGCGGGGGGGATGGCGATTCAGGCGGCGGACGACGATCCGCTGCGTCCCCCGGCGATCGTCACGCAGGAGGTTCCCACCGTGCCAGGGGAACTGGCCGAACGCCTGCGGCAATACCAGAACACGCGGACGGCGGCATTTCGCGGCTGGTCTCCGGACGGACGGGGGATGCTGATCGCCACGCGGTTTGGAGACACGGCGCAACTGCACCGGGTGTACGAGCCGGGGGGACGCCGCGAGCAGGTGACGTTCTTCGCGGAACCAGTCGATGGCGGGTTCCTTCCGGAGGCCAAAGATGGAGCGCTGTTGGTGACGATGAGCCGTGGAGGAAACGAGAACGGGCAGGTCTCAATTCTCGATCGTCGGACCGGGAGATCGCAGCTCCTGACCGACGGCAAGTCGCGAAACCTTCTGGAACCGGTCCGCCACGACGGAGGGGAGGTCATCATTGGGAGCAACCAGCGGAACGGACGGGACACGGACCTGTACGTCGCCGATCCCCGCCATCCCGGGTCGATGAAACTCCTATTCCAGGTGGACAACGAGCATTGGTCGGCCGTCGACTGGTCGCGGGACGGCAAGCGGTTGCTCCTCAATCGGACGGTGTCGATCAATGAAACGTATCCGGCGCTCTTCGACCTGGAGACGAACAAACGAACGCCCCTCCCGATTCCGGGGGGTGGACCCGCGGCGTTTGAGACGCTGAAGTTCGCCCCGGACGGCAAGTCGGCCTACGTGGCGACCGACGCGCAGGGGGAGTTTCACCAACTGGCGCGGCTGGACTTGGCGACCATGAAATACACCTGGCTCACCGAGGACATCCCCTGGGATGTGGACGCGGTGGTGGTGGAGCCGGCGACGGGAACGGTGGCTTTCACCGTCAATCAGGATGGCGCGGGCGCGCTGTACCTGATCGAAAAGGGAAAACGTCGGCAGATCACCGTGCCGCTGGGAATCGTGGCGTCGCTGGAGTTTTCTCCTGATGGCAGGCAACTGGGGTTCAGTCTGGCGCGCCCCGACGCTCCGGCCGACGCCTATGCCTTGCAGCTTGCCGACGGACAAATCACGCGCTGGACCTACAGCGAAGTCGGCGGACTCGATCCCGAGACGTTCGTCAAGCCGCGGCAGATCGAGTTCGAGAGCTTCGACGGACGGCGAATTCCAGCGTATTTTTTTGCTCCGCGGACCGCCTCGCGGGAGCAACCGGCGCCGGTGGTGATCGACATTCACGGCGGACCGGAAGGGCAGTATCGTCCGTTGTTCAACGGCGTGGAGCAGTTTTACCTCGCTGAGATGGGTCTGGCCGTCATCCACCCCAATGTCCGCGGTTCCGCCGGCTACGGCAAAACGTATCTCAAACTCGACAACGCGGACAAACGGGGGGACAGCGTGCGGGACATCGGCGCCCTCTTGGATTGGATTGCCCGCCAGCCGGAACTCGATGCGTCGCGCGTGGCGGTCATCGGCGGAAGTTACGGCGGTTTCATGGTCCTGGCGTCGCTGACCCATTATGGAGAGCGGATCAGGGCGGGGGTCGATATCGTGGGGATCGCCAGCTTCCGGACGTTTCTGAAGAACACGGCGGCGTATCGCCAGGATCTGCGACGCGTTGAATACGGAGACGAGCGAGATCCCAGGATGCAAGCCTACTTTGAGAAAATTGATCCTTTGAGCAATACCGAAAAGATTCAGTCGTCGCTGATGGTGGTTCATGGCCGCAACGATCCGCGCGTGCCATTCTCCGAGGCGGAACAAATCGCCGACCGGGTCCGTGCCTCGGGAAAACGGGTGTGGACGGTCTACGCCGACAATGAAGGGCACGGCTTTGCCAAGAAACCGAATCGCGACTACATGTCGGCGGTCGTGGCGCTGTTCTTCAAAGAGTCGCTGGGATTGCCGTGAGATTCTTGCGGCTCACGCATAGATTCCGGCGAAACCAGCGATGTTCACCCCCAC
>JBJXGA010000057.1:0-7954 GCA_046152955.1 Planctomycetales bacterium | reverse complement strand
TCTCCATCAATTGTCACGACATCCCCCGGCATACCGATGATCCGTTTGACGTAATTCCTGTCGCGCTGATCGGGATACCGGAAGACGACGACGTCGTCGCGGTCCAGTTGCTCCCGGCGCCAGACGGCCTTATTGACCAGAATCCGATCGCCGGAGTGGAGCGTTGGAGCCATGCTTTTGGTCGGAATGTAGAATGCCTCCAGCAGATTCTGGCGCACGTACGCGACCGACAGTGCCGGCGCGCAGAGCCCCGCGACCAGGAACAATCCATACACCAGCGGGCGCTGGTAGTCGTGAGGCGCCGTCCGAGGCGTCTTGGCGGCGATCCGCCCGGCATCGAGCACCGCCACAATCCACAGCACCACCAGCACCCCCATCGCCCCCCTCAGCCCCACCAGAGCGCCAGTCGAGGAAGTCATCCCCGCGACCAGCGCGGCAGCGGGAATCAGGATCAGCGACATGAGAAACAGCGTCAACCCGCGGAGGAGCCGGCCGACGTACAAATGCCCCAGCCCGGTGCAACACAGTGAAAGGGCGCAGGCGATCCAGGGATGATACCGAGACTCGGGGGACATGGCAGACCTGTCAAAAACGGGAACGATCAAATCCGGCGGCGCACAGCGTCCGCCCCGAAAAACAATGCCTCAATCGGCAATCTGGGTGGCCGCCAGCAGGCTCAAAAACTCGGCGATCCGCAGCAGGCCAACCGCGAGCGCTGCTGCGCACGACACCGTGCGCAGCCAGCGGGCGGCCTGGGCCAATCGCACCGACCGGTCGGCGACGCGCGTCACGACCGGCGGCCCGTCGGCAGCAATCCCCCGCATCACGCGCTCGGCAAACTCGTCGGAAGGCTCGGAGCCTGAGCGCGCCTGCCGCCAGCGATCAAACAGCTCGTCGTGTTCCATGGTTCGACAACTCTTTCAGGACGATTCGTGGATTTCGAAACTCACCGCCTGCAACAGTTCGCGCAGCCTGGCTTTGGCGCGCGACAGACGGGACTTCACCGTTCCCACGCTGACTTCGGAGACGTGTGCCGCCTCTTCATACGATAACCCTTGCAGTTCAATCAGCACGAACAACTCCCGCTGACTCTCGGGGAGCGCCGCCAGCCCTTCGTCGAGTCTCTGAAAGCATTCCGCCTCCATGGCCGCCTGATCCGGCGTCCGGTCATGCGATTGCTCCAATACCGCCTCGAGTTGAAGGGAGGCCGGGCGACGCAGCGCGTTGCGGCAGCGGTTGCGGGCGATCGCCAGCAACCACGTCCGAAACGAGCCCCGGTTGGGGTCAAACGTGGCCAAGTGCTGAAAGGCGGCCAAAAAAACCTCTTGCCCCAAGTCTTCCCAATCCGCGGCTCCCCCCAACAACGCCCGGATCGTCGCGCATACGGCGGACTGGTGCGTCACCACCAGCAGGCGAAACGCCTCCCGCTCTCCCGACACCACCCGGCGGACCACCTGTTCGTCTTCCGTCATTTCGAATCGTCTTCGGGGAAAATGCAACGCCCTTGCCCTACTGTACCCGGCAAAGCCGAATTGGTTCCGCGAAATCGGGGAAAACAGAAATTCCCCGGCTCAGAAACGATTTTCCACCCGCCGCGGCTCAAAAGAAGCAGGAGCTGGCTTCCGCAATCAGCAGGCAACCATCGGCGGCACAGTTGCATTCGCGAGGAAGTGAGTCGTCCTGCTGCCGCGTCGGTCCTTGAGCCTCGGAGCTCCGTAGCGATTGCGCGGACGCGGCGCATTCGCGAAATCGCTGGCGCAGCAGCCGAAGGCCTTGCAGCAGCCCATGCTCCCGAATGACCTGTTGGCCATATGCCGAACAACTCAAGCCTCCGCGATGCGCACGGAATGCGCAGCGAAAACCCTTGTAGGGGGAGATATGCCTCTGGTATCGACTTATGGCCGCCAGCACCAGGTGAGATGGCAGGCTTGTGATCGCTGGATGCATTACGCCTCCCCAAACCAACCTAACCCTGCACAACCGGATTGGTCAGCGTTCCGATCCCGGTAATATCGATCGACACCACATCTCCCGCTTGCAGCGTGAATTCGTTGGGGGGGACGATGCCGGTGCCGGTGAGCAGGATCACTCCATCCGGAAAACTGTTGTCGCGGAACAGCCAATCGATGAGTTCTTCAAACGTCCGCTTAAGTTGTCCCAGGTTTGTCTCACCGCGGAATGCCTGAGATCCCTGACGCTGGATGACCAGCGTGATCTTGGTTTCGTCGCGGTTGAGCGGCTCTTCGGGGACGAGAATGCACGGCCCCAGCGCGCAGCAGTTGTTGTACACTTTGGCCTGCGGGAGGTAGAGTGGGTTTTCTCCCTCGATGTCTCTCGCGCTCATGTCGTTGCCGATCGTAAAGCCGACCAGCTTTCCCTTGGGAGAAATCACCAGCGCCAGTTCCGGCTCCGGGACCGACCAAATCGTGTCGGTCCGGATGCGGACTGGTTGGCCGGGCCCGGCGACCCGCCGCGGCATCGCCTTGAAAAACAACTCCGGGCGCGGCGCCGTGTACACCCGGTCGTAGTGCGAGGCCCCCGTCTCCGATTCCTCCATCCGCGCCACTTGGCTCCGTTTGTATGTGACACCGGCGGCCCACACTTCCTGGCGATCCAAAGGAGGAAGCATCCGCACCTGCGGCGCCGCGATCAGCGTGGCGTTGGTGTCGAACAGCGAGCCGACCAGGTCCACCGGATTCTCGGCATGCAACACGTCCGTCAGCGACCGGCATTCCGCCGACCAGGCTAGGACGTACACCCCTTTGTCGACCAGCACCGCAACCCGGACTTCCCCGCCCGGCAATTCAATTTTGGCAACTTGCATGGAGTTTTCTTTGAAGAGTTTCGCCAATTCGCTATAGCTTGCCCACCGACGGCGGGTTTCGCAACGCCAGCAGAGTTTTTTCCATGTCCGCCGGAAGGGGGGCTTCAAACTCCAGCGGCTGGCCGGAGGCCGGATGGCGGAAGGCCAGTTGAAAGGCGTGCAGCGCCTGACGGGCGATCAGAACATCGTCCCCACCCTGCCCTTCGGCGGGCGCCTGCCGTCCCCCCACGTGTCGTGGCTGCGATGGGTCGAGAAACGACCGCGCCAGCGCGGTGCGGCCGCCGTACAGCCGATCGGCAATGATCGGGTGTCCCAGATGTTTCAGGTGGACCCGCAATTGATGGGTGCGCCCCGTTCGGGGAAGCAATCGAACGTAGGTAAACTCGGCGAATCGTTCCAGGACTTCGTAAACCGTCACCGCCAGTCGCGACTTGCCCCCTGGTTCACAGACCATCATTTTCTCTCGGGCCTGCGGATTGACGCAGACATGGGTTTCGATCAATCCGCCATCGCGCGGCACGACTCCCCAGACGACCGCCCGGTATTCCTTGGTCACTTCGCGGCGTTCGAATTGCGAACTGAGGCGGTGATGGACCTGGTTGTCCTTGGCGACGACTATCAGTCCGCTGGTGTCCCGATCAAGACGATGGACGATTCCCGGGCGCTGCGCGCCCGCGACGTCGCTCAGGCGATCGAAATGGAACTGCAAGGCGCTCGCCAGCGTGCCGCCATAGTTTCCCTTGCCGGGATGCGTGATCATCCCGGCCCGCTTGTTGATCACCACCAGCGCGTCGTCTTCAAAAATGACGTCCAGGGGCAAATCCTCGGGAGGGAGGGACTGATCGGCCGGTTCCGGTAACCGAACGGAGATCAAATCGTTGACCCGCAACCGGCGACTCGCCTTGACCGGCAGGCCGTTGACCAGCACTCCCTGCTGGTCGATCGCCTTTTGAAACGTCGCCCGGCTGTAGTTGGGGTACAGGCGCGTTAAATAATGGTCCACCCGCCAGCCGTGAGCCCGCGCTTCGACGGTGAGCGTCACCGGCTGCGCGGAGAGATCCCCTGTCATGGCGATGCCGGATCAGCGGACTCCTCAGCTTCGGATCGCTCGCCGGCTCCGTCGTCTGATGACGTGCTCTTTTCACCCGCTTCTCCCTCTTCGGAGGGAGACTCAGCCGGGGTTTGGTCGTCGGACTCGTCGGCAGGCGATTCTTTGCCGGGCAACTGCGGTCCGTCGGAGAGGTCCATATCTTCCGCATCGGCCCCTTCGGACGAGGGGAGAAGCGACTTGAGATTCTGGAGGGCCTCTTCGGCGTCGTCACTGGTTCCCAAGTCGTGGGGACGGCGCTCGGACGGTTTCGGGCGCGGATATTTGGAGAACCAGGTATAAAACTCTCCGCCGCTATCCGACTTCAAAGCCGCGATCCGCGCTTCGGCCTCTTTGCGGTAGACGCTCGTCGGGAATTCATTGAGGAGCGCTTCGTACATTTTTTCGGCGTCCCCCACGTCTCCTTCCGACAGCGCTTCCAGGCAGCGCGCCAGGTTGAACCGGGCACGCTCGCGGATGGCCGCGTTGACGCTGCGGGCGTCGACCAGCCCCTTCAGCACTTTACGAGCTTCTTCGAGTTCTTTCGTGCCGGACTCCTGGTTGGTGAACAGGAGTTGCACCCCCTCGCGGAGGCGTTCCTGACCTTCCTGCAACTGAGCCCAATCCGCGGCGGGAGTGCCGGGGTGCCGCTCGCGAACCTGCTTCAAGTCTTCCGAACGTCCGGCGCCGGCCAGATCCAGCCATGCCGCCGCTGCTTTGACCTGATCGCTGCGCGATTTGTAGATCCAGGCGGCGGCCACGAGCGCCACGACGCACACGCCGGTCAAAACCCGATTTCCATGTGTCTCAAAAAAGCCGACGGCCTGCCCGGCGATCTTGCCCAGTTCATTGGTTTGCAGTTCGTGGCGATGCTGACTCTTCATGTTCCGTCACTGTTCGTGCCTGTGGTCCTGATTGATACGCCCGGCGGGCGATCTGTTCCGAAGCGCGACAGTATAGGTCGGTGGTGAACAAGCGTCAAGACGGGGGGAAGCCTCAGCGCCGCAGGAGCGATTTCAGTGTGGATTCCACCGCCTCCTGGCATGGTCCGGTCACCGACCAGGTTTGCTCGTAACCCCCTCGATCGGAGTAGATCCGATCGGGACCGTAGTACCATACCCCGCATTCGCCGTAGCCTGCGACGCAAACGAACGCCTCGTCGTCGGCCTGCTCTTGCGCAAACAACTGAAACTCCACAAACGGCTCTCCCGGCAGTTGGATCAACTCCAGGTCGCCGATCCGCAACCGCGACGCGCGGGGGAGGTGCCCGGCGCGCAGGCGGTTTCCGAATCCGGAAAACATCGCGGCGGTCAACCGCGTCGTGAACGGCTGCTCGGCGGCGAGCTGCCGGCGGAGCAGATCGGGCTGGAACGCTCCATCTTCTCTGACGGTGAACCGAATCGGCGCGCTGGCCCAGGAAACGATTGGGGGCTCCAAGTCCGTCACGTTGATCGTCATTGCCGGAGCGGCGTCCGTGTTGCGGCGCATCGCCTGTTCCAGCCGCTGCGCCAGTTGCGCGCGGGCCGCGGGGGTGCCGTCATTGTACTTTCCGACCGTCACATTCCCGCCGCATCCGGTGAAGTACACCTGAAACACCCCGGAATCCCGTTCCCGTTGCTGGCGGGCCATCCCGACACAGTCCCAGGAGACCCGCGCGTCCCCATAAAAGGTCTGCGGATGCGTGGCATAGTAATGGAGCTGCGCCAGTGGCTGATTGCCGTTGAAAAACGTCACCGTCCGCAGCCACGGATCGATCAACCCTTCCGGCGCGTCGCGAACCTCCAGCTCCCGCGTGAAGCTCGCCCGCACGGCGATCGAGCCGTCCGGTTGCGGCACCCGGCGATTGGACGCCACCCGATCGACACGCCCCTTCGCTCCCTGGATCGACGTAACCGGCTGCCGCGCCGCGAGTGCTGATTTCACCCCCTCGCCCGCGCGGCGGCCGATATCCTGCGTGAACTGGCGGTGCTGTGCCGCCTGGTCGCTCGTTTTGCCATGCAACAGGATGACGGCGTCCAAATCCAGAATGGGGGCCGAATGCTGGTGCAGAGATTGCAGCGCAACCCGGTCCGCGGTCGTCTGGGCGCCACGGGCAATCGCCTCGCGGAGCGCATCGTCGCTCGCATTGCACACACCGCAAAAGTCCAGCGCACACAACACCCAGGTCTCATCCCCACTCCGCAACACGACGCCGCGCAGCTCCAGCGGGTGCTCGATCCGGTCAATCCGGGGCATACAACCGACGCAAGGGCCCTCGCCAACGGGCGGCGTGACGTCGATTCGAAACGTCCCCAGCGCCAGCTCCGCCGCCAGAATCGGTCCCCCGGTCTCCAACACGACCAGCGCAACGACGGCCGCGGCCAGATGACGCATCGAATTCGGCAATTTGCGCATGGAGTTCATCGGCCGGCTCAAGGAGTTGGAGAAGCCATTGAGTTTCACAGGACGTGGAGACAATGGCTGATCGTGATCATCTGCGGAATGTCTCCCCTCCGCAGCGATAATGCAAGGTATGGCATGACGTCCACCTCGTCTCGCCGCCAGCACTTGAATTCCCCCACCGCTGTGGTAGGCTGGTGCAGACATTTTGACGCAGGTGGACATTCGTCGCCCCGAGAGGAGAATTGTCGTGTCAGTCGGGGGGTGGCCGTTTCGTCGGAATCGTCTGCTCCGAGCTTGTCTTCTGATGACGACTACATTCCAGGTTCCCAGAGTTCTCAGGCAGTATGGCGACGGGAAGGACGAGTTCCGCCTGTCTGGAGAGACCGTCCGCGACCTGCTCCTGGAGTTGAATCGGAAACATCCTCAGCTTTACGGATGCATTTGCAACGAGACTGGCTCGGTGCGGCAACACATCAATCTCTTCGTCAATGACGACTGCCTGTGCAAACAAACCGGCCTCGACACCCCCCTGGAGCCGGGGGACGTGGTCTCGGTGTTCACGGCAGTCTCGGGAGGCTGAACATGGCGGATCGCGTGTTGGTGTCGATCGGAACCAAAAAAGGGGTGTTCGTGGCCGAGTCCACCCGCAACCGCAAGAGCTTTTCGCTCCGCGGCCCGTTTGGACAGGGGGTGGCGGTCTATTCGACACTGATCGACACGCGCTCCAGCCCGCGCGTGTATGCCTCGAGCTGCAACCCGTTTTTTGGAATGAAAGTGCTCGTCTCCACAAATCTGGGGGGCAAGTTCAAGGAGACCAAATCGGCGCCGGCGTTTCCCGCCGATGACGGACGATCCCTGGCCAATATCTGGTCGCTGGAACCGGGGGATGGCAAGAAGGAACTGTGGTGCGGCGTCGAGCCGGCGGCGCTCTTTCATAGCAGCGACGCGGGCAATTCCTGGGAACTGGTGAGCGGCATCAGCAATCATGACCACTCCCGGCAGTGGCAACCCGGCAACGGGGGACTTTGCCTGCACACAATTGTGCGCGAAGGGCCGCGGATGCATCTGGGGATTTCCACCGGGGGGCACTACCTCAGCGAAGACGGGGGCAAGAGCTTTGAAGCCGCCAACAACGGCGTCGGGGCAGGCTTCAGTCCCGATCCGTATCCGGAGTTTGGACAGTGCGTCCATAAGATCGCGGCCCCTGCCGCCGCCCCCGGTCGAATGTACATGCAGAACCACGGCGGGTGGGCCGAATGGCATGGTCCCGGCGGTCCGCGTCCCGACATTGGAGTCTTGCGGAGCGACGACCACGGCAAGATCTGGCGCTCGATCTCCAAGGGGCTGCCGAGCGACTTTGGTTTTCCAATCGTCGTCCATCCCCACGATCCGGACGTGGTGTACGTCATGCCGCACGAGCCGGCGACCCGCGCCTGTCCCGGCGGCGCCCCCGCCGTGTGGCGGAGCCAGAACGGCGGGAACTCCTGGCAAAAACTGGCCAAGGGGATGCCCAAGAAGGACAGCTATTTCACCGTCCTGCGGGATGGCATGACTGTGGACGAAATGAAATCGCCGGCGCTTTATTTCGGCACGACGACCGGGCAACTGTGGCTGGGTCGCGACGGGGGGGACGAATGGAGCTGCCTCTTCGACTCGCTGCC
>JBJXGA010000254.1:0-15207 GCA_046152955.1 Planctomycetales bacterium | reverse complement strand
GGTCTGAGGTGTCCCAACGGAGCGGTTTGACGTTCTTGAACGCACATTGGTGGCTCACGAGGACGTTCGCCCTCCCGAAACAGCTCGGCGGGAGCCTCGCCCTGACGGTGCGGCGCTGTTCGTTACTGCAGCTTGCCACGTCCCTGGATCGGCCAGACGACTTCCAGGCGATCGCCGCGGAAGCCGTGGAATTCGTCGTGGAGGACCGTCGTGAAATCTCCATACCCGACGACCAGTTCCACCTTGTCGCCGATCTTCAGATCCTGTGATCGGGAACCGAGGGTCAATTCGCAGTGTTCGGCGGAGAGACGTTTCACCACCGCGTCGTCGTGCCCGACCACCACGGGGAGCGCCACATCGGGATTCATCGTCTTGCGTCCGGAGTCGAGGATCGCGCGGTCGCGCGTGGGACGGCTGACCACCGTTGCCAACACCGTCAGCGCGTATTCCAATTCCGGAACCTGGCACTTCACGCGGTAGTAGGGGTCCATGAAAATTCCCCCTCCCGCCTGAATTTCAGTGACTCCCGGACACTTGATCGTGTACTGATACGAGCCGGTCCCGCCGGCGCTGACGATCTCGCAGGGAAGCCCGGCACGGGTGATCTGATCGCGGCAACCGACAAGGGTCTGGATCGCGGCTTGAATCTGCCGTTCCTTGTCCGCCGGTTCCGCCACCTGCAGCAAATGCCCTTCGTAACCCATGATCCCGGCCAGCCGGACTCCCGGCAGCCGGGCAATTCCCTGCGCCAGTTCCAACGTGTCTTTTCCCGGCTGTACACCCACGCGGTCCAGGCCAATGTTGACCTCAATGATCACCCGTGGCTTGACGCCGTGGCGCTGGCAGATCGCCGAGAGCGGTTCGACCTGGGCGTAATGGTCGCAGGCGACGATCGGGTCGGCGTGTCGGCAGAGGGAGGCGACCCGTTCCCATTTCCGTTCGCCGACGATCATGTTGGCGATCAAAATGTCGCGAACTCCCCCGGCCGCCATGACCTCGGCTTCGGAGACTTTGGCGCAGGTCACGCCGATGGCCCCGGCGGCGATTTCCTGGAGGGCGATCGCGGGAGTCTTGTGGCACTTTTCGTGGGGCCGCCAGGCGATGCCGTGGGCGCGGCACGCGCCGGCCATTTGCCGGATATTCGACTCCATCCGATCCAGGTCGATGCACAGGAGCGGGGTGTCGAGGTCGAGTTTGCGGGCGCCGATGAGCGATTGAGGCATGAGGAACAAACCGTTTCGTTGATCAAAAGGGAAAACTGAATCGGGTTTTTGAAGCGCCGTCCCGGGTCCACCGAGCGGGTCGGCTGCCAGGATCGGTCTCCACAAAGGGAGGGGGAGTCCCCATTTCGATGGTCGGCGCGCGAAATGTCAATAGTCACCCCCTGATTCCGTGTCATCCGGCAAGGAGTGACGGTATGATTTTCGGCCTCCCGACCACTGATTAAACCTTCCGGAGAATCTTTGATGCCTGCTGTTTCACGCTGGATGTGTGGCCTGTTGCTCGTTGGGCTCTGCGTTGCCGCCACGGCACTCCCCCGGTCCGCCGGTCAGGCGGCCGGCTTGCCGGAGGGGACCGATCCGGAATTGCTCCGCAACCTGCTGCAGGAATTGATCCTGGGCGACTTTGTGGAGATCACTCCTGGAAAAGGAAAATTCCCACGCTCGTTTTCAATGGGTTCCGCCAACGGGCCAGCGGCGGAACAACCGGTGCATGTCGTGAAGCTGGATTACAACTTTCACATCGCCAAGGGAGAGGTTCCGCAATATCTGTACGCCGTGGTGATGGGGAGTAATCCCAGTCAATGGAAGGGACCGCGGAATTCGGCGGAAAAGTTCACGTTTGACGAAGCGCTGGAGTTCTGCCGCCGACTGACGGCCCTCCTCCAGGCGCAGAAACTGATTGGCGCGGACGAGGTCATTCGACTCCCGACGGAGGCGGAGTGGGAGTATTGCTGCCGGGCGGGGACGATGACTGCGTACAGCTTCGGCGATCTGGCGACCAAACCGGGGGATGCGGGAACCAAGGCAAGTCTGCTGGATGAATTCGGCTGGCATACGGGGAACGCGGCGGGGAACGATCCGCCGGTCGGCGCCAAGAAGCCCAATCCCTGGGGGTTGTATGACATGCACGGCTATCTGTCGGAGTTTGTGGCCGATGCCTGGCACGAGAATTACGACGGCGCTCCGACTGACGGAAGCGCCTGGAAGAACGACGACGCTGGATCGCAGCGTGTGATTCGGAGCGGCTCCTGGAAGGATCATCACGAAATGCTGAAGAGTACCACCCGGCGAGCTGTTCCCCAGGATATCAAGGATGACGCCATCGGATTCCGTTGCGTGCGAGCCCGGCGATGAACCTCGTTCCGATGATTTGCGGACAATGCGGCGCGCCGTTGGAAGCGTCCCGTGCGGCAGGGGTTGCGACCTGTCGGTTTTGTTCGTCGAAAGTCGCCATTGAGCCGTCTGGCGGCAGTGCGTCCGTGCAAGACCTTCAAGCGCTCGATGAACGCACAACCGCAATGGCCAGCGATCTGGATGCGATCCGACGTCAAAACGAAGTGGCGCAGCTCGATCGGGAATGGGAGCGCGAACGGGAGCAGTATCTGATCACCGGTCGCCGCGGGAGGACCAGTCTCCCTTCCGTTTCGGGAAGCATGTGGATGCTGGTGCTTGGCTTGCCGTTTGGACTCTTCTGGACTGTTACTTCGTATTTCCTGGGGGCTCCGATCGTACCCTGTTTCGGGTTGGTCTTCCTGGGGGTGGTTGTGCTGGCCAGCCTGGTGAACTACCAGAAGGCGGTCGCTTACCGTTCCCGCCTGATGGATTACGAGCGGAGGCGGCAAGAGCTTCTGGAGCCGGAATCGTCGTGAAGGGCGGCCGGTTTGCCCCTCCCATACAGTCGATCCGAATCTGAACTGCCGCACCTACCCCGCATGCCGCTGATCGACTTGATCCTCTTCCGCCGGGCGCTCCGGAAGCCGGATGGGGGCGACCCCTTTGGCTCGGAACATTTCGGCCAGGTATTGGTGGCAGGTGAAGAACAAGACCTGGTGCCCTTCGTCGGCGAACTGGCACAGCACTTCCGCCGCGGCTTCGGAGCGTCGCTCGTCAAAGTTGACGAACACGTCATCCAGCAGAACCGGCAATTGCACCCCCTGTCGGGCCAGGTCTTCGACCACAGCCAGACGGACCGCCAGGAACAACTGCTCGCGCGTCCCGCGACTGAGGGCCGACACCGGGAGATTGCGCCCCCGGTCGTCTTCAATCAGCAGTCGCCGTTCCCCCAGGGGAGTCCAAACGGTACGGTAACGGCCATGTGTCAGTCGCTCCAGCAGGCGCGAGGCGCCGATCAGCGCCGCCGGCTGGTGGCGTCGCTCGTGATCGCGGCGGACTTCATCGCAGGCCTGGGCGCAGGTCTCGACGATGGCCCATTCGCGGGTCGCTTCGCGCAATTCCTGGCGCACCAGTTCCAGTTCGAATCGCAGACTGGTCCCCCGCCGATCCTCCTCCAGGGCGCCCAGTTCGTTCTTCACTCCTCCCAGTTGTTCAAAGGCTTGTTGTAAATCGCGCGCCAGGTCGGCAGCTTCATCTCGGAGCGTCGCGATGCAGCGAGCGTTTTCATGCGGATCGTAGGCGGCCAGATCCTCGTCCACCAGCGCCAAGTCTCCATGCTCCGCGCAGACCGCTTCCAGTCCCAATTGGGCGCTGGCACACTGATCTTCCAGGTGGCTGCGACGGGCCACGATCCGTGCTCGTTCGGCAAACTCCTCTGCCGATCCGGCCCCTCCCTGAACCAACAGCGCGTGCCGCTGCACTTGCAATTCTTCCACCCGTGCCTGTCGGTCCGACGCTTCGCGGATCATCGCGCGGCGGCGCTGTTTGAGCTCGCGGAACTCCTTCCGGCGCTGCGCCAACTCGACAAGCTGCCGCTCCCAGGTGGCCAGCACCGCCAGCGGCTGATCGTAGTCGACATCCCAGGCGTCGAGGCGCCGTCCGAAGTCCGTGATTCGCAATCGGCAGGCGTTCCACAACCCTTCCGTCAATGACAGGTCGGCCAGCGCCTGATCGCGCCGCTGCACGTACTCTTGCGTCTCCAGCAACCGTTGCCAAGTCTCCAGCGCCTCTCCGGAAGGGACGCTCTGCGGCAACCCCAATTCGCTCAGCAGGTCGCGCCAGGCGGCGCGGGCCGTACGCGTCTCACGGGTTGCGACCACCAGCTTCTGTCGGCTGTCCTGCAATCGCCGGCGCATGGCGCGCAACGACCGCTGGTGCCGCGCCAGTTCGAACAACTCTGAAACCCGCTCCGCCGCCACGCGCACGATCTCGCCGGCGTCTGCCTGCGCCGGAGCGGCGGGAGTGTCGGGCGATTCGGAAGGCTGCGGTTCGATGAGCGTCTGGATCGTCGTCCGGAGCGTCTCGAGTTCGCCCGCCGTCGTCGCCAGGTGCGCCTGCGCCTCTTCCATCCGTCGCTGGGCGTCCCCTTCGTATTGCGTCTTGAGACCCCAGGCCAGACCGCCGCAGGTGATCCCCAGCAGGGCATAGATCGTTCCGGCAATGCCGCTGGTGGCCACACCGGCGATCAGCCCCCAACCCGCCAGGACGACTCCCATGAAACAAAACACCCCCAGCACGATGTACACCCATCGCGGCAGGGTCAACTGCGGAGTCAGCCGATCGCAATATTCGTGCAGGCTGAACTGCCTCTGACTCAGCTCCGCTTCGCGCAGTTGCATCCTCGCCAGATGTTTCACTTCGCGCAAGCGTTCGCGCGCCTGGGTGAGCGCCGCATCGACCGTCAGCCCATCCAGATCCTCCAGGGCTTCGGTCAATCCGTCGCGCAGATCGCGATAGGCGATCGCTTGACGCCGACTCTTGCGGCGCAGCGCGTGGCGACGTCCGTTCGCTTCCTGCAGCGAGCGCGAAGTTCCCGACAGCCGCTGCCACCCGGCGGCGGACAGATCCAGCGCCGCCAACCGCTCTGGAGTCCACTCCGGACCCAGCGCTTCAAACTGTGCGTCGAGGTCGGCCTGCGCCTGGCTGGCGCGTTGCCGCAGTCCCTCCAGACGCTGTTCCAATTCCATCAGCCATGACCGCTGCTCCACGAACCCCTGCATGATCCCCGCAGGGAGGCGCAAACCCTTGGCGTCGGCTTCGGCGCGGCACTGGTCGCGCAGCTTCTTCGCTGCTCCTCGCAGTCGATCACGGGCTTCGAGGGCCGTTGCCAGTTCCGCTTCGACCCTATTCAACCGCTCCAGCCCGCGCTGTGGAAAATCGACGATCGTCGGCAGCCCCTCCAGCTCATTCTGGCAGTCCCGCACGTGCCGCCACGGTCCCCACGATCGCTCCAGAAACTGGTGCCCCCGAAGCTGCTCCTGGATTCCCGATTGGCGTTGCCGCAGGTCTTCGATCTCCAGCTCCAGCCGATCACGGCGCTGGCACAATTCGGCATGGCGCTGCCGCGACGCGTCCAGCTCCTGCAACTGTCCCTGCAATGCCGCTTGCCGCTCGAACAGTTTTCCGAGCGCCCCTGAGTCCGAGTGTCCGCCGATCCATTGCGCCTGCTGTGTTCCCCCGCGCCGCGCAGCGGACAGCAATCGCCGTCCTGCCGGTCCCAGCGATAGTCCATACACCCGCGAATCCGCTTCGTCCCCGGAGAGCAGTCCCAATTCCTGCAACTGCCGCAGGTCGATGGCGAACACCGACTGGAACAGTTGCTCGTCGATCCCCTGCAGCCAACCGGTCAACAGTTGTTCCGGAGGATGCGGCGGCGTCTCGCCAATGATCGACAGCCGGTCGGAATCGGAGTTCCCCGCGGCACGATGCAGGCGGTGCGTTCCGGACGCATCCTCGACCAGGAGCGAACCGGAAGCGGCCAGGAGCGCGGCACGATCCTCCAGCACCGTATTGGATTCGAAGCCGTACAGCACCGACCGGACAAAACGGACCAGCGTCGATTTGCCCGCTTCGTTGGGTCCGTACAGAACGCTCAATCCGCGGGCTTCCAAGGGGAGCGTCAAGTCGCGCCAATTGCCGCAGCGATCGACCTGGATTTCGATAAGTTTCATGAGGGGATGCTCTCCTCGGCTGCCAGCCAGCGTCGTCCCAGACGCCGCGCGGCGAGAGAGACTTCCTGGGGATCCAGTTCCGCCACCAGCGCGCCCAATGCCTGGTTCCACTGGGCGTAGGGAGGGGGAAACCGATCTGCGGATTGCGCAGCCAGCCAGTGGGGGCGGTTGACTTTCGCTGCCAGCGCCCGGTCGAAGGCCGCCGCCAGGTCGTCCTCCTCCGGCGTCTCTCCGGGTTGTGGACAAACTCGCACAGCGTGCGAATGAATCAACAATCCTTCCAGCCCGTGCTGGGAATGCACCTCGTCCAACACCTTTCCTCGTCGCTGGGGATCGGCGAGCGTTTCCAGCCACGGGCCTTGGCCCGACACATTCCACGCGATCAGCCAGCCGCGATCGGACGGATATCGGGGAAGTTGTTCCAGCGCCGCCAGCATTTCCAACTGCAATTCGTCGCATGTCATTGGCGGCGTTACGACCACTCCCAATTGCTCAAACCGAATGGGAGCGGTGGCGATGAACTCTCGGTGCGTCGCTCCGGCGGAGTCGACGCGAACAAGCGTGCAACCGCGCGGTCCACATTCCCTGGGATGGATTCCTTGCGGGGGCCCAGGGTCATGCGTCAGCCAGCCCGAAAGCACCACGGTCCGAGCTCCAGGCCCGCCTCCCGTAGCCCCGTAATGCCCCCGCGCCGCGCGCTGCGCTGCGTCACGATCAGGGAAATGTCCGGGGCCGGGTGATTCGAAATCCTGCTCCAACGCACCAGAGGCAAGCGTGATCCGAAAATCCGATTCGCGGCCATTTGGAAGCTTCAACAGCCAGGGAGAATCTTCGGTTGCGGTGGACGAGTCGACGACGTGCTGGACCGTCGCCAGGAGCCGATCGTCCCTAAACAACGGGACTTCGTCCGGTCCGTCCACTGTGCCACCCAGACGGAACACATTGGCAGGCCAGCGGTCGTGCGCGGGCCAACCTTCCCAGGGATCGCACAGGCCGAAGACGATCACGACCGGAATCCCAGCTTCTGCCAGCCGCTCGCAACCGTGTCGCAACGCGCTCCAGGCGCGGAGGCTGGCGTCGCGATGGTCAACGCTGTCCCCCGCCAGAAGCAGCGCATCGACCTGCTCGTTCAGGCAGGTCTCGACGATCCGCTCAAACGCCAGCCGAGTGGCATCCTCAGCCAGCGACCGCATCGGATCGGGGAGCCACCCCGTCCCTTGGAGGGGATGATCAATCAGCAGTCGCGCGGCATGCACGAACCGAAATGGTTCCATTGTTTCGCAGGTCTCCCTACCAGGCCCAAACCGGTGTCCTTCCGGCCCGCGTGGACGACGCCCCACGGAAAGGGAGTTTAGCCATCGGGCGGGTTTGTGGATACCCCGATTCCGTGGTTGGAGGGGCTGGGGGCTAGGCGCTCGGGGTGAGGGGTTAGGGGATTGGGGATCGTGGATGGTAGATCGGGGATTGGCAGGCTCGGCGGGGTGTGTGTGGCGGGTGCTGAGGCAGCAGAATTGAGTCTTGAGACCTGAGACCTGAAGCGCACCCCTCGCCACCCGCCACCCGCCACGAGGCGGCACAACTCCTCTTCTGCGAATTCTTGAGACTGCGTATACTTCCGCCGCTCAGCCCTGGGGTGGATGTCGATTCCACGTCCAGGTTGTGGGGGAAGCAGAATTCTTGAGGATGTCGCCATGCGCTTGATCGCCGTCATGAACCAGAAGGGGGGGGTGGGGAAGACCACTTCCAGCGTCAACCTGGCCGCCGGTTTGGCGCGCCGTGGAGAGCGGGTTTGTCTGCTCGACCTGGATCCCCAGGCGCATGCCTCGCTGCACCTGGGATGCGAATTGTCGGGCGAAAGCCCGTCGATCTACCACGCCTTCGCGGGAGAGCGTCCGCTGGCGCAGGTCCGCCGTCTGGTCGCTCCCAACCTGTGGCTGGTTCCCGCGAGCATCGACCTGGCGGCGGCCGAGGTCGAACTGGCCGACACCCCCGGCCGCGAGTTGATCCTGCGACAGACGCTCGACCAGATGCTGGCCAGCGAACCATACGACTACGTGATCATGGATTGTCCGCCGTCTTTGGGGGTGCTCACGCTGAATGCCCTGGCCGCGGCGGAAGAGGTTTTCATTCCTCTTCAGCCGCACTTTTTGGCGCTGCACGGACTGTCCAAACTGCTGGAGACGACCGCGCTGGTGACCCGGCGACTGAATCGCAAGCTAAGGGTCACGGGAATCATGCTGTGCATGTACGAAACCAACACGCGGCTGGCAGCCGACGTCGCCGGAGACTTGCAGGCGTTTCTCTCCGCCAGCGACCCGGAGGCCCCCTGGTCGGGAGCGCAGATTTTCCGCAGCAAGGTCCGCCGGAATATCAAATTGGCCGAAGCCCCCAGTTTCGGCCAGTCGATCTTCGACTACGCCCCCAAATGTCCCGGCGCCGAGGACTACGCCGCGCTGGTGGACGAAATGCTGGCCATGGCGCAGCACACGGGAACTGCCGAGGCGCCGTTGCGGCGGGCTGGTTAGTCCGTGGGATGGAGCTGGCTTGTCGATTGTGGACTGTGGCAGGGAAAGAGTAGATTGGGGCGCTGGTCACTCCCCGTATTCCATCGCTCCTGCAACGCTCCCTCATGACTGCACCTTCGTCCGCCGCTGGCATTGTCTGGAATCTCGCCGATCTATATGCCGGACCGGACGATCCGGCGATCGCTGCCGATCTGGCCGAGGCGGAACGGCGCTGCGCCGCGTTTGGCGAAACGCACCGGCCGCTGTTCGCTTCGGACGCATCGCTCACGGTCGAGGGGCTGTTGGCGGCGCTGCAGGACTACCAGGGGATCGCCGAGCACATGGGACGGCTGGCCTCCTATGTGGGGCTGGTGACCGCCTCCGACACCTCCCACGATGTGTTCCGGCGGCTGGAAGACCGGGTGCATCAGCAACTCGTCGAGCGCGAGAACCAGTTGGCGTTTTTTGAACTGTGCTGGCTGGAGGTGGATGACGCACGAGCCGCGGCGTTGATGGCCGACTCGCGGCTGGAGGATTTTCGTCACTATTTGGAAGCGGCCCGCCGCTACAAGCCCCACACGCGGAGCGAGCCCGAAGAGCTGTTGCTCAACCAGAAATCGCTGACCGCCCGCGCGGCGTGGATGAATCTGTTCGACGAATTCGTGGCGTCGCTGGAGTACCGCCTGGAATACAATGGCGAAACGCGGATGCTGAGGCAGCCTTCGATTCTGGCGCTCAACTACGATCCGGACCGGGGCCTCCGCAAAGCGGCGCAGCAGTGCTTTTACACCGAATTGGCCCGCCACGAACTGGTGCTGACGCACATCTTCAACGCTGTTGCCCAGGATCACGGCCTGAACGATCAAATCCGCCGTTACGAAACGCCGATGGCCAGCCGGCACCTGGCCAACGAAGTGGCGCCGGCGGTGGTCGAGCGGATGATGGAAGTGACCGAGGGGAATTACGGCATCGCCCACGAATACTACCGCCTCAAGGCGCGGCTCATGGGACTCCCCAAACTGGCCACGTACGATCAATATGCTCCGCTCTCCAGCCAGCTTCCGTCGTGCCTGTACGACGCCGGGCGCGAGACGGTGTTGACGGCGTTTGAACGGTTTCATCCGCGGATGCGGGAGGTCGCAACGCTGTTCTTTGAACGGAATTGGATCGACGCCGAAGTCCGTCCGGGAAAGCGGGGTGGGGCGTTCAGTGCCGCCACAATCCCTTCGGCGCATCCCTATATCCTGCTCAACTGGACCGACAAGCTGCGGGACATGTCCACCATGGCCCACGAGTTGGGACATGGCATTCACCAGTACCTGTCACGCAAGCAGTCCTATCTCAATTTTCATCATCCGCTGACGATCGCCGAGACTGCCAGCGTCTTTGCCGAATTCCTGACTTTCGATCACGTGCTGGAGACGACGACCGATCCGCAGGTGCGGCTGGGGCTGTTATGCGGCAAGATCGAAGATGCCTTCGCGACGGTGTTCCGCCAAAACGTCCTGACCCGCTTTGAGCTGGCGGCCCATCAGGCCCGCCGTCGCGAAAAACTCTCCAGCGAGGAACTTTGCACCCACTGGTGGAACGCCAATGCGGCGCTGTACGGGGACGCCGTCGAGATGTTCGAGCCGTACCGTTGGGGATGGACCTACATTCCGCATTTCATCCACACCCCGTTCTATTGCTACGCCTATGTCTTCGGCGAGCTGTTGGTGCTGTCGCTGTACCGCATGTACCGGGAAGAGGGGGCGAGTTTCGTGCCCCGCTACTTGCAATTGCTGGAATCCGGCTCCAGCGCTCCTCCCGAAGTTCTTCTCCAGCGCCTGGGAGCCGACATCACCGACCCGGCCTTCTGGCAAAAGGGTTTGGATGTGCTCCGCGAAATGGTGGTTCGTGCGAGTGAATTGGCGGATGGGGTTCGCCCTACGCCAGGATCTCCTTGACCACCTTGCCGTGGACGTCGGTGAGGCGGTGGTCGCGTCCCTGGAAGCGGTAGGTGAGTCGCGTGTGGTCGATGCCCAGGCAGTTGAGGAGCGTGGCGTGCAGGTCGTGGACGTGGACGGGGTTGTCCGCGATGTTGTAGCAGTAGTCGTCGGTCGTGCCGTAAGTGGTCCCCGGTTTGATCCCTCCGCCGGCGAGCCAGACGGTGAAACACCGCGGGTGATGATCGCGGCCGTAGTCCTCGGCGGTGAGTTGCCCCTGGCAATAGACCGTCCGGCCAAACTCTCCCCCCCAGACGACAAGGGTCTCGTCGAGCAGTCCGCGCCGTGCCAGGTCTTCCACCAGCGCAGCCGCCGGCTGATCGGTGTCGCGGCATTGGCCGACGATCTGCGTCGGCAGTTTCACGTGCTGATCCCAGCCCCGATGGAAGAGCTGGACAAACCGCACTCCTCGTTCCGCCATCCGCCGCGCCAACAGGCAATTGGCGGCGAAGGTGCCGGGTTTCCGCGCGTCCGGGCCGTACAGGTCGAAGACATGCTCCGGTTCTTGCGACACGTCGATCAACTCCGGAACCGACGTTTGCATGCGGTAGGCCATTTCATATTGAGATATTCGCGTGGCGATCTCCGGATCCCCCGCCTCGTCCAGCTTGAAGCGATTGAGTTGCCCCAGATCGTCAAGAAACCGCCGGCGGCCGGCGCTGTCCAGACCGGGAGGATTCGACAGATACAACACCGGATCCCCCACCGATCGGAACTTGACCCCCTGATAGCGCGTCGGGAGAAATCCACTCCCCCACAGCCGATCGTATAGCGGCTGATCGTTCGGGTTGCCGGATCCTTGCGAGATCATCACGACAAACGCTGGAAGGTCCTGGTTCTCGCTCCCCAGTCCGTAACTCAACCAGGATCCGATGCTCGGTCGCCCGGCCAGTTGCGCTCCGGTCTGAAAGAATGTTACCGCCGGGTCGTGATTGATCGCCTCGGTGTGCATGGTTTTGATGAAACACAACCGATCAGCGATGCGGGCGGTGTGCGGCAGCAGTTCGCTGAGCCACGCGCCGCTGTCCCCATGTTGCTGAAACTTGTACTTGCTGGGGGCCACAGGAAAACTGGTCTGCGTGGAAGTCATGCCGGTCAGCCGCTGCCCCCGGCGGATGGAATCGGGAAGTTCCGTTCCGCGCAGATCGGCCAGGCGCGGCTTCCAGTCGTAGAGGTCCATCTGCGACGGCGCGCCCGACTGGAACAGATAGATGATCCGCTTGGCCTTGGCGGTGAAGTTCGGAAAGGCGGGAAGTCCTCCCGCGGGGGCGGGGCGCGCCGGCTGTCCCGAGTTGCCATCGGCTGCGTCGGTGTCCGCCGCAAACAGCCCTGGATTGAGCAGCGACGCCAGCGCGACAGTCCCGATCCCCAGACCGACCCCTGCCAGGAGCGCGCGGCGGTTGAATCGGTCAACTTGTGGCCAAGGCTCATGCATTTGCGATTCTCCCGTAGCGGAACGCGAGAGGCGTGCCCCTCAGCGTCCCAGTTCCGTCAGCAATTGTTCCAGTCTCTCCGCCAACTCCGCGGGTAGGGATGGCAATCCGTCGCGTGCAATCAAACCCACTTCGATCATGTCGCGCAAATGGACCCGATCCTGATCGCGATTCGCCATCAATTTCATTCGCACCAGTCCGGCCAGCGAAACGACCGGGCGGCCTGGATCAAGTTCCACCGTCTCATCGATTCCTGGAGAGGGGAGTGGATATTCGGGTCTGACTTTTTCGTTGGCCCAAATGAAATGAACCGCTTGTCGCGGATTCGGCGATACGGGGTCCAACAACATTCCGACTCCGAGAACTTCGAAATACTCCCACCCGATCGTTCGAGCCGCCTTGCGAACTTGCGCAAGATTCCGTTTGTCGATCAACAGATCGACGTCTTTGGTTGTCCGGACCGCGGCGGGATCCCGGGAGGCGACCCACAGGGCCACCGCCTGCCCGCCGACGATGGCGAACGGAATCCCCGCCTGGCGCAGCGCGCCGGTGACAGTCTCCAGACGCCTGGTCACGTCGTCGAGCGCCATGATGTGCCTCGTCCAGAGGTCGGTTGTTGTCAACAAATTCACCATCCTCGTTCCCGTTCCTGTCAGCCAGGTCGGCTCCAGCGCGTCGTCTCGATGTTCGCCGCCGTGTGCCGGACTACTCCTTTGTGATCGCTTCGTCCAAATTCAGGATGACTCCCGCCATTGTCGTGTAGGCCGCCAGCTCAACGGGGTCGAGCTGCTGGTCGCGGGGCGCTTCTCCCTGCGAGAGAAGTTTCTCGGCGGCGGCGCGATCCTGGGCAAAGCGTTCCCGTTGTGACTCCCAGCCGCCTCGGAGCACCGCCAGTTCTGTCGGTGTCGGCCTCCGCGAGACGACCAGCCGAAAGGCGCGCGTCAGTCGCTGGTCCGGCCCCCCGTCGGTTTCGTGCATCGCCCGCTCCGCCAGGGCGCGCGACGCTTCGACGAACGTCACGTCGTTCATCAGCGTCAGCGCTTGCAGCGGCGTGTTCGTCCGCGTCTCGCGAACGATGCAGGTCTCGCGCCCCGCGCTGTCAAAGGTGATCATCGTTGGAGGGGGGACCGTCCGTTTCCAAAACGTGTACATCCCCCGGCGATAAAGGCTCTCTCCATGATCCTGCACATATTCCACGTCGGCCAGTTCCTTCCACAATCCTTCCGGCTGATACGGTTTCACCGAGGGGCCGCCGACCCGCTCGACCAGCAGTCCGGAGGCATAGAGCGCCTGATCGCGGACCATTTCAGCCGGGAGCCGCAAACGCGGGCCGCGCGCCAACAAACGATTGTCGGGATCACGCTGCCACAGGTCGGGAGCGACGCGCGACGACTGCCGATAGGTGGCCGAGAGGAGGATCATCCGCAAGAGCCGCTTGATGTCCCAGGGACGAGGGGCTGGATCGGCGGGGGAGACCGATGAGCGCGCGCGGGATGGTTCGCCCCCCCCTTCCGGCGCCATGAATTCCACCGCCAGCCAGTCGAGCAGTTCGGGATGGCTGGGCCATTCCCCCTGGGCGCCGAAGTCGTCAACGGTCTTGACCAGCCCCGTTCCAAACAGCATCTGCCACATTCGATTGACCGCCACGCGCGACGTCAGCGGATGTCCTGGATCGACCAGCCAACGGGCAAAACCGAGTCGATCCATGCGCGTTTCGGCGGGGGGCGCGGGAAGACAGCCGGGGAGTGCTGCCGTCACCGGTTCGCCCGGCTTGTTGTATTCTCCCCGCACCAGGACAAACGCGGGACGGGGCTGCGGCAACTCTTGCATGACCATCGTCGTCGGGACTGAATCCCAGAGTTGTTCGCGTTCGCCCGACAGCGTCCGCAACTCGCCGTGCGCGGCGCGAATCTCCGCGGGCGCATGTCGGTCCAGGAAAAAGGCGCGAAGCTTGGCGCTTTGCGCCGCAGATCGCTGGTCGGGGCGGATTGCCGCAATGCGCGAGATCGAATCCGCCGCCGACAGCGCCAGCGCTTCCCCGTCGGTCAGCACGGCGCCATAGATCCGCACGTCGTCGATCAGTCCGCGGAAACGGCGGCGCGGCCCATGTCCGGCGCCGATTCGCAACGGCTCTTTCGATCCAAACGGCTGATTGAGCAGGTTCAAGTTGACGGTTTGAGCCGCGGGCCGCCCGTCCACGAACATCCGGATGCCGCTGGCCAAACGAGATCCGTCGTAGCTGACCAGCACGTGGTGCCACTCGTCGGCGGCGAGCGGCGCTTCCGTTTCGACGCGGAGCGCGTCATCAAGCCAGCGTTTCACCAGATTGAGTTGCAGTTTTCCCTTCTCAAGCACCAGGGAATAGCCATCCCCTTGCTCGACGTCGGTCATCCGGGAGAGAATGGTTCCCCCCTCAGCACCCTGCGGATGGATCCAGGCCGACAGCGTGAACTTTTCGTAGAACGTGAAGTTGGCCTGATCGCCGGCGTCGAGGAATCGTGCCCCGTCGAAGCGGGCCGCCGGTCCCACACGTCCGGGAACCCACTCGCCGGTTCCCTCCTTCCAACTCCCCGACGATTTTTCGGCGGCATCTCCCACGGCGGCGTCAAGCGGTGCGTGAAACAGCTCGGACCGCGAGACCGTCCAGTCGAGCTCTTCGCCGGGCGCGATTTGCCGCTCCCAGTCCGCCTGAGCGGCGGCAAGCGCCGGGCCATGCCGTTCGAACTCGGCGCGGGCTGCCTCCAGCCGCGCGTCGAGCGCCGCGACCTGTGCCGCCTGATCCCGCGTGGGGGCCTTGATGAACGGTGGAGAGTTGCCATATTTGTTCGCCCGGCCGTATTCCGGGAGATTATTGAAGAACGCAAACGACCGATAGAAGTCGCGCTGCGAGAGCGGGTCGAACTTGTGGTCGTGGCAGCGGCCACACCCCATCGTCAGTCCCATCCAGACGGTGTAGGTCGTCTCGACTCGATCCACGACGTACTCGACGGCATACTCCTCGGGGATGATCCCCCCTTCGCCATTTCCCCGATGATTGCGGTTGAAACCGCTGGCGATCTGCTGGTCGAGCGTCGCCCCCGGCAACAGGTCTCCCGCCAGTTGCTCGATCGTGAACTGGTCGAAGCGCATGTTCCTGTTGAAAGCCGCGATGACCCAGTCGCGCCATGGATGCATGTCCTGGTTCCCATCATTCTGATAGCCTCGCGTGTCGGCAAACC
>JBJXGA010000030.1:0-8714 GCA_046152955.1 Planctomycetales bacterium | reverse complement strand
GTCTCAGCCGTCGATGAAAGCCCCCTCACCGGAGAGAGCCTCCCAGTTGACAAACAGGTCGGCGCCCAGGTGTTCGCCGGGACGCTGAATCAGTTCGGGGCGCTGACGGTGGTGGTCGATCGGACGGGAGAACAGACCACCGTGGGGCAGATTGCCCGCATGGTGGCCGAATCGACGGCGCGCAAAACTCCGCTGGAACGGACGGCGGATCGGCTGGCGCGGTATTTCCTGCCGGTGGTTCTCCTGGCTGCATTGGCGACTCTCATCGGCTGGCGCTTGCAGTCTGGAACATGGCAGGCCGGCTGGATGCCCGCGCTGGCGGTCCTGGTCGTTGCCTGCCCCTGTCCGCTCGTGCTGGCCACTCCCAGCGCAGTCATGGCGGCGATGGCCTGGCTGGCCCGCAATGGCATCGTGATTAAGGGTTCGATCGCCCTGGAGCAACTGGCGGGAATCGACACGTTCGCCTTCGACAAAACGGGGACCCTCACCCGCGGCCAACTGGCGGTCGGCGAGTGCCGCGCCGTCGCCGGACTCAACGAAGCCGAGTTGCTCCGTCTGGCCGCGGCTGCCGAGAAGCCGAGCGAACATCTTCTGGCCCGTGCGATCGTCCGCGCCGCCGAAGCACACAATTTGGTGGTCCCCGGCGTTTCGGAGTTTACGGCCACTCCTGGACTGGGGGTGACTGCTCGTCTGGCCGACTCCTCCCTGCCGGTGATCTTGCGCTCCGGTTCCGGGGGGGGAGCGCCCAGGACTCTCGTCGTGGGCAATCGACGACTGTTGGAAGCGTGCGGCGTGGACCTGTCTCCCATCTGGCATGAACGGGTCTCTCAGCTTGAAAAACAAGGGCAATCGGTCCTCCTGGTCGCTTTGGGGGATGCTTCCCTCACTCCGGCCATGACGAACGGAGCGCTCCCCGCTCCCGATCATTCTCCCCCAGCCAGCGCGTCGCGCCACGGGCAGTTGTTGGGGCTGATCGGCATGCGCGATGAAGTACGTCCCGAATCGCGGCGCGTACTGGAGGAATTGCGGCAACTCGGCATTCGGTCATTTGCCCTGCTGACCGGCGATCGTCCACAACCAGCGCACGCGGTGTTGGAGACGCTGGGACCGGTCGATTTCGTCGGCACGGAGTTGCTGCCGGGAGACAAGCGGCAGTGGATTGAGGAGCAGACGCGCGCCGGCCGCCGCGTGGCGATGGTGGGAGACGGGATCAACGACGCCCCCGCGCTGGCGGCGGCGACCGTGGGGTTGGCACTGGGGGGAGTCGGCAGCGATCTGGCAGCCGAAGCGGGGCAACTGGTCCTGATGGGGGATCCGCTGGCCCCGCTGCCGTCGCTGGTGCGCATGTCACGTCAGCTTGTGCGAATCATCCGCCAGGGGATTTTTCTGTTTGCGTTCGGGATGAACGGACTGGGAGTGTTGTTGTCTGCCTGGGGCTGGCTCAGTCCCGTTGGCGGGGCAGTGTTCCACGAGGTCGCATCGCTGGCGGTGATGCTCAATGCCTTGCGATTACTGTGGTTTGAAAGCTGGGAGACCACCCGCTGGGGACGTGTCAGTCAGACGTGTGGCCGTTGCGCCGACCGTCTGGCCGCGGCACTCTCGCCGTCGCGGGCCGTGTACGGCCTGGTCCGACGACGACGAATCCTGGTGAAGCTGGCATTTCTCACGGCACTGGCCGGCTGGTTGTGTTCCAACGTGGTGATCCTCTCCGAATGCGAGCAGGCGGTTGTGACGCGATGCGGCCGGTATGAAGTGACGCTCGGCGCCGGACCGCATTTTCGCTGGCCTCCGCCGTGGGAGACGATCCATCGCGAGAACGTCGGGTTGTTGCGCGCGCTGCCATTGGGCTTTCGCGCCACGCAGGGAGTTGTGCTCGGCGCGGGCGCCTACACGCCCCCCGTGGAATGGCAGGCGGAACATGCCACCAATGGGTTCCTTCCGGTCCCTGCGGAATCGCAACTTCTGACCGGTGACGAAACGGCCGTGGAGTTGACCGCCGAAGTCCACTTCGGCATCTCCGACCTGCGGACGTATCGCTTGCAGGTCCGCAGCCCGGAAGAGACGCTCCGCGTGCTGGCTGAGTCGGCAGTGCGGCAGGTGGTCGCCAGCCGGGCACTGGATGGGCTTCTGGCCGATCACCGACGGCAGGTGGAAGTGGAATGTCTCCAATTGTTGCGCGATTCGGCAGCCCGCCTCGATCTGGGGCTGGAAGTGGCTCAGTTCACGTTGCTCGATGTCCATCCTCCCCCACAGGTCGTGGCGGCGTACCGCGATGCGGCCAATGCCCTGGAGGAACGCGAGCAGTCGATCAATCTGGGGCAGGCCCAACACGCCCGGCTGGTGTTGAGCGCGGCAGGCGAAGAGGCGGTCCGGCGACTGAATCGTTCGGCTGACGATCCGGCGGTTCCGGCGACCGATTCCTCGACCACCGGAGAACTGGCCGACTGGCGGCTCGACGACCCCTTGTGGGCGGCACTCACCGATGAGACCAGCGGAGAGATGCTGCTCTCCGGCGAGGGGGCGGTGCGACTGCTCGCCGCTCAACGCGAGCGGACGCGCGCGGTCGAGACGGCCCGCGGGCGCGAAGCCCGATTTTCCAGCCTGTTGCCCGAGTATCAAAAGCATGGCGACTTGACTCGGTTCCAGCTATTTTGGGAAGCGATCGAACAGACACTGTCGCAGCGGCCACTGACGATTCTCGATCCGCGTTCGGCGGGCCGGAGGCAGATCTGGCTCACCGATCCTGAGCGCATGCCGCAGCCACTCCCGTGGCGCGGTACGTCGCTCGTTCCCGAGACGCAGCCGCCGGACCTGGAACAATAGAATTGCACGATTTTTCCCGGCAATGACTCCCTCGACGTTATAGCCGCACCGATTGACGAACATCACCCAAAACTCTCCTGTTGACTGCACAACACGATTCTTTACCCACCATGTCACCACTCCACCCACCGCTGGAACCAGCACCGGCAACCGACGGATCACCCCGGATCTCCGGCGCTTCCGGCGGGCGCGCCCTGGGACGCGGGCTGCTGCTTGCGCTGCTGATTTGGACGCTCGCGACGGTTCCGGTATTTGTCGACGAAACCGAGTACGTGATCGTCGAGTCGCTGGGTCGCATCACGGCGGTTTACGATCGCACGTCGCCCGCCGACAGCGACCGCGGGCTGCATTTCAAGCTCCCCTGGCCGCTGGGGACGGTCCGGCGTTTCGACCGCCGCCAGCAACTGTTCGATCCACCGGGGCGTGAGATGTTCACGCGCGACCGGAAGAACGTGACGGTCAGCGGCTACCTGTGCTGGATGATCGCTCCCCCGCGTGGCGATGAACGCCAGCTTGCCGATCGGCCAGTCGTGAAATTCTACCGCGGACTGGGGAGCAGTTCCGTGGCCGAAGCGCGGCTCGACGCCCGGCTCCGCTCCACTCTTCCCACCGAGTTTGGGCGCATCGAACTGAGCAAGCTGCTGAGCGTGCGGCAGTCCGACCAGGGGCCAGAGGGAGCCAGCCCGCTGGAAGCGATTGCCGCGCAGGCACTGGCTGATTTGCGGCAGGGGGATGGCGAAGGGAGCCTGCGCGATCGGTTGGGAATCGAACTGGTCGACCTGCGGATCAAGCGGATCAATCTTCCCGAGGGGAATCGCCTGGCGGTCTATGAGCGGATGCGGACCGAACGCGAGCGCATCGCCGAGCGGTATCGCAGCGCCGGTTTGGCCGAGAAAAGTCGGATCGAAAGCCAGGCGCGACGCCAAAGCGACGAGCTCTTGGCCCGTGCCGAGGCCGATGCCGAGCGAATTCGAGGACTGGGGGAAGCCGAAGCGATTCGGATCCTCAACGCAGCACATGCGCAGGATCCGGAGTTCTATGAGTTTCAGCGGACCTTGGCCAGTTACGGCAAAATCCTCAACGAGCGGACGACGCTGATTCTGTCCTCGGGCAACCGACTGTTCCGACTGCTGACGCAGGGTGTTCCCGATTCTTCGGTCTCTGGGGATCATGCGCCGTCGGCCGATGATCGGAAGCGGACAAAGGCCCCCCCTGACGCTTCGGACTCTGAGCCCCCGAATGACCGGCTCGAACTGCTTCCCCCGCCCGACGATTCGGATCGGCCACAGCGAAAGCAGGACTCCACTCCCGCGGAGGGGCTATGAAGCGACTGGGAGTTGGAATTGGCCTGCTTTTGCTGGCGTACCTCGCCAGCGGGTTGTTCATTGTTCGAGGGAACGAGCAGGCGCTCGTGCGGCGATTTGGAAAGGCGCGATTCCCGTTGGCCGCCAGCGGTCTGCATTGGGATCTTCCCTGGCCCTTCACGCGCCTCGACCGGGTCAACGTGCACCAACTGCAGACCATTGCGATCGGCCTCCCGTCGGTGGAACCCATCGAAAGCTCGGGCTTTCTTCGGGAAGCCAACGTCGAGCGGCAGGGGGAATTCCTGACGGGAGACAAAAACGTCCTGCACCTGTCGGTGTCGGTGCAATATCGGATTGCCGACCCGTATGCCTGGTTGTGCGAGGGAAGTTCTCCCCAGGCCGCACTCAAACTCCTGGTGGAATCGCTGGTGACCGACGCTGTGGCGCGCAGCGGCGTGGACTACGTGCATCCGCTGGGGATGGCCGAGTTGCGGGAACTGTTGACGCGCCGCGCCCGAGAAGCGACCGGCAATCATCCGTGGGGTGCCGCGATTGAGGAAGTGACGATCGCCGGCGCACTCCCCCCGGTGGAAGTCAAAGGGGCGTTTCTGGATGTTTCTAACGCCCGTGCCGAGCGGGACCGTACCATTCACCAGGAGCAGGCGCGGGCCGAGAAGAGCCTGTCCGCCGCGCGGGCGACGGCCGGCCAGTTGGTCGATCGAGCGGAAACCTGGCGTCACGCGCGGGGCGAACTGGCACGGGGGGCCGCCGACCGGTTCCGGTCGCAGATCGCCGAGTTTCATCGCCATCCCGAATCCGGACCGGCCAGCGTCAACCAGGCACGGCGACAAACCATGCAACGTTTGTTCACTTCGACGCTGGAAGAACTGCTCCCCCGTTTGGCCGGCAAGGTCTTTCTCGACCAGGGGGATGCCGTCGATTTAATGATGTTCCAGCCGCCGGAGTCTCGAAACAACCCTTCCCGCGCGCCGTAAAGGGGTGGCGGAGCCCTTGGACGACACAGCCTGCGTCGGCGACCCGCACCCCTGCCATAGCCATGCGCCACAAATCGATCCCATCGCCACCCCCATACCGCACCCGGTGTCCCCGATACCTGGCCCACCGTGGCCCACCAGCCCAAGCCGGCATCGTAACACATCCCCAAACCCAATCGATCACACAGGTTGCAGCAATCCCCCTGCGTTCGAAACGCATGACCCACTACATGACCCACTACATGACCCACTACATGACCCACCACATGACCCACCACGTGGCCCACCAGATGGTCACCCAGGTGGCCCACCAACCCGGCGACCGGTGTGGCGTTAGCCCACCGGTCTCGTCGCTAAACAATCCACCCGTGGCCGACGATGCCTGCATCAGCGCCCAATCAACCCGCCAGCGTCCGAGTCGCATGGCCAATCTGAAGACACACCTCCACTGCTGATGGCAGATCGTGACGGAGCAGGACGCAATAGGAGTCGAATGTTGCCACAATATCAAGGAACAAAACATGATATGTTCGATGTGGCCACCCCCTCCGGGGGTGACGAACCAGATGACGAACCATATGACGAACCACCAGGCGAACGGTGTGGCGTGAGCCCACCGGTCTCATTGGCAACCATGCCCTCCCGTAGCCGACACAGGCTGCGTCGGCCTACAAACAACCACCCGCTCGCGTCCAAATCGAGTGCCAACCAAGTGACGCGGCAGGTGGTGGGCCAATGCGCGAATGAAGTCCAGCGATCCTGGATCTCTGAGACATCCAGCGACGGGCGCTCGCCGCTGGCTTGACATGACCATGTATACTGATGTACAATTTCTGACATCAAGGCCAGTCCGGGATCTGCGAGACATGGCGTCACGCCTTTCTACGATGGAAGCCATTTCGCTGGGCACCGTTCCGATCCAGACTCGCCGCACGACAGGTACAGTCCAGTGCGAAAGACTGGATGTAAGTATTGGCACGACGATATTCCAAGATTTCACTTTAATCAGCTAGGACTTCGAACCCTTCGCGGTGACACGAGACAGGGCTTCTATCTTGAGTTTGAAATGGAAGTTAGTTTTGTTCTCCAAATCATAGATGTATGCTCGTTAGGACTCGGTGGTGTGTTGCTGCCCATTTTGAACGGCACGGCTCCACCGCTGGCCCCTGGCGGAGTGGTGGTTTCTGCGCCGCCACTTGGCATCATCTTGGTATTGCCAAGAATTGTAGAAACTGTTTTTATTAAAAAGATCAGTTGCTGCGGAATCCTTTCAGTTAATAATCAGATGAATCTGGTCGATAGTTCAAACGCTGCCGGCAACGCCCTTAACCCTCCTTGCGGCCAGTAGCGCATTCACTACTTAATGTGGCCTAATGAAGGGTGTGTGTTATTGGCTTTATCTCGATTGGTTAGGTCAGTCGGCGGTCGTAGTGTGCTGTCAGATGCCAAGTACATCGTCGCGCCGAATTCACGAAGGCGTATGGGTTTGCGTCATGAAATGCAATAGCCGTCTGATTCATGTTGCTCAGAAGAATTGGTTCGTGCTGGGCGGTCATCATATCTTGAGCGATTGTACAAGATGTTTAGGTTTAGCGAGACTTGTAGGATGTTCCAATGCTCATGCAGAAGTGTTGTTGCGGGTGTTGCATGTTTGATTGCGATATTGGTAGCGCGAATTGCAGTTCCGGTTTACAGGCAAAATGTCGCCGCAGCCGAAGTACAGAGGGTGGGGGGGACAGTTGCTAGGGCTAGAACGTGGCCCGCGTGGTTGAGGGAGATTCTGTCCGATGAATATTTAGACGTACTTGAGGATGTAGAGGGTGTTTCGCTGACGGATCGGCACATTGACGTCAGCACGGCCCATGCATTGACATGTCTTCCGAATGTTAAGACGCTTGATCTATCTGGAGCTCGTATTGCGAAACCTGCCTGGACGCACGTCTCTCGATTGAAGAGCCTTGAGAGCTTGCTGCTGAAACGGTCCGATATTCAGGATGTCGACCTATCGCATCTGACTTTGCTATTGAACTTGCGAGAGTTGTCATTGTCTTTCACGACAGTCTCGGACGATGGATTGGAGTACGTTGGTCGATTGCATAGACTTCAATCGCTAGACTTGCATTCCACGGCAGTTGGCGATCGCGGGTTATCTTCGCTCTCTGACTTGACAGAACTGCGACGCTTGGTTCTTTCGGAAACAGGTGTACATGGACATGCATTGTCTCACCTGTCACGAATGACGAAACTCGAGGCCCTTCTTTTGGGTTCGGTGCCGATACGCAATGAAGATTTGAGTCATATCGGTCGTCTTACAGCATTGCAGACGTTAACAATAACTGGCCACCGTGGGATCACCGATGACGGTATAATCGAGTTTCATTCGCTTACTCGATTGCGTTGGTTGTTTCTTCATGGCACGAGTGTGACGCTGGATGGTTGGCGACAGTTGGAGAACGCAGCACCCGGGATGGGCGTTGTGCGGTAATGTCGCAGAGTATGGGCCTATTCTGTAGTGGTCCAGCGAGTTTTCTTGCCAGAAAATGGGATGAATTGGAGGAATTGGGCGGGCTGTACTGGTCCAGCGAGTTTTCTCGGCAGAAGATAGGTGGAATAGGAGAAATGGGGCGGACTGCGGCCAGGCTCAGTCGCTTCCCCAATTGAGTAGAAGCCGATTGGTCTTTGACAAATTGAAGCGTTGAAACAAGTGCGACTCGCTGTGCGGGCTCTGCCGGCGTGGCCTGGATATGTCGGTGCCAATCTCTCGCTGCGCGGCGGAGGCGGACGATCGGCAAATACGTTTGTCCGACAACGTGTTCAACCTCGATGCTGAATCGTGCGCCAGGTTTGCCTGCCAGGAGCGCATGCGGTCGGGCGCAAGGAGATCCCAGTGGCCAATTCGGCCGTGGTTCAGTCCGGGGTCGGCGGTTCGCGGGAAAGCGCTTGAAACAGACTTCGTTCGGCGTCCTGCCTGCCAACGTCGTATGGGGACGATCCTCGTTGTACCAGTCGATGACGCCGAGAATTGTCCGGCGTATCGATTCACGGCGTGTCGGCACAAGGACGCTGAAGGCGTCCAATATCGAAGCCCAAGGGTTGCTGCCGCAGGCAGCTACCCTGGGTACAGCCCCCTCCATTCACCAGGCCCCTGTAGGGGGCCAACTGTCGGCAATTGCCGGCCAACCGCCGTCTGGAACAAAAACACCAATTCGGAACCGGGCAATGCCGCAATCACTTGCGCAAATCGATTTGCACTCCATCGAACACCAGGAGGCCACGAATCGGTCCAAGACGAATTCCGCAGAGAGTTGCGGAGGTGCGAAATCGAATCGGACGAACGGTCCGTGTGGGTTTTGAATTCACCCTGGCGAAACCCGTGGGTGCAACCCCTTCAGGGTTGATCCTTGTTGTTGATCGCGTACCCAGGGTAGCCGGCTGCGCCGGCTACCCTGGGCTTTGTTATTCAACGCCTTTGGCGTTGTTTCGGGAATGGGCGGGGTACAAGTTCTAGCCTGCGAATCTTTCGCTCCAGCGGCACCAGGACGCTGAAGGCGTCCAATATCGAAGCCCAGGGTTGTTGCCGCAGGCAGCGACT
>JBJXGA010000029.1:0-2894 GCA_046152955.1 Planctomycetales bacterium | reverse complement strand
TGTGGAACGTGCGTAGGCGCGGAACATCCGCAGTCTTCCGGCGAACGATCGCGGAGGGTCTCGCAGGTGCGTTAGATGGGGGCGCCACAGTCATCATGCCACGGCATCCGGGGAAAGCCAGCCGACCGGCGGACTTTTCGGAACGGTCACGGAGAATCGCCAGAAGGGGAGTCAGCGCCGGTGGGAACCGCCGGTCGCGGCGGGTTATAGGCGAATGTGACCGATTCGGAAAGAGCAATTCAAAACATCATCGGCCTCAACAGCCTCGGGCGGACATCCGTGCCGCCCGAGGACTCGAGGCAAATGACCCGCATCAGACGACTGCCGTCGCTGCTGACGCAGTTCCGAGGCCCACCTCCGTGCAAGCCCCGGCAATCCGCATAGCCCGGTTCAGCCAGCGGATATCCAATGGTTCCCTGAAATCATTTGGGTTGATGCCAGACGAGATTTGTAGGGTGGGCTGTGCCCACCAGCTTCGTACTGCTCACGAAATTGATGGAAAACCTGGTGGGCATAGCCCACCCAACGATTAACCGCCGATGACTTTTGCCTGATAAGCCTGAGTGGCCAATTCATCGAAAACGGGCGTGTTCGCCGAGGAAAAATCGTCCCACGCCTCTCTGTCCCACAGTTCCGCGTGATCCTGCACTCCCAGGAGATAGGCTTCCCGCTTCAATCCCGCGTACTCGGACAGACGATCGGGGATGCGAATCCGGCTTTGGCCATCGAGATCGACCCGCTCCGCCGAGGAATAGAACATTCGTAAGTAGTTGATTTGACTTGGACTTCCGGAAAACGCCTCTCCGAGTTTGGTGAACATCTTCGGTGAGTACAAAACCAGAGACCGTTGCGTTCCGCGGGCGATGTAGAGATACTCCAGGTTCGATTCGCCGAAGTCGTCTTTGAGCCGTTTGGGAACCGCGAGACGCCGTTTGTCATCCAGCGTTCGCAAATACGTTCCCGTCAGTGCCATTCTCTTCCATTCCTCCCCACTCATCCCCACGGCGGCCCAAATGTATCAACTGCATATCAGGATGCAAGCATGAAAATTCGCCGCCTTGACGATCTGACGCGGCGATCCCCCCTAGCTCCTTGCTGGGCCTTGAATTGGGAATTTTCAGAATTTTTCAGGCGGAACTCTGGAGATTGAAAACTGGTCGTTCAGCGGGGGGCGGAAAGGATTTCGCGGAAGAGCCGGACGTGGGAATCCACGAATTGCTCGATTGTAAATCGTTCCAAACAAATACGTTGCGACTCACGCCCCATTCGTGACCCCCCCTCGGAATCTTCTAACAGGAGCGCCACGCCCTCCGCTATCGCTTGTGGTTGTTCCGGAGGAACCAACCACCCGTTGAGTCCCGGCGTCACCAGCTCGGCGGTTCCCTCAACCTGCGTCGCCACGATCGGTTTTCCCGCCGCCATCGCCTCCAGCACCACATTGGGCATCCCTTCCCACCGGGAAGGCAGCACGAGGGCCGTGGAGGCTTTCAGCAGGGCGGGAACATCGTGGCGGGAACCCGTGAAATGGACCCGCTCGGCGAGGTTCAACATGCGCGCTTGGCCTTCCAGCGCTCGGCGATCCGGGCCGTCGCCCACGATCAGCAAATGAACGTCGGTAAACCGCGTGAGGATCGCCGGCGCCGCGGCGAGCAACACATCCACGCCTTTCTGATGTTCCAACCGGCCGACCGTGATCAGCACGCGACAGCCTTGGGGAATCCCCAGCGACGACAAGTCGGCTGGTGAAACGCGTTCAAACCTCGCTCCATCGACGGCATTGGGAATGACCACCGTCTTGAGGCAGTCCAGGCCGACTGACTGTTCTAAAAATGTCGCCACACCCTGGCTGACGCAGACGTTGCGCTCCACCAGAAAGTTCGTCCAACGGTCCCAGCGGCCATGCCAGGTGTTGCGGCGCTCGGCGACGCGAATTCCCGACAGCACATGCGGCACGCCGGCCCAGCGGCCCGCGATTCTTCCCAGCAAACTCGCATGAAACAGCCAGTTGTAGAGAATCATGGGCTGAGATTGACGCAACTCCCGTGTCCATTTCCGAATGACGCGCGGCGCGCCGAACAATCCCCGCGCTCCGAAGCACGTTACAGGTATTCCCTGCTCTCGCAGCACCCGCGTAAAGTGCGCCTCCGGTCCGAGGCAATAAACGTGCGGCTCCCATTCCGCACGATCCAACCGCGTCACAAGTTCCGTCAGCATCCGCTCCGCCCCGCCGGGGTCGAGTTCCGTGATGCCGAAGGCGATGCGATGGGGCGACGTCATGGCACTCGAGTTGACTGGTTTTCAGGACGAAGGTGCGGGAGTATGGGAGTATGGGGGTGCGGGAGTGAAAAAGACAATCAATCGTTGTTCTGTCCGTCTTACCACCCCCTCGCCCCCGTGCCCCCGCACTCCCATACCTTTTGAATCACGATGCACGCCCACGACCGCGTCGAAACTTACGACTACGACCTCCCCCCCGACCTCATCGCCCAGGAACCGCTGCCGGAACGGGATGCCTCGCGGCTCCTGGTTGTGCGGCGCTCCGACGGCGGCCTGTCGCATCAATCGATCTGCGATTTGCCGGACCTGTTGCAACCGGGAGACTGTCTGGTCCTCAACAACAGCCGCGTCCTGCCGGCGCGCCTCCTGGGTATACGCACCAAAACAGGGGGAAAGTGGGAAGGATTGTTTCTTTCGACGAATTCAACTGGCCAGTGGCGTGTGATCGGCCAAACGCGGGGTTGGATCAACCTAAGGGAAACGGTCACGATCCCCCAGCCAGGTTCACAGGACGCCGCCACCCCGTTGGAACTCAGACTGGTGAATCGCGAACCCGATGGCGTGTGGGTGATGGAACCCATACCCGATCAAGGAATGGACTACGGAGCCACATCGCT
>JBJXGA010000021.1:0-29137 GCA_046152955.1 Planctomycetales bacterium | reverse complement strand
CCGCAGGGGATCGACCTGAACGCCGATGCCGTTGATTCCGGCACACGCGTGCGCGTTCCCAGACTGGACGTGCATTCAATGATCGTCGCCGAATTGGAACCGGAGAACGAGCCTGGCGTGCGTTGATATCCAGCCAGTCGCAGCACGGCGGCGTTGCGGGATTTGTCCCGACAGTTCGTGATCGGGCACATTCTGTTCGCCATCACTCCCCCCTTTCCGCGTGCAGTCCCGCGACCACTGTTTCCAGATACTCTCTCGCGCGACGAGCCAGGGCATCCACCGTCGTCGGGTCGGTCGGCCGAGGGAGGAGCGGCGCCGCAATGTTTTCGCAGCACAAGGGGAGCTGCCGCCCGGTGAACGCCACCTGATCGAGCAGGCGGTAATGGTCGATCTCACCCAGTCCCGGACCGCAATCCTCATCGCGTGGCCAGTTGCGATGGTCCTTGATGCAAAAACTGTGAACGACATCGGCGCATTTCGCCAGGTCCGGGAGGGGATCGACATCCAGGTAATCCATCACGTTGCCGGCGTCATAGTTGACCCGGATCGACGGATGGTCCACCGCGCGGACAATCTTCGCGCAAGCCTCCCCCGTGCCAGTCGTCCCGCCGTGCTGTTTGACGACCACCATCACCCCCTGATCGGCGGCGACTTTTCCCAGCCGGCGCAACCGCTCCAGCCACACTTCCTCTTTCCCTCCTTCGGTGTGTCCAAACGTCAAAACCTGCGGCAGCCTGGCCGCGGCCGCCTGCTCGATCCGCCGCGTCAAAACGCGCATTGCCTCGGGATGTTCCGGATAGATCATTGAGAACATCATCAGCGGTTCCAGCCCCATGTCGCGGCAACGCTCCGCGAGCCGTCTTGCCTCGTCTGGATGAGCATCGGCAGCCAGCACAGGAACGTCGCCGCCGGCCGGCTCACGATGCGTCGTACCCCAGGCGACGTATCGAAAACCGGCCCCCTGGATTCCCTCCAGGGCTCGCTGCAGTGGAAACTGCGCATAAGGGAGCGTCATGCAGGCGATTTGAAACTCGGTCGGCTGGCCCCGGCCGGAGCGCTTCTCCTCTCCCGCTGCTGCCCGCTGGTGAGGCGCCAGACCGCACAGCCCGGCGACCAGGAACGCCGATCGCTTGAGGAACCGTCGTCGATTGTCCGGAGCGGCGCCGTGGATGAGGGATGGCAAGGAGTCCTGTGGCATGTGGACCAGACCTCCGGAGAACAGGCGAAATCGACGAATCCAATGTATACTACCAGCCAGCGGCGCGACGGCAATCATTCCCCGGTCCATTCCTGTTTCGTGGTCACGGATTTCGGAGCCTGTACCAGCATGCCCACCCCCTTTGATCGCATCCAACCGTATGCCACCCGTCGCGGATTTCTGCAATCCACAGCGGCGACGGCGCTGGCGGCGCCCCTTGTATTGCCAAAATTCGTTCATGCTGCCGGGAGCGACCTGTTGCGCGTCGGTCTGGTCGGATGCGGCGGTCGCGGCACGGGGGCCGCGGCGCAGGCGCTCCGCGCCGATCCCAATGTCCGCCTGACGGCGCTGGCCGACGCCTTTCCCGACCACCTGGAGCGGAGCCTGGCGGAATTGCTCCAGGACGAGGAGATCGCCGCCATGATTGACGTTCCCCCGGAACGCCGGTTCGTCGGATTCGACGCCTATGCGCAACTCCTGGCCAGCGGCGTCGACGTGGTTCTTTTGGCGACACCTCCGCATTTTCGGCCGCGGCACCTGCGGAGCGCGATTGAGGCGGGCAAACATGTCTTTGCCGAAAAACCGGTCGCGGTTGACGCCCCCGGCGTCCGCAGCGTCCTGGAGAGTTGCCGGCTCGCCCAGGCCAAAGGCCTCAGTGTCGTGTCCGGATTGTGCCTCCGCTATTCGGAGGGGTTCCGCGAGGCGGTCGCCCGCATCCTCGATGGAGCGATTGGCGAGATCGTGGCTTTGCAGGCCAATGATTACCGCGGCCCGATTTGGGATAAGCAGCGACGTCCCGAATGGTCCGACATGGAATGGCAAATGCGCAACTGGTACTACTACACGTGGCTCTCCGGAGACTTCAATGTCGAACAGCACGTCCATTTTCTCGACGTGTGTGCCTGGCTGGCCGGCGATCGCTACCCGGCGCGGGCGACAGGGACCGGAGGGAGGCAGGCGCGCACCGGACCGGAATTCGGGCACATCTATGACCATTTCGCCGTGACCTACGAGTATTCCGACGGACCGCGGCTGTATAGCACCTGTCGCCAGATCGCCGGTTGTTCGAACGACATGAGCGTGCAGGTCTTGGGAACCAAAGGCCGGGCGCACATCTCGGAACGGAAGCTGTCGATCGAATCGAACGACCCCTCCCGGAGTTGGATTCATCGCGGGAAGGACAACAACTTCTACCAGACCGAACACGACGAATTGTTCGCCTCGATCCGCCAGGGAAAGCCGCTCAACAACGGCGACTACATGGCGCACAGCACGCTGCTGGCGATCCAGGGACGGATGTCCGCCTACACCGGCAAGACAATCACCTGGGAGCAGGCGCTGGCGTCCACCGAAGACCTCACCCCGCCGAACTACGAATGGGGCGCGCTGCCGGAGCCCAGGGTGGCGATTCCGGGGGTTTAGGAATCTGGTCCAATTGACACTTTGGTGAGGCTGTATTCCTCTTCGGCAGCCATTGCTTCGGGAACCCAGTCGATCCTTTCCAGCCATTGGGTGAGATAGCCATCGACCCCTTGATTCTGACGTAGATGGGCCACCCAGGCGAGGAATCCGACCAAGGCAAAGATTCCGGAAAGTGCCGAGATCACCTTGGCGTGGTGGTACGCGAAGAAAAGAAATGCTCCCAACAGCGTCGCCAAACCGGTCGCGGCCAGGCAATTCAGCCGGATGGCCTGTCGTCTTGCCTCGCGAAATCGCCCCGGAGCTGCTGGGCGGCCCCCTACGCGACCCCCGTCGGCAGCGCAAGCTGCCCGGACGCACTCTGCTGCCCGGATGCACTCTGTTGCCAGACGTAGTCGTAGACCCGATGGGCGAGTGTTTCCGTGTCGCTGTCAGTGAACGGCGGACGCGGCAGCGACTCGTACAGCCAATCGAGAATCGACGCTTCGACTTCCGCCTGCGTCTGCGCATTGCGCTTCCAGTCCCCCAGCGACGCCAACAGCTCGTGGAGCCTGGCCAGTAACGACTTGCTCGCCTGTTTCAACCGCTCACGCTCGGCTTTGGAAAGCGCGGGTTGAGATAAGAGATCGAACAACGCCAGTTCCGGCTCGGTCAGCCCCTCCTGCACAGCCCGGCGCGCTTCCTCATCCAGGCTCTCGGCCAGGGCGACCAGTTCGGCAAACGTCTGCTCGACGGTGGTGCGGTCTTTTTCCCGATTGTAATCAGCCACGATTTCCTGATACCGCTTGTAATAGTCCATTCGGGCCGGATTCGCCTGAAGCATGCCGGCCAGCTTTGCCTCGACCACGTCGCGTATGTCGCGGAGCGCCGCGTGCTTTCGCGGCAGCTTCACAAACTCCTTTCGCAGCTTCTCGAAGTCGATTTGGCTGAGATCGATGGTCAGTCCCTCGGCGTGATCCGCCCCAGGCCCGGCAGCCCGGATTGCCTCATTCACGATCCGGTGCAGTTCCTTGAGAAGCAGCGTCACGTCGGCCGTGTCCCGCCGCTCCGAAAGCTTCTTGTAGATCGCCTCGATGTTGTCGTGGCGTTCGGCATACTCCAGGGCACTCGGCTCCATCAGCAGCGCTATGAAACGAGAGAACACTTCGCGGGCCATGATCTCGAAGCGGCGTTTCGTTTCATCCGTCGTGTAAAGGACATCGACGGCGTCGCGAAGTGCGGCGATCCGTTCGAAGCCGCTGGCCCCGGTCAGCCGCTGCGGATCAAAGCCCAACCCCAGTAGGTGGTTTTCGACCACATTGAGCGCATCGACCAGCGAGGCCAACAGTGCCTCTATCGGTTCGACGATGTCGCCCGGAAGTGGCGCCCCCTCGTCGTCGCCGAGCGCATACTGGGCCAGTGCCTGTCGCAGACTGCCGAGCATGCCGTTGTAGTCGACAATCACGCCGCACGATTTTCCGGGGTAAACCCGATTCGCCCTGGCGATGGCCTGCATCAGCGTGTGGGCCTTCATCGGCTTATCGATATACAGAGTCGACAGGCACTCGACATCGAAACCGGTCAGCCACATCGCGCAAACGATTGCCACCCGAAACGGGTGGTTCGGATCCTTGAAAGCGTCCTCCACCGGCAGCGTTTTTCCGTCGCTGGACACGAACCCTTCTTTCATCCGCTGCCGGTGCGGCACGATGTCGAACCCCCATTTCCGGAAGTCGCGGACTTCGTTTTGCGCTTCGCTGATGATGATCTCGATCAACGTGCTTTCCATCCAGGCAATCCGGCCATGCAGCATTTCCAGCGCAGCGGCCCGCTTCTCATGCAGCTCTTGGCTGGTCGTCGCCGCCAATTGGGCTTCGGCGATCGGAATCTGCCCCCGCAGTTCCGCCAGACGGATTGCCCACCGAGGCATGATCCGCTGATACATTCGGGCGCAGGTCACCTTGTCGATGCAGACCATCATTGACTTGCCGCACTCCCACCGCGTCGAACAATGCTCGACGAAATCGTCGGCCAGCTTGTCGAGCCGGTCGTCGGCAGTGATCACTTCGTAGTCCTTGCCCAGCAGCTTCTCGAGCAGCGCCATCTGGTCGGGGTCGAGATCGGCCTCTTCGACCTTTTCGGCAATGCGGTCGTTCAGGTCGAGCCGCGATAAGCCCAGTTTCTCTCCGCGGTTCTCGTAAACCAGCTTGACCGTCGAATGGTCCTCTTCCGACCGCTTGAAGTCGTAGCGCGAGACGTAGCAACCGAAAATGCGGCGGGTGAGGTGGTCGTATTTGAAAAGCGGTGTGCCGGTGAAGCCAATGAACGACGCATTGGGAAGCGCCAACCGCATGTTGCGGGCCAGCTTTCCCGCCTGCGTGCGGTGCGCCTCGTCCGAGACGACGATGATGTCGTCGCGCCGGCTGTACGGTTCCCTGGGATCGACATCCTGGTTGAACTTATGAATCAGGCTGAAGACGAAGCGATGGTTTTCCTGCAAGAGCGATCGCAGCGCTCGGCCCGACCCGGCCCGCGGAGTCTGCTCGTCGGCGACGGCGCAGCCGACAAATGTGCGGAAGAGCTGGTCGTCGAGGTCCTGGCGGTCGGTCATGACGACGAACGTGAAATTGCCGGGGACGACGCGGCGGACCTTTTGGGCGAAGAAGGCCATTGAATACGACTTGCCACTCCCCTGCGTGTGCCAGACGACACCCAGTCTTCCCAGATCGGGATGTGCCCGTTCGACGAGAGGGAACTCGATCTCTTCGGCGATCGGGGTGGACAGACCGTCCGCCTGGTTCTCCGATTGCCCCCCTTCCACCTTCACGAGACGGAACAATTGCCGCCGCTCGGGCGGAAATTGTTTCTTCAGCTCTTCCTGCCGGACGACCGAGGCGACGGCATTGTTGACCCCCAGCACCTGCTGGTTGCGAGCCACGATCTTGCGGATCCCACCAGGGCGACTTTCGTCGAACAGGATAAAATTCTCGACCAGATCGAGCAGCCGCGCGGGGGCCAGCATCCCTTCCAAGAGCACCGTGGCATCCAGGTCTCCCGCCTGTTTCTCGTCGTTTCGTTTCCACTCGGCAAACTGTTCCCAATGGCTGGTGATCGACCCGTAACGGGCCCGATGGCCATTGCACACGACCAGGAAAGCGTTGTGGTGGAAGGCGTGCGGGATCACCTGTTCGGTCATGTAGTCGGTGAGGTTGTTGTCGAACCCCTGCCGGATGTCCCGATAGACCGCCTTGAGCTCGAAGAACACCAGCGGCAGCCCGTTGACGAAGCAAACGATGTCGGCGCGGCGGTTGTAGTGCGGGACCCGCAACCCTTGCAGCTTCAGTTCGCGGACCGCAAGGAAGCGATTATTCGGCACCCCATTCGTCGAGCCGTTGCGGAAGTCGATGACCTGCGCGTGAGCGTGCCGCATTTCGCCGTCGGGCTCACGCCACGCGACCGGCACCCCGTCGCGAATGAAGCGATAGAACTCGCGGTTGTGCTGCGCCAGGGAACGGGAAAAATCAACCAGCGTCAGTTTCTGGAAGGCGTCATTCCGAGCCGCTTCGGGCAAGGCCGGGTTGAGCCGCGCGAGCGCCTCGCGGAGGTCCCGCCGAAGCACCGCATCCCGAACGCTGTCGCGCCCCAGCGTCCCCCGTGGTCCGAACGTCTCGTGGTTCCAGGCGTAGACGCTTTCCCAGCCCAGGCGGTCGCGCAGGAAATCGGCGACCGTCTGCTGGACGAGGCGATCTTCGCTGTTGATGTCGGTGATCATGTTCGTTGTTTTTGGCGCAAGTCGCGGGTCATTCCGGCCGCGATTCTCGACCGCTGCGCAATACCAGCACGCTGTTTTCGTAGCCGGGATGTGGCGGACGCGTCAGGACGAAGGACGATAGATGCGAATCAACTTTCCACAAAGATCGCCGGCCGTCGCAATCGCCTCATGGATCCGGCCAGCCTGCCCAAGGAAGTCTCCATCTGCAGTACAGGCAATAATTCCAGCGTGATCCGAACGCTCGCGATGCAGGCGAAAGAAGTGCTTGCGGTTCAGCGTCAAGACGGCACGCCCATCGCCAAGTGCAAATTGCAATACTTCGCCGTCTGGAGTTCTGCGGTCCGCCATGCCGGTCTCCTGAATGGTGATGACGTCGTGTCCACGGCGACGCAATTCCTCGACGACGGCGAGTGGAAAATTCTCGTTGGCGTACAGCTTGGCTACGACCTACTCCTCCTCGTTCTCCTGGATTTGCCGTTCGATGTCGTCGCCGTGTGCCAGGACAAATGCCCATGCATTGCCCAGATCCTCGGCTCGTAGCGTGGGATAGTTGCGCAAGATTTCGGCATCGCTGACTCCCAGGCGGCGCATCCGCTCCAGGATCCATACAGGGATGCGCGTGCGTACGATGCACGGCTCGCCGCCACAGACCCCTGGTGTCGATTCGATTCCAGGAAACGACTGGCCGAGGTCGCGGACAATCGATTGCAGAAGTTGAGCCTTCTCTCCGGAAGAGAGCGTCGGCAGTTCCCGTTCGATGTCGGCAAGTTTCGTCATGTGGTCCTCCATTACTCCTGGTGATCGTCTTCGTCTTCCCATTCGTCGTTTTGTGGTTCTTCCGAATCGTCATTATCGCCGGTTTCATGCCCGTCGAACAAGCCCCGCCGCATGTCGAGCTTGGGCGGCTCGTCCTCCTTCGGGGCCGGCAGGTCGGCGCAGAAGAGGACGCTCAGGCCGTCGAGCGTGGCCATTTCGGGGCGGATGTTGCATCGGCGGCATTCGCGATCAACTCGAATGAGGCCACGGGGTCCGACCAGATCATTGCAACGCGTCTCGCTTCGTAGTTTTCTCATGTATCTGGCAGCATCGCATCCCGGACGCTGTCGCGCCCCAGTGTCCCCCCTGGTCCGAACGTCTCGTGGTTCCAGGCATAGACGCTCACCCAGCCCAGCCGGTCGCGCAGGAAATCGGCGACCGTCTGCTGTACGAGGCGATCTTCGCTGTTGATGTCGGTGATCATGGCGTTTATTGCGACAATGCCGTCACGCAATCATGCCGATTCGGCGCCCAGTGGTCAATACGTAACATATTGTCAAATCGAGGCTTATGGCATTCTGGCATGCTATATTGCGCATTTTTATTGCGCAATTACCCGTTATTCGGACCCTTTTTGCGCAATAAATACCGCCTCGCTTTTCGTTCCCCTTCGGTCTCCAACTCCCCTTCCGTGACAAGCTCGGCAAGGGTGCGGCGTAATTTGGCCTCCGGGATTTCGGTGCCGATCCGCGAGTGGATTTCCGTCCGGCTCGACCGCTCGTAAATGCTCAGATCGCGAAAAATAAGCTCGCGAAGGCGGTGCTTCTCGATCCCCTTCAGCGTGGTCGGGCCTTTGAATTGCAGCCGGCGCAGGATCTCAGGCTTGACGAAGTACTCTGTGGCCTTAGTGCGGCCGCGGCTTCCAATCAGGCCCCACGGTTTAAGACGCCCAATCCAGTGTCGAAGCTCACTTGTATCGCGCAAATCGAGCATCGTTACCAGTTCCGTCGCTGTGAGCGAGTCGTGCTGTGCAATCAGGCCAAGCGAAATCAACTCCTTCTGGGTCGGTTGCAACGTCCCATCAGCCTTGCTCATGAAGTCGATGATCTCCGATTTGACGATCTGCTTGCGGACGGTAACGACAACTCGGTCATCCAGTTCCGCCACCTGCGGCATGGGCCGACCGCTGGCCAGCAGCACTTCGTACATGCGGTCGAAACCGCTCCCCTCGCGTTCCATCAGTTTCAGGTCGTAGAAGACCTTGGCCAGATGCGGATTGCGCTGCACGCTGGCGTGCAGGATGTTGCGCGGCGTCACGCCGATCGGCAGCAATCCGGGGTTATGAACTTCCAGGCGATCGGGATACAGATTGACGAAGATGTCGCCGCGCTGGGCGTACGGACGGTGTACCAGCGCGTTGGCAAGCAGCTCGCGGACGACGACTTCCTCGTAATGCGGCACCGTCTTGCGGAACAGGCCGGCCGGGAATTCGTACGACTCGCGCCAGTCGGGGACTTCGTCCCAGACCGCCTGGATCAGCTCCAGCGGATTCAGGCTGTAATCGTCCCACATTTGCTTCCGTACCTTGCGGTCATTCTCGTCGTACTTGATGCACTGGATCACCGGGGCGTAAAGCAACGCGGCCCGATCCTCGCGGCGACCAATCCACAGCACGCCCAGATTCGTCAGGCAGCCCTCCTGCTGAAACAGGTAATACTCCAGCAGCTCGTCGTCAGATTTTCCCTTGACGAACGGTGACACCCGATCCGAAGCCCGTACCTGCGAGACGAACGAGGCTCGTTTCTGCGGGTCGCATTTCTCAATGGGGGCGCGGCGCACGACGCTGAGCTCCCAGACGAGCGAATTGCGGTCGGCCATCAGGCGGCCGAGATCATCGGGCAACAAGCGTCGGGTTTCATCGGCAACACGCAGGAAGTACCTGCCATCCGAAGTGGCGGCGATGCTCTGCTGGTTCCCAGCCACCTGAATTTCGACATACTCGCCGCCGTTTGCGGCGGTCCGCTTTTGCGGCACCGCGGCCACATTCACTGTGACCTGGGGAATGCGCTTTCGCAATTTCTCGACCAGGTCGTCGGAAACGCGCTGATGCAAGGGCGGTTCGTCGTCGCCATCCTCGATCCCCAGCAGAATCTCGCCGCCGGCGGCGTTGGCAAAGCCGACGCAATCGCACGCCAGTCCATGAAGATCGTCGTGCTTACCGATTGCATAGCGCAGAGATTTCCGATCCAGGCTTTGCCCTTCCTGCGTCATACGGCGATCTCCCCGCTCATCAGGGGTGGCAGCAGCAGGTCGCGGGCAGAGCGGGCTTTGCCGACTTGCCGTTCCAGAATGCCGATCTGTTCCAATGTTGTCTAAGCCAAGTCGACAAACTCGCGATGGATGGTAGGAATCGGCAGCACAGTGACAATACGGCTGAGTACGTCTTGGTTCAGCGATGCCATAGTTGCTTTGTTCGAACACTGCGTCAGCATCCATTCCTTGTGCGCGGTCTCTCGAAACGCCAACGACAGAAGCAATGTGGAGACTCGATCTGAGTGCGATCGCATGCGGATGCAGTCCGAGCCCTGGATCCACCCGTCTTGAGTCGGTCGGACCAGGACGTGTCGGTCGACAGCTCCTTTTCGACCGAACACGATGTCGCCTGCTTTGAGAACGTGCTGGTGAAGTCGCTGGACCATTTCTTCCGGAACGAATTCCAACTTTTCGGCGCGGACTTCGCCAAATCCGATGTTTCGAACGTTGATGACAGGCGATCCATCATCGGCATAGTCTGACGCCTTGAGTTGAGTTCCGAAAGGACCAGTCTGCAGGTCGATCTCACCAAGGTCGACCAGTTCACCAATCGTAATCCGCTTCCAACCTGCCGGCACGCCGTCGGTGATGCGGGTGTGTTCGTGGCCGGGGAAGCGGAGGCGGACGAACCATTCCTGGTAAAGCTGCCGCGCGGCTTCCTCCAACAACGCCATTCGCCGCCGGTTGTTCTCAATCAGGTCGTCGTACGCGGAGAGAATATCGGCGATCCTGCGTTGCATCTCTACAGGTGGTACAGACAATGAGAACGACAGCAGCTTCTCCTGGCTGAGGTTGTCCTGAGCCGCGCCATGTGAAACCTGTTGGTATCGTCGTTTTATCGTGTCGAATTTGTACTTGATAAATCGAACGTCGGATTCGCTTTCATCGGCGACGAAGCCGATCACACTGTCGGGAAAGCACGCTTCAATTCCCAGGATTGCAGTGTCGGCAATGTTTGCGGCGATTGTGATGCACAGCGTGCCCGCAGGCCACAACTTGCTTTGCTCAAGCCCGGCTTGGCTGTAGGTTTGCGTGTACTCCTTAAGGTACAGGTCCGCATGCTTTACGTCGCCAGTCTGAACGAACGGATATGGCCCTCCGTAGAGGTGTTCGGCGTCGCGGGGCCGATGTCTGGAACGACCTCGCAAAACAGTACCGAGCTGATCCAGCTGTTTCTCCTGCCACTTCATACGCCGAACTCCTCGAAGTTCTTCTGAATCTTCGCGGCCAGTTCGACGGCTTCCAGGTTCAGGTCGGCCAGTTCGATGTGGATGTCGCGAAGCGTCTGCTCGAAGTCGAAGTCCTCGTCCACTTCAGGCGGTGCGACGCCGACGTAGCGGCCGGGGGTCAGGCTCCAGTCGGCGGCTTCGATGTCGGCCTGGCTGACGAGTTTTACCAGGCCGGGGACGTCGGCCAGCTTGCCGTAGGGAAAACGGTCCAGCAGCCAGGCCGCCTGGCGATGGAAGTAGACTGCCAGCCGCAGTTGCTCGACGGCGTTTTTTCGCTCGTCGTCCAATTGCTTGAGGAACCGGCCGACGGCTCGACGGTCATACGCCAGCGCGTCTTTGGCCTCGTCCGGAAAGTCCGCCAGCAGCTTGCCGATCAGGTTCTGGGCTCGGTCGGCCAGTTTGTAGAGCAGGTCGATCTGCTTGATCAGTCCCTTGATCCGCTCGGACAGTGGATCGAACGACTTGCGGGCGGCATGCTGCGGCTTGGTCGTCGCGGGGGGCTTAGCGTCGACTCCCTTTGCGAACTTGGTCAGGTCAGCGGCGAGGTTTTTCCGGTCCTGTAGGTAGGCAGTTGTGGCGTCACGGAGCTCGGCGATCGCCTCGGCCACAGTGGGCAAGTTGTCTTTCTCCCCGCTTCCTTGAGGGTGGAGGGCTTGGGGGAGGGCGTGATTTTTGTGGTCGCGCGACGCTTGCACCGCCCCCCCCACCCCGGCCCTCCCCCCGCGAGGGGGGGAGGGAGAAATTACGGCCGAGCCGCTCGACATTCGTCCGTTCGTTTGCGCCAATGCGCTGCCGAACGTGTCGATATGCTCGCGCACGGTGGCCAGCGTGGCTTCGAACGTCTCCAGCGCCGGTGGGATCGCGCGGCATTCCTCGGCGACCGAGACCAGGTACTGCTGGACCAGCGCCAGGAATCGCTCCTTCTGCCCGCGGTAGAGCCAGACGATGGCGCTCAGGTTGGACATCTGCTCGGGGGAAAAATCGTTGATCGTCCGGTTCACTTTGCGGAACACGTTCCGCGCATCGATCATCAGCACCTGGCCGCGCCGTTGCTTGGGCTTTCCCCGGTCGAAGAACCACAGTTCGCAGGGGACGGTCCGCGTGTAGAAGAAGTTCGAGCGGATCGACAGCATCACGTCGACGTCCCCCGTCTTGACGATTCGCTCGCGCACGTCCCGTTCGCCGTGCCCGGCGCTCGACGCCTGCGACGACATCACGAACCCGGCCCGCCCGGTCGGACTCAGGTAGCTCCAGAAGTACGAAATCCACAGGTAGTTGCCGTTCGAGACTTTCTTCTGCTTATTGACGCCCGGCAGCCCGAACGGCAACCGCTGCGTGTCGGTCTTGATCCGCTCGGCATCGACCAAATCGACGTTGAACGGCGGATTGGCCATCACGAAATCGCAGCCGCCTGCCAGGTTGTGCTTGTCTTCGTAGTACGTGATCGCCTCGGCGATCTCGCCGGTGAGGCCATGCACCGCCAGATTCATTTTGGCGATCCGAATCGTATCCGGGTTTTTCTCCTGGCCGTAGAAGACCACCTTGCGGGCGGTGTCCCCTTCTTCGTGCTCGATGAAATGGCTGGTCTGGACGAACATCCCCCCTGAGCCGCAGGCGGGGTCGAAGACTTTGCCGTGGTCGGGCTCGATGACGTTGACGATCGTCTGGACGATCGACGAAGGGGTGAAGAATTCGCCGTTGTCGTGCGCCTTCTGGATCGAGAATTTTGCGAGGAAGTATTCGTAAATGCGACCGAAGACGTCTCCTGTGGCCTGCTGGATCTGTTCGCTGTTAAAGAGCCGCAGCAGGTCTTCGAGCACTTTCGACTCGAAGATGCCGTAGTCCTTGGGGAGAACTGCCTTGAGCGGGGCGAAACTCTCTTCGATGGCCCGCATAGCCTCGGTGACCAGCGCCGGGAGCGGGGCCGCGCCGCTCGTGGCCTGGGCCATGATCCAGTCGTAGCGGGCCGCCTGTGGCAGCGGCAGCGCCCGCCGCCGGACGAAATCGGCATCGACGACAGCCCGTTTGGGCATTTTCCCGGCAGCCTTCTCGGCGTCGATCTGCTGGCGGGCTGCCTCGTAACGGTTGGCGGCGTGCCGTAGGAAGATGATCCCCAGCACGGGCATGAAGTAGTCGCTCGAAGTGAGCTTCGAATTGGCGCGCAGGTTGTCCGCCGCCGCCCACAGATCGGCTTCGAGCTTCTCGATATCCTTAAAGCTGCCGGGATTCATCGATTCCTGCCGGGATGCCCGTGTCAGTGACCAGTCGAATGAAACATCCAGAGGGTCGAGCGGAGGATACCTGCGTGCGATTCGAGAATCAAATACTCCGAAAACCACCGGGCTTGTCGCAAGGATCGGTCCGTGCCAATTGCAATTGACACAACTCGTTATTCCGTAGATCATTCGGCTGCAATTTGAGGCGGCTGGGCTGGACTTCGGCGGACGATCGTTCGCCGGGGGGGACGGATCGGAGAATTCGTTCGGCGGACTTCAAGGAAGAGGACGAAAGCGTGACGGAACACCTGTCGGACATTTTGCGGCGACTGGGGCATCCCCGGATTCTCGTTCTGGGGGACGCCATCCTCGATCGGTACATCTGGGGAAACGCCGAACGGGTGAGCCAGGAAGCTCCCGTGATCCTTCTCCGAGCCGATCATGACGAGACGCGGCTGGGAGGGGCGGCCAACGTGGCCAACATGCTCCGCGGCCTCGAAACGGCCGTCACGCTGGCCACGGTGGTGGGGCAGGATCTCTTCGGTGAGACGGTGCGGCAGGAACTCGACCGGCAGGGAGTCGATTCCAGCCTGGTCTTCACCGATCCGCAACGTCCCACCACCGTCAAGGAGCGTTTCATGGGGCGCGCCCAGAATCGCCATCCTCATCAGATGCTCCGGGTGGATCGCGAAGTCCGTGAGCCGCTCTCGGCGGAGCTCTCGGCCCGCTTTTTGCCCAGGTTGCTGGCCGCGATTCCTCAACACCAGGCCGTGCTGGTCTCCGATTATGGAAAGGGGGTCTGCACTCCCCAGATCGTGGCGCAGGTCATCGCTGCCGCCCGGCAAGCGGGCGTGCCTGTGATCGTCGATCCGCGGCCGGGAAACGACTACAGCCTCTACCGGGGAGCGACGGCGATCACACCCAATCGGCTGGAGACGCGGCTGGCGACCGGGCGCGACATTCGCACTGGCGACGACGCGCTGGCCGCCGGGGCGGAACTCTGCCAGGCGCTGGCGCTCGATCACGCCTACGTCACGCTCGACAGCGACGGCATGGCGGTGGTTCAGGCGAGCGGCGCTGCGCAGCTCGTCCCGACCCGCAAGCGACAGGTGTACGACATCACCGGCGCGGGAGACATGGTGCTGGCGACAATCGGAGTGGGACTGGCGGCGGGAATCGATCCGGTGGACATCGCCCGATTGGCCAACGTCGCGGGAGGGCTCGAAGTCGAGCGCGTCGGAGTTGTTCCCATCACCCGCGACGAGATGCAGGCGGACCTCTCTGCCAACGATCGCAGCGGGCGCGACAAGGTCTGTCCGCTGGAGGAACTGGAGCGGCACGTTGCCGCGCGCCGCCGCTCCGGGCAAAAAATTGTCTTCACCAACGGCTGCTTCGACATCCTTCATGCCGGACACGTGGAATACCTGCAACAGGCGGCGCGCGAGGGAGACTGCCTGATTGTCGCCATCAACAGCGACGACAGCGTCCGCAGGCTCAACAAAGGGCCCGAACGCCCGATCTTCAGCCAGGGACACCGGGCGATGATGCTCGCCGCCCTGGAAGCGGTGGACTACGTCGTCGTCTTCGACCAATCCACCCCGCACGCCCTCCTCCAGCGGCTTCAGCCGGACCTCTTGGTCAAGGGGGGAACCTATGCGCACGACGAGATCGTCGGCTGGGAGTTGGTGGAAGCCTACGGGGGGAAGGTCAAAGCGCTGGGACAGATTCCCGGAATGTCGACGACGCGCATCGTTGATCGGCTGCGCCAGGAGGAAGGGTTCTCCATCCCCACCGTCCCCGGCCCGACCTCCCGGTCAGTCAATCCCATCCCCCTCCCTCGCGAACGGAAAGCGGGATGAAGATCGCGGTGTTCTGCCCTAACTGGGTGGGTGACGTGGTGATGGCCACCCCGGCATTGCGCGCCCTCCGACGACAACACCCGCGGGCGGAAATCGTTGCTATTCTGCGCCCGTATGTCGCCGACGTCTTGCAGGGACTGGACCTGGTCGATCGTATGCTGTGGCACGGTCCTGCGAGCCGCGGGGGGACATCCGGGGGGGCCTCGGGATGGCGATTTTTGTCGCAGATTCGGCGGGAGTCGTTCGATGCGGCGCTCTTGTTCCCCAATTCCTTCCGGAGCGCCTGGTGGGCCTGGCTCTCGGGAGCGAAGCGGCGGGTTGGTTTCGAACGCAATGGCCGCGGATGGCTCCTGACCGATCGCGTCGTGCCACGATCCCGCCACGAGCCACATCCGGTGCTCGATGAGTATCTTCGTCTGGCGGAACAATTTGGCTGTCGGCAGCTCTCGCGCTCGATGGAGCTGGCGACCACCCCGGAGGATGAACGGCGGTGGGCCGAATTCTGGCGCAAACAGCCGGGAGGTTCGGCGACCCAACAGGGATACGTCTGCCTGAACCCCGGGGGGGCGTTCGGATCCGCCAAGCATTGGCCGGTGGCATCGTTCGCCGAACTGGCGGCGCGAATTGGAGCGGAATGGAACAAACGGGTGCTAGTGTTGTGCGGCCCGGCGGAGCGGGAGACGGCGCGCGCGATTGCGACACAAGCGGGACACCGCTCGGTCGTCAGCCTGGCCGACGAACCCCCCTCAATCGGATTGACCAAAGCGGCGGTGCGGCATGCCGATCTGTTGGTCACCACTGACAGCGGACCGCGGCATTTTGCCCCTCCGTTTGGTGTCCCGGTCGTCACGCTGTTTGGACCAACCCACATCGCCTGGAGTGAAACGTCCTACGACCGGGGGTTGCACTTGCAGATTCCCGTCGATTGCGGGCCGTGCCAACAGCGCGTTTGTCACTTGAAACATCATCGCTGCATGCGCGATCTGTCCGTGGATTGGGTCTTCAAGGCGGTGGCCACGCTGCTGGAGCGCTTTCCTCCGCGCGGCGAAGCGGCGTAGCGATGAACCTTGTCAGCATCGATCCGGAAAAGGACACCCCTGCCGTGGAGCGCATCAAACCCGCAGATCAGCGCGTCCCCGGTATCGATTCCGGTCCGTCCGGCACGGGGAAAGCGCGGCGGCAGGAGTCGCAGGCTGGCGGCAGTGACGAGACCGGTCCGCTCCAACTCGAAGCGTGCGACGGGGGCCGGCTGGAGGTGAATGCGCAGTTTGGCGATCTGCTCCGCGCGCACCGGCTGGAGACCTGCGACGCCTGGTTCCAACTGTCCTCAGGAGATGTCGTGCGCAAGGCCGGACCGCGCGAGACGCGGCGGATCACCCTGGCCGGTCCCTCAGGGTCGGAAACTCTCTATCTCAAGCGGCATGAGTCCGCTCCCTGGCGCGACCGGATCATGCCCTGGCTCCATGGCGCGCGGCCGATTTTGGGAGCCCGCAACGAATGGAACGCCATCCTGAAATTCATCGCCGAAGGGATTCCGACGATGACCCCCGTTGCCTGCGGCCAACTGGGGAGCCGCTCGCTGCTGGTGACTCAGGCACTCCCCGCGCAATGTCACCTGCTGGAATTCGTCGGGGGGCGCGAGCTGCCGGAGGACGCACCGGCCTCGCAAACACTGCTGAGGCAGACCCGGACATCGTTGTGGATCGACCCGGACCACGACGGCGCGAATCCCTTGAATCGAGCTCCCGAAGCTCCGACCTCGCTAACCGTCCGCGATTTGTTGCCGCAGGTGGCCCGGATCGCCCGGCGGATGCATGCCGCCGGATTGCAGCATCAGGACTTCTACCTCAATCACCTGCTGCTTTGCGACGAGGGACCGGAACCGGTCGTGCGGGTGATTGACCTGGGGCGCGTGCGGCGGCATGACCACTTGCCGCTCCGCTGGATTGTGAAGGATCTGGCGCAACTCAATTTCTCCGCACGGCGCTTGCCCTGCCGCGAGCGATTGCGGTTTCTGCGGCTCTACTTGAATCGGCCGTTTACCCCGGCTGACCGCCGACTGGTCGAACGCATCCAGCGAAAATCGGATCGCATCGCCGCCCACACTCGCAAACACCGCTTGTAGGCCCGGACCGGTTTCTCCCCGCCCTCCTCAGAAGCCGCCGGAATTCCGACGTGCTATGATCGCTTCCATGCCTGCCGATTCCATCCACCCCGCTGCTGGAGATCATCCGCTGGCCGCCTGCGCCCGTCAGGCGCGCCGGTTGTACGAGGCGCTGCGTGCCTTGGAGCAATCGACTGCCGCGCTCCGCCTGGCTCCCCTGGCGGGTCGCGAGTGGTTCGAACTTTTGCAGCGCAAACTGCTGCCGCAGCTTGGGGGAGAGCCATTCATCGTGGCGGCGGTCGTCGGGGGAACCAATATCGGCAAGAGCGTGATCTTCAATCATCTCGCCGGATGCCGCGCCAGCGCAGTGAGCCCTTTGGCTTCAGGAACGAAACACCCCGTCTGCCTGGTGCCGCGCGGGTTTGAAACGCGGCACGACCTGTCGGCGATCTTCACCGGCTTCGAGCTGGTTCCCTGGTCGGATGCGCAAGCTCCCCTGGAGACGACCCCGACGCATCGCTTGTATTGGAAAACGTCGCCGGAACTGCCGGCGAATCTGTTGGTGCTGGACACTCCCGACATCGACAGCGACGCCGAGATCAACTGGCTGCGGGCCGATTGCATCCGCCACTCCGCCGACGTCCTGATCGCGGTCCTCACGCAGCAGAAATACAACGATGCGCAGGTCAAACAGTTCTTTCGCCGGGCGGCGGCGGAAGACAAAGGGGTGATCGTCATCTTCAACCAATGCCTGCTTCCGGAAGATGAACCGTACTGGCCGAAATGGCTGGAGACCTTCTCGCGGGAAACCGGAATCGTTCCCGAACTGGTGTATTTGTCCCCTAATGACCGCCAGGCTGCCGAGAGCCTCCGGTTGCCGTTTTACCCGCGGCCATGGAGCCCGGACCAACTGGCCGCCACCGAACCCGGCGTCGAAGCCTCCGAGCCATGCGACCTGCGGGCCGAGCTCTCGACGCTGCACTTCGAGCAGGTGAAATTGCGGACGTTGCGCGGATCGATGCGGCAGGTGCTCGCGGTCGAGAGCGGCGCCCCGGCCTACCTGGAAGAAATCAACCGCCGGAGCGCGGCGTTCGCCGACGCGGCCCGATTGCTGTCGATGCAGCACCTGGCCCGCGTCGACAACTGGCCCGATCCGCCGACGGGACTGCTGGTGGAGGAAATCCGACAGTGGTGGCGAACGCAGCGGCAGGGATTCACCCGGACCGTGCATGACGCCTACGGCGCCCTGGGGGCCGGAGTGTTGTGGCCCTTCCGCTGGGCGCGCCGCAAACTGGTGGGAGACCCGGCTGATCCCCGCGCGTCCTATCTGAACGTGGAACGCGATGTGATGCTGCAGACGCTGGACGCGCTGTACGGGGAGTTGGGGCGCCTCTCCGAACTGGGGAATGACTTGCTCCGCCCCCGCTTGGAGAGGTTGCTGGCAGGCGCGTCCCGCGCATCGCTATTCGACCGCCTCCGCGAAGAGCATGCCGCCGTGGACCTGGAGGAAGAAACGCGGGGAGTCGTCGAAGTCCAGATGGTGGCCTTTCGCGAAGAAAGTCCGCACGCCTTTGGTCTGTTGCGCAAGCTCGACTCCGTGGCCGCCGTCGCGCGCCCCATGACTTCGGTCGTCCTGTTCGTCGCCGCCGGACCGGTGGGCCATGCCTTCACCCCGGCCGTGACCGACGCGGCGGCGCAGTCCGTGGCGGTGCATATCCTGGGGGATATCGCCGGGGGGACAGGGGCGGTGGTGATGGGGGAAACCGCCCTGACCGGGACGGCGGGGGGGCTGCGGATTTTGGAAGCCCGATTCCGACAGTTGCAATCGGCGTTCACGGCCCGCCGCGTCGCCTGGTTTTCGGATTTCCTGCGGCGACACATCCTGGGAACGCTGCACACCGAATTGCAGACCGCCGCCGACCTGCCGCAATCCCCCGCGTTCCGCGACGCGACCGACTGCCTGACGAGCCTGGCCAGCGTGGCCTCGCAGACGGCCGATTGAGTGTTGCTGCTACGAGGCAGGTGACTCCTGCCACCGCTGAGCTTGTCTCAGCGGGGCAATGCCTGACAGCTACCATCCGCTGGAGAATGAGCAATCGCTCTCCGTCGAGCTTGTCTCGACGGAAGCACGCCTCGCGCAGAGTGAACATTGTTTGCGGGCGGCGATTTGGCGCTGACCAGCATCGTACCAGTCGTCTCAAGGAATCGAGGTTCCGTTTGACTCCAGCCCCCCTGATGTTCGAGCACAACGTGCAGATTGTAGACGAATTCTCCGTGACTGAAGCGACGGAGATTGCCGGTGAAACCCAGTAAACCGGATCAATTCAACCCGCGAAACTGCTCGCCTCAATGCGCCTGGACAAATAGTCGGTGGGGGCCAATTGCGATTCGACCCGTCGTCGCGACTAGGCCGTCAAGCGCCTTCTGGCGCGTCCCTTCATCAAAAATCGGCGTCGCTGAGAATCTCCGCCCCTGCCCGAGTGGAAAGGGCGCGCCACACTTTGAGGTCGATCGCATCACTAATGAACGACGTGTGGCCATCCATGAATGCGCACTGCACGCCCCCTGAATGGTGGCTGCTCGCCTTAAACACGCCATCGCCTGGTTTCGCCGTCGGGCTGAACGACTGTGCCGAACAATCGAAAACCTGACTGTTCGGAGTGACGGCGTGGTTATACCAGGTGAAATCGTAGGCTGCCAAATACCAGGACAATCCCGCAAAGGGTTGAAATTCAACGGGATCGGATCGGAGCGACCCACACAGCGACACCATCTCGTCAACTTCCGGAATGGGAAGCGAGACGTTGGCGATGCCGCTATGCCAGTACGCCTCCTGCTCAAACCGCGAACGGTTTCCCCGCGCTTTGCGTTTCTCGGACACCGCGATCGTGTGCGATAATCCATCTCGAATGTCCGCGGCCGAGTGAGGCATCAGGGCTTCAAACGGACCGTCCCCCCCGGGAGTCAAGACGCTATGTATCGTCCCGGGACCAGTTCCGAGGCAAAACCGGTAACTGTTGCCTGCGGGAGCCGGGTCGGACGGGCATTGAAACGCGACAATGGGGGTCTTGGCGATATCGGGTAATCCTTCCGGATCCCAGAAATAGGTCTGCTGCGACTGGACGTCAATTTTCGAAGCAACCGCCATCTGGTCAAAGTGTGGCAGCAGGTAAACGTGCGGAGAATAAAAATGAATGCTGAACAGAACGGGTTGCGTGGTCGTTGCGCGCTGTGCCGCCGGAAAAATCCTGAAGGTCGATTCGTATCCGTGCAACGCGTTTCCGAAGTCTTTCAGTCGCGCCTGGCATTGCGCGCGCCGGGCACTCTCCCGCGCCGCCTGAACTGCGGGGAGGATCAAGGCGAGCAACAGTCCGATGATCGAAATTGCGACCAGCAATTCCGTCAACGTGAAGCCTCGTCGAGTTTGGTCGTTCATATACACCTCCCGCGCGGCTGCGATGCGCCGTTTATCAAATGCCTCATTCTCAACCCTGTGAAACCGCGACCAACCCACGTCCTATCCTCTCCAACACCTAGTTGCTCGGCCGGCGAGAAAACACTGAGACAGGGACTTCAATTTCTCGCTCCTCAGGCGCGCTGCAATTGACTCGCAGAACGGCAGTGTGCAATCCGAGCTCTTCGGGAACGAGCCACTGAATTCGAATTTCTACGGTGTTCGAATCGACGGAATTGATGGTAGACTCCAGCCCCACCTCATCGGCCGCTTCTCCTTGCCGTTCGACGCTGTCCACAACCAAAAACTCGCCAGGAAGACTCGTCAGTCGGCACACCCGTTCGTTCGTCTCCCCCGGCGCCCCGACTCCCAGGAAGACTCGCTCCGGAAGGAGTTCGATGATATCCGCAATCCTCCAAGTAACAGGGAGGTATATCTGCGGCGTCCAACACCCGTCAAGTTCCAGGAGAATGCTGCCAGTCTGAACCCCCGAGGTTCTCCCCCCCGTTACCGTCAAAGCCAGCCTTTGTGAAGTGGAGCCACCTGATTCCTGTGTCGGCGGCTCCAGTTCCGCCGCCAATTCGGCCTTCGGATGCGGCACGATCTCCTTGATCACGCACCCGACACCCCCAGCAGGACGACTCACGGCCACGTACGTAGAACGTACTTGGTTCGGCCGAATGACTCCCAAGTCAACTCGCGATGGCGACAGATCAATCGGCGCCACGGCCTTCCAGCGAAAATGCAATGCAACAGTCGGGTGCAGCGGGTCATTGGTATAGACAGTGACGGCTGTAGAGCGCTCTTCCGACTGATTGGGATGGATGGCCGCCACCACCTTGCCCGTTGCCTCCGGAGCCAACTCGGAGACTTCACACTTCGCTCCCGCACACCCGCAGTGGGAGACGACACGATCGATTCGCAACAGCGCAAGCCCTCGATTCTCGAACGGAAACTCAACTTCAAGCGGCTCGCTGGAGACCGTGACCTCCCCCAGGTCAATCTCCAGGGAGGCAAAGTGGATCAACGGCGGGCCAACGCGATCGGGCTCTTGAGCGCATGACGAGAACATCATCGCCCCGAGCACCGCACCCCAGCAAGCCGCCCGATCAAGCCCGTTGCTGCCTCGATTCAGTTGCGTCGCCGCCATCGAACAGTCCCCCAGCACAACGCCACCAATAACAGCGTGCAAACGGCGATCACAGCCGCCCGGAACATCCAAACTTTGCGAGCCAAATCGGTCTCGCTGACCAATGGCCCACGGGAGAGGAGCAGCGCCTCGCCTTTCCAGACGGTGGAAAGCGTGGCCAACGGGAGCGTGTACTCCCGCGGAGGGTCGACGACATGCACCTGGCTCTCATCGATCTCAGCGAAGTTCACAAAGTGCGACTCGCGAATCAGAGCGATGCAGGCAAATGGGGCTTCTCTCAATCGGAGATCCTCGGGAGTTGTTTTGACTCCCAAAGTCTGGACGCCATATGCCTCTGCCACCTCCGCGATCTGTCCCAATGAATATCCCGTACGTCCCGGACTCCCTAGCTTCTGCTGCAACGCGTCAAAACCTCCGACCTCTACGTCCAGAGCGCGGAGGCTAACGTATAGACAGTACGCACCACAATTGTCATCTCTCGGCGGCGCGTCACCCAGAAATGCAGCAATTGCCAGCACAGCAGCAGCATTCGTCACAAGCGACTCCTGGGCAACCGTCGGCCAAACGGGAACGCCCTATTTCTTGGTTCCACGAATAAATGCCTTCCGACGGAGCACCTCGCTGAGAGGATCAAGCTCACGAAGAGCAGCATTGTCCTCTTGGCCAACGCGATACGTCCGCGGATTTGAACCAATCATTTCCACAATTGTTCCCACAGGCAATTCCAGCGACTCGCTTTGAAACCGATTGCGTAAAATGTCGGGAGTTGGATTGAACGACGTCACCTCGAATTCAAAATCGTAGTCCAACTTACTTGGCGAACCCGCCGAGGAACATTGATACCAATGACGTCTTAGATACCATGCCCCACGATTGTCCTTTTCCCAGTCGTATACCCCAGCGCGCCAAAAGCTCCGCTCGTCTTCCGGACGCTGATCGTTGCCGGGAGGCGGCACGCTCTCGTATTTCACGATATTACAGTCCTTGGAAATATCCACTACGACTGTCAGTACTCCCCCACGGGGTTCGCGACGCTCGATGACAATCTGTGTGCTCCCCTCCTTTCGAACAGCCATTGTATAGCCTGGGGCGTCCCGATCCGGATCGAGCAACTCCGACCATCGATGGACCCCTTCCATGACAAACCAAAGATCGGATGGACGTACTTTTAGCTGCTGGCGATACCCGATGCTTTTGTTGTCAACGATTTGGGCAAGTCTGGCATCGGGCAAGTAGAACGAACGGATTCTCCCGTCATCAATGAACCGACCGCGCTCCTTCTGTGTGGTCCGCTGAATCGGCACCTTTCCATCTCCCTTGACTGGCACCAGTGCTTCATAGTCCCAGAAACCCATCTCCCCGTCCCAGACAATCAGGGCGTCGACTCTCAAGCCGATGTCTTTCGAATTGATCTCCACATGCATCTCGCCTCGCTGGAACTGGGCGGCATTTGTCAGTTGCGCATCTCTGACGAGTCTCAGCAATCCAACATCGCCATCAACGGTCGTGCCGGAGTAGGCGGGTAATGTGGACAATGTGGTGAGAATCAGCAAACACAGCCTAGCCAGACGCAAGAGGAACCACCAATTCGCACCACTCATGTGAAACTCCTACGACTGCCTAGCAGTATTCTACCTCGGCAATCTGACAAGCTGCGGCCGATCATGCTGCAATTTTGTCCTGCAACCATACGCGATCAGCAGTCTGGCGTGCATTCATCCGGCGCGTTGGTGGTGGTATAGGGATCGGGCGAGCGTTGCTTGCATTTTGTGTTATCGGCAGGGTCGATAACGCATTGGAACTTTTCACGGCAAACATGCGTTCCCGACTCAGTGCATGTTTGACCATTCAAGAAACCAGTACATGACTTCTTGTTTCCGGCGTATGTCTGAGTTCTGAGGGAAGAATTGCACATCGGGATTGGGTTAATGCTGCAAAGGTCATCAGTCCCATTGCAGGCCGAAAGCGTAGCGCAACAGCTATTCGGAATCCCCCCAATGATTGAGAACAATTCGGTCCGGCTCAGGTGCCGACCTGAAGGCAAGTGTACGGCGCTCGATACGGTCACGGCGGAAATGGCCAATATCAGGGCAGGCAAAAATGGACGGCGCATCACAGGTTCCTTTCGAATGAGGACAGCCAAGCGACGGCTTATGCATCGCGGAATGGGCGATGAAGCCGCGATCCATCCAGATAGGCGCTTTTCACGATTTGAAAGTGCCAAAAATGTGGGTTCGTGACGCGACTTTTCGCGAGAATTCCCTTGGCGGACCGTGTGCCCTTGGGTATCCTGAATGCAGATCGATTGTACTGGGGTGCTCCAGGGCCGAAGCGATGGCTGACAATGATTCAAAACCTGCATTTCGGAAGCCAGATTCCGTGATGCTGCTCGTGCAGAGCTTGAGGAACCGCAACACGCGCGAAGCGGGAGCGGCGGGGCTTTTCAACCGATACTTCGAGTCGCTCGTTCTTCGACTTCGCCAATGGTATGGGAGTCGTCCGCGCCCCGTGGTTGACGAAGAGGATGTGGCCCTCGAAGCGATGTCGGTTATTTGCGATCTCGCAGAACGGGGGGGCCTGGAACAGATTGAATCTCGGGAGGCGTTCGAGCGGTACTTGTTTGTGATTGCTCGACGACGCCTGTTGACTCAACGGCGCCATGATCGCCGAATGTCTCGGACCGTCGATCGCGTGTCGGCGCTTGGGTCGATAGATTCCGCGGTCGATTCCGCGGTCGATTCCGCGGTCGAGTTCCAGGAGGAACTCGACCGATTTTGCCGAATGCTTCCGACAGAACAATTGCGCCAAATCGTCTCGAGACGTCGTCAGGGAGAGACTATCGACGAAGTCGCCACGGAATTGCAGATTCCGCGGCGGACCTTGATTCGCAGGATTGAACTTCTCCGTCGCCTCTGGAAGCGGTACAGAGATGAGTCGCCAGCGTTTTAGTCGGGGTGATGTAAGCCTTCCGGCGTCCGCAGGAGAACAAGGTCCGCAGGGAAGCATTGGAGCGTCACATCAGCGAGCACGCCGTTGATGGCTGACCTACCAATGAAGGACATCGGGCGACTGTTGGATGAATTTCGTCGTGACGACCGAATCCATGTGCGGGGTGAGCGGCGATGGGCAAAATGGCATCCGGGACCGCCACCGGAGGGTTGATTCTATGACCGTTTATGACCGAAACAGCCTTCAATCAGAAATAGTCACAGCACAGAGAATAGTCGTAAATCATTTATCAAAAATAATTTGTGGCATATTCTCTATGACATTCTATGACCCAACGCCGACGTTTCCGCGGTTTCTGGCACCCTGACCGGGAGGTCGAAGACGAATGATCCCGCTCAAGAATTGTCCCGTTTTTGTTCCCGGAAGACGGGCGGGAATTCAGCCATATTTCGCATTGGTGTCCGCAAACCTTTACAAATAATGTGCTTGCGGACAGAGCACTTTGTTCCGTTTTAGCCCATCACAGGTGCTTCCGCGCTGCAGGTCTCCTAGGCCGCCGCCGACTGCGATTCTATAGAACGCACACATATTTCTACAGAAAGTCGCTTGACACCCCCCAGGCGGGGGGGTATCGTGGGAAGTGGCTGTGAGCCACCCACCGGGAGGGAGCATGGCTGTGCGGGATTGTCTGGGGAGCGGTTTTCAAGGCTCCCCATTGGGGAGCGTCGATCGGCGCCCCTGATGATTTCGTTCAGCCCTCGTCTCGCTCGTTCCCAAACAACTGCTGTCGGGCCATTCCGGGGCGACCCGGGTTGCCTGTCTCGCGAATCGTCGGCGCCCGCCGACGATTCGCCTTTCAGGCCTGGATCATGTTGCCGTTGCGGTCCTTCCTCCGGGCTTCCTGGCCATCGGGCTTCCTGACATGTCCCTCAGCACTCCCCTTCCCGGCGTCCAATACGACCGTGGCGGTCGTCGCGGGATGATTGTCGAATCGCTCCTGGCCGAGATTTTTCAGGGAGGGCTCCGGGCCGGGCAGCATCTCGTGACACAGGAACTGGCGGCGCGGTTCGGCACCAGCCACACCCCGATCCGCGAAGCGCTGATCGCGCTGGCGGGGATCGGGGTCGTCGATCAATTGCCCAACCGCGGTGCTCTGGTCCGGCGCGTCACCGCCCGCGATGTGCGAGAAATCATGCAGGTCCGAAGGGCTCTGGAATGCGAGGCGGTCCGGAGCGCCTGCGGGCGGATCGACCTGGCCGAATTGCACGCCGTCGCCACCGAATTGAAACGCCTGGCTTCCTCCAAGGCGCCGGTCCGCCCACGGTTTATCGATCAGGCGCGGCTGGTCGACAGTCGGCTGCACGACCTAATCGCCAGCTCCTGCGGCAACACGTTTTTGGCCAACGAACTGAATCGGCTGAAGACGCTGTTCCGGGCGTTTCGCGACGTCTCGTATACGCAGCACGAAGCGCGCAACGACTTTCGACGGCTCGCGGAAGAAGCCAAGGAGCATCTGGCGATCGTCGACGCGCTCCTGGCCAATGATCGCGCCGCCGCGGTGCGGGCCATGTCCCGCCACCTGCGCGGAGGAGTCAAATATTGGAGCCGCGCGCTGCCGGAAGCGGCTGAAAACCAGCCACCGATTCCCCCCCCTGGGCGACGCGGTGCCACCGCCGATCGCTCCGCGCCGCGCTGCACACCCGAGTCTCCCTAGCGCCGCAGACCGATTTGCAACCTCGGAAACAATCAACCAACCCATTGCTTTACCAACGTGCGACGAGGACTTGCCATGCGTTTCCCTTCCCTGTGGATGCTGCTGACTTTGGGCTGGCTGGTCGGATTGTCCGGCGCGGCCCGGGCCGACGAGCGGCCGGCCTACAACGCGCTGATTCGTCCGATCCTGGCTGAGAACTGTTTTCCGTGCCACGGTCCCGACAGCGCGGCCCGCAAGGCCGATCTGCGGCTTGATCGGCGCGACGCGGCGGTCGAGAATGGCGCCATCCTCCCCGGCGATCCGGACGGGAGCGAATTGATGGCGCGCATCCTCTCGGATGACCCCAAGCAAGTGATGCCTCCCCCCTCCACCAACAAGCGTCTGACTGGTGCGCAGCAGGAGTTGTTGAAGCAGTGGATTGCCAGCGGAGCCGAGTACCAGAAGCACTGGTCGTTCCTTCCCCCCCTCCGTCCGCAGCCTCCCGCCGTTCGGGAAGAGCGCTGGGTCCGCAACCCGATCGACCGCTTCGTGCTGGCGGCGCTCGAGGCGCGGGGGCTGACTCCGGCCCCCGAAGCCGATCGCCGGACCCTTGCGCGGCGGCTCAGCCTGGACCTGACAGGACTTCCTCCCGATCCCGCGCTGGTCGAAGCCTTTGTGAAAGACCAGGCGCCCGACGCCTATGAGCAGCTCGTTGATCGGCTGCTGGAGACGAGGCAGTGGGGTGAACACCGGGCGCGGTATTGGCTCGACGCCTCGCGATACGCCGACACGCATGGCATTCATTTCGACAATTATCGCGAAATCTGGTCCTATCGGGATTGGGTGATCGGCGCGTTCAACCGCAATCTGCCGTTCGACGCGTTCACGATCGAACAACTGGCCGGGGATCTGTTGCCCGACAAAACGCTGGAGCAGCAGGTGGCGTCCGGCTTCAATCGCTGCAACATCACCACCAGCGAAGGGGGGACGATTCCCGAAGAGTACCTGGTGTTCTATACCCGCGATCGGACGGAAACCACATCGCAGGTGTGGATGGGTCTGACCGCCGGCTGCGCGGTGTGCCACGATCACAAGTTCGATCCGCTCAGTCAGCGCGAGTTTTATGAAATGGCGGCGTTTTTCAACAACACGACCCAGCCCGCGATGGATGGCAATGTCAAGGACACTCCTCCGATCCTGTTTGTTCCCCAGGCCGAAGACCGCCCGCGGTGGGACGCGCTGGGGGCCGAGCTGACCGGCGTGACGAACCAGATCGCCGCCCGACGGCAATCCGCCCGTTCTGAATTCGACACCTGGTTGCGCGACGCCGGTCCGGCCGAGTTGGCAGGATTGATTCCCGCAGAAGGCTTGCGTCTTGCCGCCCCCTTGAACGAGGGAAGTGGACAAACCCTCAAGTTCGCGGTCGGAGGAGAACCGCGCACCGTGGAACTGGCGGCAGGGATCGGCTGGAAACCGGGACATGTTGCGTCGCAGGCGTTCCAATGTCAGCCGGGTGGGGTCGTTGGCTTGCCCGAGCCGGGAGATTTTGAACGGGATCAGGCGTTCTCCTATGGCGCGTGGGTGCAGTTGCCACCCAACCCCCCCAATGGTTCCGTCTTCGCCCGGATGGACGACGAACACGACTACCGCGGCTGGGATCTGTGGATCGAGGGGGGCAAGGTAGCCGCCCATGTGATTCACAAATGGCCGACCGACGCCATCAAGGTCGCCTCTCGCGGCACGATCAAGCCGGGGGAATGGAACCACCTGTTTGTCACGTACGATGGAACGTCGCAGGTTGCCGGACTGAAGGTCTTCATCAACGGCGTCGCGCAACAGACCGACGCGCAGGCCAGCACGCTGCAGAACTCGATTCGGACCGGTGTGCCCTTCAAGATTGGCCAGCGGCACACACAGTCGCGGATTGAAGGAGTCGCGGTTCAGGATCTGCGGATCTACGGCCGCGCGCTCCCTCCGGAAGAAGTGGGCCGCCTGGCGAAAACGACGCGCGCCGTGTGGCTCGCGGGGAAGCCGGCCGATCAGCGGAGCGAGGCAGAGACCGGCGAACTCCTGGACTGGTGGCTGGCCCATCGCGATCCAACTTCTCAGAAACTCACCACACAGCTCGCCTCCCTCAACGCTGAGAAATCGGCGATCCAGACCAGGGGAGCGGTCACGCACGTGATGAACGAAAAGGGGGAGGAGGCGATGGCCTATATCCTGTTCCGCGGCGAATATGACAAACGCCGCGATCCAGTGAAACCGAGCACTCCCGCGGTGCTCCCCGCGATGCCCGCCGAACTTCCCCGCAATCGGCTGGGTTTCGCCCGCTGGCTGCTGATGCCGGAACATCCTTTGACCACCCGCGTGACGGTCAACCGCTTTTGGCAGGAGGTGTTTGGCACGGGACTGGTGCGCACGTCGGGAGATTTCGGCATCAGCGGCGAACTGCCGTCGCATCCTGAGTTGCTCGACTGGTTGGCAATGGAATTCCGCGAGGGGGGCTGGGACGTCAAACGATTCTTCAAGTTGCTCGTGACTTCCGCGACCTATCGGCAATCCGCCGCCACGACGGGCCAGAAGCTGGAGTTGGATCCGCAGAACCGACTCCTGTCGCGCGGCCCGCGATTCCGCATGGACGGCGAGGTGATTCGGGATTATGCGTTGGCCGCCAGCGGCCTGCTGGTCCCCAAGATCGGCGGGCCGAGCGTCAAGCCGTATCAACCCCCCGGAGTCTGGGAAGCGGTGGCAATGATCGGGAGCAACACCCGCGATTACAAACCCGACACGGGTGACAACCTCTACCGGAGGAGCCTGTATACGTTCTGGAAGCGCAGCGCCCCGCCGGCCCTGCTGGAAATCTTCAACGCCCCCAGCCGCGAAACATGTTCCGTCCGCCGCGAGCGGACCAACACTCCCCTGCAGGCCCTGGCGACGCTGAACGATCCGACGTTTGTGGAGGCCGCCCGGCACTTGGCGCAACGGACGCTCCTTGAGGGAGGGACGACCCAGGACTCCCGACTCGATTTCCTCACCCGGCGAATTC
>JBJXGA010000539.1:0-8346 GCA_046152955.1 Planctomycetales bacterium | reverse complement strand
AGGCGTGGGAAGCGGACGGTCCCGAAGAGTTTCACCTGGTGCTGCTCGACAACGGCCGCTCCCGAATTCTCGGCTCCCCCATGCGCGAGAGCCTGTTCTGCATCCGCTGCGGGGCGTGTCTCAACGTTTGTCCGGTCTATCGCAAGATCGGCGGCCACGCCTATGGAGGCACGTATTCCGGTCCGATTGGGGCGGTGATCACCCCGCTGTTCGATGGGCTGAAGGAGAACTACCACCAGCCGCACGCCAGTTCGCTGTGCGGCGCCTGCCAGGCCGCCTGTCCGGTCAAGATCCAGATTCCCGAGTTGTTGATTCGCAATCGGGCAGCGCAGCACGACCAGCATGTCGCCCCGCGCGGCGAAGAGCTGATCTACCGCATCTGGAGCCGCCTGATGCGTTCGCCCCGACTGTATCGCCTGTTGACCCGCAGCGCGGCACGCGTCCTCCCGTGGTTCGCCCGGAACGGCTGGCTGACAAAGCTCCCCGGCCCACTGGCAGGCTGGACAAGCTGTCGCGATTTCCCCGCCCCGGCAAAACAATCATTCCGAACACAGTGGAACCACCTCGCCAAAGAAGACCAAGGCGAGCGGGGGGCATAAGCCCCCTGTTTCTGAGGGGTGAGGGACGAGGGGCTGGAATCTTGCAATTACGGAGACTGATCATGAAACGATTCTTATTGGGACTTGGTCTGGCAGTTTGGCTGGCGCGTGGAGTAATCGCTGGCGAGGGGGAACTGGGGGAGGATGGCTTTGCCGATTCGGACGGGGTGCGCTTGCATTATGTCGTCTCCGGGAAGGGGCCGCTGGTGGTGCTGCTGCATGGATTCCCGGACTTCTGGTACACGTGGCGCGATCAGATTCCTGAATTGGCCAAACACTTCCAAGTCGTGGCCCTCGACCTGCGGGGTTACAACAAAAGCGATCAGCCTCAGGGGGTTGAGGAGTACGCGATGGACAAGCTGGTGGGGGATGTGGCGGCCGTCCTCAAACAGCTTGGCCAGGAACGGGCGACAATCGTGGGGCATGACTGGGGGGGAGCGGTTGCCTGGTCGTTCGCCATGCAGCATCCCGAGCGGACTGAGCTGCTGGTGGTCTTGAATCTGCCGCACCCCCGTGGCTTGATCCGCGAGCTGGCCCACAATCCGGAACAGCAAAAGAACAGCCAATACGCCCGCGTGTTCCAGCAACCGGGCGCGGCGGCGCTGGTGCAGCCCGAGGCGCTGGTGCTGTGGGTGAAGGAGCCGGACGCCCGGCAGAAGTATCTCGAAGCGCTCCGCCGCTCTTCGATGGAAGGGATGCTCAACTATTACAAAGCCAATTATCCGCGCGAACCGTACCAGGAAGGTCGGGAGTTTCCGCCGGTGAAATGTCCCGTCCTGCTGCTGCACGGCCTCGACGACACGTATCTGCTCCCTGGAGCGCTCAACGACACGTGGAAGTGGGTCGAGAAAGACCTGACGCTGGTGACGGTTCCCAAAGCGGGGCATTTCGTCCACCGCGATGCGCCGGAGTTTGTGACGCGGACCATGCTCCAGTGGCTGACGCGAAAGTAGGGCAGCGGGCAATGTACACGTCACCCTGGGTGTGTGCTTCACAGTCTTTCACGGGGACGGTCCAACTCAGTTCGGAGACGTGGCCGACAGGTCAGCCGCAAAGCGGCGCGATTCGAAAGCCCAGGGCGCCCTTAGCCCTGGGAAACGGTGATCACAAATCCCCAAGAAGCCCCAATCGGGGCGGGATTCGATCGACGGCGTTCGGTGACTGCAACCTTGGAATTACGTCCCTTCAGGGCTGCTTCGGGGCTGCAACGGGTGCCCCTTTGCTCTGGGGTCGGCGCGAGGGATGGGGTTGCCTTCACCGAGCTGTCGGAATTACGATGTCTGGTGAGTGGAACCGAGAGAATTCAAATGCCCAGCGTCCTGCGTCCTGCCCCGAATCGCCCTCTCCCGCCGTTGCTGGAATTGCAAAGCGGAGACCGCCTCACCCAGGCGGAATTTCATCGACGGTACGCGGCATACCCCGACGAGGCGCATTTTGAACTGATCGAAGGGATGGTCGTCATGGCGTCTCCCGCTCGAATTCGGCACGGTGAATACCAGGCAGCGCTGGTCTTCGCCCTAACTTACTTCAAGGGAGCAACCCCTGGACTGGCCGTCGCGGACAACGCCACGGTGATACTCAGCCAACGCAGCGAGGTCCAACCAGATGTCTGCGTGCGCTTTCTCGCCGACGCAGGCGGACAGACTCAAGTTTCCTCGGACGAATACATTCTGGGAGGACCGGAATGGGTGGGGGAAGTCGCTCACAGTTCGGCTTCGATCGACCTGCATCAAAAGAAGCTCGCTTACCAACGAGGAGGCGTTCACGAGTACCTGGTGCTTTCCGTCGAAGAACAGGAGCTGCACTGGTTCCATTTCAAATCCCGCCGAAAGATCATCGCAGACTCGACGGGGATCTTCCGCTCCCGAGCGCTCCCTGGGCTTTGGATCGACGGCCCAGCGCTGTTGGAGTGCGACACCAAGCGGCTGATCAAGACGCTCGACGCCGGCTTGGCGTCGCCAGAGCACGCAGAATTCGTTCGGGGATTGAAGAGCGCCCGACGCAGAGGCTGAAAACAGAACCTCTACGCCAACCGGTACTTCTTCAACTTTTCATGATCCAACTCAATCCCCAAACCCGGCCGATCGGGGATTTTCAAAAATCCCTCGGCGTCGATCTCGAAGGGCTCTTTCGTGATGTTCTCGATGTAGTCGCAGGGTGTCAGGTATTCGACGTAATGGGCGATCGGCATGGCGGCGGCGAGCTGCAGGTCGGCGGCCAGGCCGACGGCTGTGTTCCAGCCGTGTGCCACCATCGTCACGTTGTGGTCGAAGGCATACCAGGCAATCTTGCGGGACTCGCTCAATCCGCCGTTTTTGGTGCAGTCCGGCTGGATGATGTCCACCGCTCGCCGCTCGATCCAGGGGATGAACGACTGACGGCGGGTCAGAACTTCCCCCGTGGCGATCGGGACCGGGGAGGATTTCGTCAGTTCGATATACCCTTCGATGTCGTCGGGGGGGAGCGCCTCCTCGAACCAGCGGATGTTGTAATCGGCCAGCATCTGCGCCGTGGAGCGGGCCCAGTTGACCCCGTGCGGCCAGAACTGCTCGCTCCCGCCGGCATCGACCATCAATTCCACCTGGTCTCCCACCGTGTCGCGGGCTGTGCGGATCAGCAGTTCATCGAATTTGCGGTCGCGCCGGCCGAAGGGGCGCCAGCCCATTTTGATCGCCTTGAACCCGCGACGGACGACTTCTTCCAGCTTCCAGCGGAGCGCGTCCGGTTCGTCGAACAGGATCGATCCATACGGTTTGATCCGGTCGCGATAGTTGCCTCCCAGTAGACGCGATACGGGCTGATGGCAGGCTTTGCCGAAAATGTCCCACAGGGCGATGTCCAACCCGCTGATCGTATGTTCGACTGAGCCGCCGCGCCCCTGCCAGAATGTCGATTGCCGGAGTTTTTCGGTGACCCGTTCCGGTTCAAGGGCCGATTCACCTTTGAGGAGCGGCCAGAGCAGCCCCATGGCCCCTTCGACGAGCGTCCCGGAGGTATAGATCCCCCCGACACCAGTCAGCCCTTCGTCGGTGAGAACCTCGACGAGCGTGTGCAGATTCTCCTTTTTCTCGTGTCCCTGCGGCCATCCGCCATCGACCGTCCCTCCGACGAGGGGAATGATATCCACTTTGACGATTTTCACGCGTAGTCGCTCCTGCGAGAATTGGCTCCCGTCGGTTCGTTATGGGAGCGGCTGGGGTTGGGATAAGTCAAAAACCGGGCGCGATGGAACACAGCGCGTCCAAGGGCCGCAACCAAAATGGGAAGTTTGAACAGAAGGGCGCAGAGGACGCAGAGAAGATCCGACCGTGGTTGGCCAAACGATTCCGACTTGATCGCGGGCGAGGGGCGTGAATTGGAATCCATGCGGCCCCAAGCCGCGTCCATCTCTGCGATCTCTGCGTGCTCCTGTTCCCTTTGCTTTGAACGGGGTTCTCGCATCTCGAAAATCTTTCCGCTGTAACACGATTCTGCTGGATTCCAGTGCATGGAGCGCCCGAAGCGTTGCGGGGGCTTCGCCAGGGACGGGATCGGGCTGGTTGACGAAGTTTTTTGTTTCCGGGACAGTTGGCTCCGGGACACTTGGCCTGACATCGGCTATAGAGTAACGTAGACCCTCGGAAGTTGAACAGCGTTCCCACCTGAGTGACCGGTTCGGACCGGTTCCAACCGTTGCGATTCATCCGTCGCGGACAGACTTGGCCGCGACGATCGAGAATTATTCCATGTGCGGCATCGCCGGCTTGCTGATCAAAAACAACGCGCTGCGCGACCAGCTTGGCGCGTGGGTGTCTCCGATGCTGGATTGCATGGGAGACCGGGGGGCCGATTCGGCCGGGTTGGCGGTCTTTGGAGACACGTCGGGACCGGGAGAATTCCGGGTCAGTCTGTTCGCCGCGCATTCACAACTGGCCGATTGGGAATCCTTGCTGGCTGACGCTACCGCAGGGCTTTCGGGAACGGCGGAATTGGTGGCTCGCGGCCATCATGCCACCTTGCAGACTTCGATGGACGTGGCCGAATTGACGGGACGCATCCGTGCCGGCGCGCCGGACGTGCTGGTTCTGGGAGTCGGTCGGGCAATGGACATTTATAAGGATGTGGGGCACCCGCGCGAGTTGATCGCGCGGTACGCGCTGGGGAGTGCCTGGGGGACGCATGCCGTGGGGCATACCCGGATGGCGACCGAATCGGCCGTTTCCGTGGCGCACTCGCACCCGTTCACCGCGGGAGTCGATTTTTGCCTGGTCCACAATGGGTCGCTGTCGAATCCGTACAGCATTCGGCGTCGCCTGGAACGGCTGGGAATCGCGTTCGAAACCGACAACGACACCGAGGCGGCCTGCCGCTTCATTCAGTGGCGGACCCGCGAGGGGGATTCACTGGAAACGGCGATCGAGCGCGGGTTTTCGGAACTCGACGGTTTTTACACGCTGTTGATCGGCACGGCGGAGCGACTGGTGCTGGTCCGCGACCCGTTCGCCTGCAAACCGGCCGTGGCCGCCGAGACGGACGATTACGTCGCCATTTCGTCCGAATACCGATCGCTGGCCCATTTGCCGGGAATCCGCCAGGCACATGTCTTCGAGCCTGCTCCGGAGCGCATTTACTCATGGAGCGTGTGATGTCCGGGGAGACCGCCGACTGGGATTTGGAGGCCGCGACAGTTCGCGAACTCAACCAGTATCTGCATGATCTGGCGGCGCCGGCACGGGGGGCCGCGCTCCCGCGGGTGCGGATTCATAACCCCAACGGTCAACACAGCATCGCCGTGGGCATGCAGGTTCCCGTCGAGATCGACGTCCTGGGGGACGGGGGGTATTTTCTGGCGGGAATGAATCAACAGGCGCAGGTGACGGTCCACGGCAACGTCGGCTGGAGCGTGGCGGAGAACATCATGTCGGGGAGCGTCCGCGTGACGGGGTGCGCTTCGGAGTGCGCGGGGGCTTCCGGACATGGCGGACTGGTGGTCATCGAAAAGGACGCCTCGTCCCGGTGCGGCATCACGATGAAGGGCTGCGACATCGTGGTGGGAGGAAGCGTCGGGCACATGTCGGCCTTTATGGCGCAGGCCGGGACGCTGGTGGTCTGCGGCGACGCCGGCGCCGGGCTGGGGGATTCGCTGTACGAAGCGACGATTTACGTAAAAGGGAGACTCCACGGCCTGGGGGCCGATGCGCGGGAGGAACCGATGGCGGCCGACGATCATCACCGCGTCGGGGAGCTGTTGACGCGCGCCGGACTTTCGCCAGACACCGCCGGATTCAAGCGCGTCGCCTCGGCCCGCGCGCTGTACCATTGGCATGCTGACGCGGGGCAAGAGTATTGAGAGGTCGAGACACCTGATGACAGATCATCTGCGCAAGGAAGAGAGCTACTCCTTCAGTCGCCCGGTGCTGGACTATATTCAGCATGCCGCCGAACACGGTCTGTATGAGATTCGCGGCCTGGGGGCCAAGCGCGTTCTCCCCTCGTTCGACGACCTGGTTTTCCTGACCGCCTCGGCCTCGCGGTATCCGCTGGAAGGGTATCGCGAAAAATGCCTGACCAAGACTGTGCTGGGCACGCGGCACGCGAAACAGCCGGTGGAACTGGCGATTCCGATCACGGTGGCCGGCATGAGTTTCGGAGCGCTGTCGGCCAATACAAAAGAAGCGCTGGGGCGCGCCGCGACGGCAATGGGGACTTCCACCACCACCGGCGACGGCGGCATGACTCCCGAAGAGCGCCAAAGTTCGAAGACGCTCGTCTATCAGTGTCTCCCTTCGCGGTACGGCTTCAATCCCGATGATTTGCGGAAAGCGGACGCCATCGAACTGGTGATCGGACAGGGGGCCAAACCTGGCGGGGGGGGGATGCTGCTGGGGCAGAAGATCAGCCCCCGCGTGGCGTCGATGCGGACTCTTCCGGCGGGGATCGACCAGCGTTCCGCCTGCCGGCATCCTGACTGGACCGGCCCGGACGACCTGACGATCAAAATCCGTGAGCTGCGCGAGATCACCGACTGGCGCGTGCCGGTGTACGTCAAGATGGGGGCCACCCGCGTCCGGGAAGATGTCAAGCTGGCGGTCAAGGCGGGGGCCGACGTCGTGGTCATTGACGGCATGCAGGGGGGAACGGCGGCGACGCAACCGACCTTCATCGAGCATGCCGGCATTCCGACGCTGGCCGCGCTCCCGCTGGCAGTGCAGGCGCTGGATGAGATGAACGTCCTGGGGGAGGTGCAGCTCATCATATCGGGAGGGATTCGGTCCGGCGCTGACGTGGCCAAGGCGCTGGCACTGGGGGCCGATGCCGTGGCGATTGGCCAGGGGGTGCTGGTGGCCCTGGGCTGCAACTCGGCACACTGGCATATGGGGGACCAGGCGATCGACGCCACGGAAGATTATGCCCGACTGGCGACCGCTCCCGGTTACTGCCACCATTGCCATACCGGTCGCTGCCCCGTGGGGATCACGACGCAATTGCCCGAGTTGGAACAGCGGATGTTGCCGGAGTGGGGCGCCCACCGGCTGAAGAACTATTTGCAGGTATTGACGATGGAATTGACCACGCTGGCCAGGGCGTGCGGCAAATCCAACGTCCACAATCTGGAACGGGAAGACCTGGTGGCGCTGACGATCGAGGCGGCCGCTATGGCCAAAGTTCCCCTGGCGGGAACCAACTGGATTCCAGGCAGCGACGGCTAAAATTCAAGTCCTGATTCTCCCGAAGGAAACCGCATGGCGGATCGCAAGCAAGTTCGTGAGCGTCTGAAAGAGGACGGAATCGAATTCATCGTCGCCCAGTTCGTCGACATCCATGGATCGGCTAAGGCCAAGATGGTGCCGGTGGAGTGCTTCGACGACATGATTGACGTGGGAGCCGGATTTGCCGGGGGCGCGTTGTGGGGGGTCGGACAGGGGCCTCACTCGCACGATCTGATGGCCCGGATCGACATCAACACCTACACCCGGCTCCCCTGGATGCCCAACACGGCGCGATTCGCCGCCGACCTGTACGTCGATGAAAAACCCCACCCCTGCTGCGCGCGAACCAACCTGCAGCGGGTGTTGCGCGACGCGGCGGCCAAAGGACACGTGTTCAACGTCGGCATGGAACCGGAGTTCTTCCTGGTGACGAAGGAAACCGATGGCACGATTCGCCCCTGGAATCCGGATGGTTCGGATTCGCTCGCCAAGCCGTGTTACGACTTTCGGTCGATGGCGCCGGCCATGCAGTTCCTGCAGGAGCTGACGACGGGTCTCAACACCCTGGGCTGGAAGGTCTACCAGTGCGACCACGAAGACGCCAATGGGCAGTACGAAGTCAACTTCGCCTATGCCGACGCCTTGACGACAGCCGACCGGGTGACGTTTTTCAAGATGGCGACCGGACAGGTGGCCAAACGCTATGGCGCGATTGCCACGCATATGCCCAAGCCGTTTTCGGATCGGACCGGCAGCGGGCTGCACGTCCATTTTCATGTCGCGGACGCGGCGACAGGAAAAAACCAGTTCACGGACCTGGCCGACCGGCAGGGACTGGGGCTGTCGCAATTTTGCTACCATTTTCTGGGGGGGGTGCTGCAGCATGCACGGGCGCTGTGCGCGGTGACCAGTCCCACCGTCAACTGCTACAAGCGCTTGCAGATTGGCCGGGGACTCCTCTCGACCCGCTCGGGCTTCACGTGGGTTCCCGCCTTCACCAGCTACGGAGACAACAACCGCACGCAAATGATCCGTGTCGCCGGGCCGGGACACTGCGA
>JBJXGA010000531.1:0-4280 GCA_046152955.1 Planctomycetales bacterium | reverse complement strand
CTTCGTCGCTGCAAGGTATTCGTCTGGCTGTGCGAGGCGGCTCGTAGTCATCCCGTTCTGTGGACAGCGTCATCAGGCCGCGGACGTCGTCGGTATGGAAATGCAAGGTGGCATCGGCCCGCGCAGGTATCATCAAAGAGATCGTCGACACGATGCTGTTCGACGAGGCGTCGCCGAACTACGCAGAGTTCGGGCCGTATTACGTGAGCTACATCCTATTGTCGACGGACGCGGTGCGGCAGTTGCCAGTGAACGATGGAAAGAGAACAGTGCTCGGACCTCCTCCGTGCAGCGCACCTGAGGCAACTTGCTAAAGTTCATCCGGGCCCATCAAGGGTTGGCCTGAACCCCGGATGTGCAAAACGAATACACTGTCGTTAATCACGACAAACAGAGCTCGGTAGGCCCGTCCGCGTTTCGTTTGAAACAGGATCTGACGGATTTCACGCTCGACGAATTCTCCCTCAGGGGCCAGTCCGCAACGGAGGGGCTCCGATTCGAGTGAGAGCAATGCGTCGGTAAAACGATTGAACCATCGCGCCGCGCCAGTCGGAGAACGCTCAGCGAGCCATTTGTAGATGGCTGCAAATTCTTCTTCGGCGGCGGGCAGCAGCGTCACACGATATTTCATTCGTCAGCCGGAATCTGGTTCCGGACTCGAAAGTCTTGAATGAATTCCCTCAATGGTCGTCCTGGCTGGCCTGAATCAAGTTCCGACAGCGCCCGACGTACCGCAGTGACGCTTTCGCCAAGTTCGGTGCGACATTCGCGCCATAGCTGCAACGTCTGTTCGGGGGTCAGATCGGTCCGGCCGCAACCGATTTGGGCATCGATAAACGTCCGAAATTGTGTCAATTCGCTCTGAACGGCCTCCATTGGCATTGTGCTCCTTTCAATTCTCGGCAGGCGTTTTCGCCTCGCACATTCTACCGTAAAGCAGACACGTTCGGCAAACCCACCTGACCCCGCCGCTGTGCTTCGGACATAAGCGGTGGTTCCGCCGACGGCTGGTGGGCCGCCGGCGGAGCAGTCGGCAGATCGGGCGACGGGACCGGCGCCGTATCGCGCGGAGGGCGGTGACCCGGCTCGCACACATCCGAGTCTGCGGACGGCGTCATAAGCCCGAGGTCGTCGTCGGTGTGGAAATACAAGGTAGCACTGGCCCGGGCAGGTGTAATCAATGAGAGCTGAACCCGTTTTCTTCCTTACCGTTTCCTCCCCTACGCTCGTGGTCCGCCTCACTGGGTGCCCGAGAGTTGCCTTTCGTCGGAAACCCGTTAATTGTGATCGACGGGTGCGGTCATTTTGAGGACCGCCGTTTTCACTCATCCCCTGTTTGCAGGAGAGTCCCATGAGCACCGCTGTTAGGGTAGCCGCAGCAAGCAGCGACATCCGTGAATTCCACAACCGAATGGGCCGCGTCAATCACCAGCCAGTCAGCGTTCGTTCGTTCACGAACAAACGCTTCACCGTGAATTTCCGCGTCCCGCTTGGCGAACTTCGCCGAATCGTGCCCGCCGCGATCGAACTCGACGAGATTCCAGGCACCGGACTCGGGATGCTCAGCATGTGCGCCTGCGACTTCTGGGTCAGTTGGTTCGGCTGGCTGCCCCTTCCACCGATTCGAAACAATGACATGTTGTGCCGGATCAGCACCAGAGTGCCAAAGCGGGGGGCCGACTATCGCACCTATTACACGTTGCGGTCAGATTCGTCATCGCGCTTCCTGGGGTTCTTCGGCAAACGTTTTTCGCATTTCCGAAAGAAAGTCTCGGAGTTCGTGCGCGTCGACGACGGATCGATCTACAATCTGGAGTGCCGGGCCGCCGATCCGCTCTGCCGTGGTCAGTTCACCGCGAACATGGCGTCGGTCCAGAAGTCCAGGCCGGCCTCCACGATCTTTCGCGACGTGGACGCCGCCCGGCAATTTGTGTTCGATCTCGATGGAAGCTGTGGATATAGCTACGAGCGCGACATGCTGTCGTTCCAGAAGATCGACTATCCGCCTTGGGACATGTATTTCTGCCACGAGTATCGCCACGAATTTCCACTGCTAGACCACCTCGCCCGAACGTTTGACTTGCACCTGGAGCTGGATTGCGTGCTCTTCATGCAAAACACGCACCAGACCTGGGGTGCGTCATGGTTGTACCGGAACTGACTCCGGCAAGTGGTTCTCCATTTTCCAACGTGGCCTATCCCCCCAAGCTCCTGGTACAAACCATTTCCAGAGGCCAGCAGACTTTCCGGAGGAAATCGGACGAGAATTGAATCAGACGTGTCAGGTATTCTCCAAAATAGGGTGTATTCCTTGAGGACTCCTGTTGGCGACCTGGGCGAGTGACTCATGACCGTTTCTCCGGAAACCCGCGATAGTCTGCTTTTGCGGCTGAAGGATCGGGAGGATGATCTCGCCTGGTCGGAGTTTACCGAGATTTACCGCCCGGTGGTGTTGCGGCTGGCGCGGCGACGCGGGTGGCAGACGGCGGATGCGGAAGATCTGGCGCAACAGGTGCTGGCGGCGGTGGCGCGGGCTATTGGCCGCTGGCAGTCCGATCCTGCGCGGGCGCGGTTCCGAACCTGGCTGCAGCGCGTCGCGACCAACGTGATGATCAATGCGCTGACGCGCGGTCCGCTCGACCGGGGAAGCGGCGACAGCGGCGTGCAGGACTGGCTCGAAGAGCGACCGGTCACGGACGGTCCCACCTCCGACATGGTTCGCATGGAGCATCGGCGGGAGGTGTTTCGCTGGGCGGCGCGGCAGATCCGTTCGGAGTTTCATCCAACCACCTGGGACGCTTTCTGGCAAACCACCGTCGAGGGACGTGAGATCGATGAAGTCTCGCGTGAGTTGAGCTGCACGCGCGGGGCGATCTATGCGGCCCGCAGTCGGGTGATGCGACGGCTGAAAGTGAAAGTCGATGAATGGCGTGAGGCGTGAATACGGGCTTCTCGCGGGAACGGCGCCCTTCAGGTAAACCTCCAGATGGCGGGGCGACTGAAAAGCGGCATATTGAAAAGCGGCAATTGGATTACCAGGCAAAAACGACAAACTACAGACTCGGACGAAGCGCAGGCGATCGCCATGACAGAACACTCCACCACCTGCGACGCGACGGCGCTGGACCGGTTGCTTGACGGCCAGTTGAACGACGCCGCGCGCGTGGCTCTCGAATCGCATCTGGAGGGGTGTGCCGCCTGCTGCGCGAGATTGGAAGAATCGGCAGCCGCGCCGGCGGAATGGGTCGCGGCCCGGCAGTCGCTCAGCTCGATCGACGAGTTGCCCGTCCAGGATGGTTTGGACCAGTCCCAGGCTGGGGACGCGGGACGATTTGGCGAGGGGGATGTTCCGCGGGCTGAGCACATTCGATCATTCCTCACGGCGACTGACGATCCGCGCATGCTGGGGCGCTTCGGTGGCTACGAGATCGCCGGGATCATCGGCTGCGGCGGCATGGGGATCGTCCTCAAAGGGCTGGATGTCGCGCTCAATCGGTTCGTGGCGATCAAAGTCCTGGCGCCGCACCTGGCGACCAGCGCCGCGGCTCGGACCCGTTTCGCTCGCGAGGCGCGGGCCGCGGCAGCGGTGGTCCATGAAAACGTGATCGCCATCCATGCCGTTTCCGAGGCGAATGGTCTACCGTACCTGGTCATGCCCTACGATCGCGGCTCCTCGTTGCAAAGACGGATCGACAGCCAGGGGCCGCTGTCGGCGCTGGAGGTGCTGCGCATCGGTCGGCAGGTGGCCGCCGGCCTGGCGGCGGCCCATGCTCAGGGGCTGGTCCATCGCGATATCAAACCGGCGAATATCCTGTTGGAGGATGGAGTTGAGCGGTTGACGATCACCGATTTCGGACTGGCCCGCGCGGCCGACGACGCCAGCCTGACGCGCAGCGGCGTGATCGCCGGCACGCCGCAATTCATGTCTCCCGAGCAGGCGCGGGGAGAAGCGATCGACCGCCGCAGCGACCTGTTCAGCCTGGGGAGCGTGCTGTACGCGCTGTGTACCGGCCGCTCGCCGTTCCGGGCCGAGAGCCCGTATGGCGTTCTGCGGCGAATCACTGACGATCATCCGCGGCCGATTCGCGAACTCAATCCGGAGATTCCGGAATGGCTCGCGGCGATCATCGGTCGGCTGCACGCCAAGCTCCCTGGCGATCGATTTGCGTCGGCCGACGAGGTGGCCGACCTGTTGCAACAGTGCCTGGCGCATGTGCAGCAGCCCGACCTTGTGCCGCTGCCGGCCGATTGGCAGTTTCCCCAGGCGATCCGATTCTCCG
>JBJXGA010000530.1:0-19964 GCA_046152955.1 Planctomycetales bacterium | reverse complement strand
CTCTCCCCGACCGCGGCAAATGGCCGCCGGTGTGGGGCAAAGGAAAAACGGCACGTCGCTCCCCAGTTGCGCGGCCAACTCGTGCAGCTCGCGCCCCGTCAGGTCCAGCCGCCATAGGCGGTTGAGTCCGATCAGCGCCGCCGCCGCGTCGCTTGACCCTCCGGCCAGACCGGCCGCCATGGGAATGCGTTTGATCAACTCCAGCCGCGCCCCCTGCTGCGTCCCGGTGACTTGCCGCAGGAGCTGCGCCGCTCGAACCACCAGGTTGGTGCCGTCAGCGGGAGGAAGTTCGCGTGGGAGCGCCCCCGGCGGAAGCGTTCCGGCATCGTGGCAGGCCAATTCGATTTTTCCCGAAGGATCGGCCTTGAGCTGCAGCGTGTCGTACAACCCGACGGAGACCATCAGCGTCTCCAGTTCGTGATAACCATCCTCGCGCTTCCCCAGCACCTTGAGAAACAGGTTGAGCTTGGCCGGGGCGGCGACGGTGACAGCGGTTGGTAGTTCTCGGTAATGCATCCGGCTTCACATCCTGTGAACCCGTCACGAATGACATGGACGGCGATAGGACACTGTGGCGCCGACTTCCCTCGCTGGAAGTTGACGCCCGAGACAGACCCGCGCTCGCATGGAACCTGCGATCGAATGGTGCGGGGACTTTAACGTAGCATAGTCTGTACCAAAAGCCCGGATTTTCGTCAATCCGAAACCGGTCTGAAACTGCCCCGACCGCGGGGGGGGGGCAGGCGGCAGGGTGGGACCCAAGTCCCTGGCAGACCTTCAGACGTAGCCACATTCGCCAGAATGTGGGTGATCTCTGCTCTGCCCACGTTCTGGCGAACGTGGCTACCGCCAGGATTCGCGGGCACACCCAGGTGGCAGATTTCGCCTGGCGTCTCTGTTCGTCGATTTCTGTCCCCTGTATACTCAGGGCATGGACGGCCTATGATCGGCCGTCAAGGACGGAGCTGCGACAGCCCATCTGACCGATGCATGTGGTCGGCGGGCTGTTTCCATTTGTGGGGCCGCCCATCCGGCGACACGCCGCGACCAGGCCGAAGATCCACGCAGATCCAGATCGAAGATGCCCGACAACCTCCCGGACGAACCACGTCGCAACGAATCGCCGAAAGCGGTTGAAGGCGAGCCGCGGCCAGATATCCCTTCGCATCCGACGGCAGCCTCCCTGACCGGCGTCGCGGAGACCTTGCGGCAGAAAGAGCGCGAGATCGAAGCGGACCGAGCATACGCGGTCAACATCCTGAGCACATTGCGGGAGCCGCTGCTGGTGCTGGATACTCAATTCCGCGTGCGATTGGCGAATCCGGCATTTTTCGAGACCTTTGGCGGCTCGCCGGACGAAGCGCCAGGACGCTCGATCTTCAGCCTGCTGGATGGGCAGTGGGACATTCCACCGATTCGCGCCATGCTGGAAGGCATTCGGGACCAGGGGAGCGAATTCCAGGACTTCGAGTTGGAACACGACTTTCCGGGATTGGGGCGGCGCTCACTGCTGTTGAACGCCCGCCGCATTTTCCCGTCCGAAGCGCAACCCGACGAGATGATCCTGGTTGCTTTCGAGGACGTCACTTCCGAAAAACTGGCGGATGAGTTGCGGCGAAAAAGCGACGTCCACATCCGCGCCATCGTCGAGACTGCTGCCGAAGGGATTATCACCACCAACGAAATGGGCATCGTGCAATCCTTCAATCGGGCGGCCGAAGAGATGTTTGGCTTTCGACCCGAAGAAGTGCTCGGCCAGAACGTCAAGCTGTTGATGCCCTCGCCCTACCGGGAGGAACACGACGGCTATCTGGCGAGTTACCGTGCGACGGGGGTGAAGAAGATCATCGGCCTGGGGCGCGAGGTGGTCGGCCGGCGCAAGGATGGAACCTGTTTTCCTCTGTTGCTGGCGGTCAGTGAAGTGATCGATGACGGTTACCGAACGTTTACCGGACTGGTCCGTGACATTTCAGATTTGCGGGCGGCGCAGGAACGGGCCTTGCAGGCCGAGCGTCTGGCCGCCATCGGCGAGGCGATGACCGGTTTGACCCACGAGAGTCGCAACGCCCTCCAGCGGATGCAGTCCTGCCTGGAGATGCTGTCGTTTCGGGTCGGCGACAATGCTGAGGCGCTGGAACTGATCGCCCGACTGCAGGCCGCGCAGGATGAACTCCACCGCCTGTACGAAGAAGTGCGCCAGTACGCGGCCCCCGTCGCCTCCCGCCGCGATCCGTGCCATCTTGGCGAGATTCTGCATGACGCCTGGGATGACACTCTGGCGGTCCACGAGGCGCGAGACGTCCGATTGCAGGAACAGGGAACCGCGACCAACCTGATTTGCGAGGTGAATCGCTTCGCCCTGCAACAGGTGTTCCGCAATATTCTGGAAAACTCGTTTGCCGCCTGCGCCGACCCGATGGAAATCCACGCGCGGTATTCCGACGGCGAGCTCGACGGCCGCGCAGCGCTCCGCATCTCGCTGCGCGACAGCGGGCCGGGGTTTACCCCCGAACAGTGCCGGCGGTTGTTCGAGCCGTTCTTCACGACCAAGACCAAAGGGACCGGCCTGGGGATGGCGATCGTCCGTCGAATCATCGAAGTTCACGGCGGCTCGGTCGAGGTGGGGAATCCCTCAGAACCGGGAGCCGAAGTCATGGTCACTTTACCGAGGAAGAAATCATGAACCGATCACTGCGGATCATTGTCGCCGACGACGAACCCGACGTTCTCAAGCACTTTCAAGAATGCCTGGAAGCGCTGGGACATCAGGTGCTGGCCGCCGTCCGCACCGGCGCGCAATTGGTGGAACAATGCCGAGAGCTGCATCCAGACCTGGTCGTCACCGACATCAAGATGCCGGACCTCGACGGCATCGAAGCGGCGCAGCGGATCCGCCAGGACAGTCCGGTCCCGGTGATCCTGGTCTCGGCCTACCACGATCCGGAGCTCATCGAGCGGGCGCTGGCGGATCATGTGCTCGCGTATCTTGTGAAACCGATCCGGAAAGATGACCTGGAACCGGCGATCGCGCTGGCGATGCGTCGGTTTCAGGAATTTCAGGCGCTGCAACAACAAGCGGACGATCTGCGGCAAGCACTGGAAGACCGCAAGATCGTCGAGCGCGCTAAAGGCATCCTGATGAAACGAGCCAACTGCGATGAACAGACCGCATTCACCCGGCTGCAAAAACTGTCCAGCGAAAAGAACCGCAAGATGGTTGACATCGCCCGCATGGTCGTCACCGCCGAAGAGGCGTTCAATACCCTCGATTGAGCCCGTTCCATGATGGCCGGACTTCCACCGACGGTTGTTGACGGCATCCATACAATCCCGTTCGCTCATGAGAATCCATCGGCTGACTCCAGACGAGGCACTGTTGAGCCTCCAAAGCGGACCGGCGGGGCTGACCGAAACGGAAGCCCAACGGCGTCTGAAGGAGTTCGGTCCAAATCTGGTGCAGCGCGCCACTGGCGAGCCAGTCCTCTGGAGACTGTTGAAGGAGTTCACGCATTTTTTCGCGCTGATCCTCTGGGTGGCGGCGGGTTTGGCCTTTTGGGCCGAAGGGCGCGACCCCGGGCAGGGGATGGGGACGCTGGGAGGGGCCATCATCGGTGTGATCGTCGTCAATGGCCTGTTCTCCTTCGGGCAGGTGTACCGGGCGGAACAATCGCTCGCCGCGCTGGAAAAGTTGCTGCCGCATCAGGTCAAAGTCCTCCGTGACGGAGCATTCCATCAGATCCCGTCGGCGGACCTCGTTCCGGGAGATGTGATCAGCCTCGAAGCGGGCGATCTGATTCCCGCCGATTGTCGGCTGTTGCAGGCCTTTGGAGTGCGGGTGAACACAGCCACCCTGACCGGAGAATCGGCCCCTCAGGGGCGTGATGCCCAGCCCAGTAGCGAAGAGCACCTGCCTTCCAGCCGCAACGTCCTCCTGGCCGGAACAACGCTGGTTTCCGGCGACGGTCGCGGCGTGGTCTACGCCACCGGCGGCCACACCGAATTCGGCCGCATGGCACACCTGGCGCAAACGGCTGGAGACACGTCATTCCCATTGCAGAAGGAGATCGCGTTCGTCAGTCGGCTGGTCGCCCTGGTCGCGACGGGGATGGGGTTGGTTTTCTTTCTGATTGGGCTGACGATCCCGCTGTCCTTCACGCAGAACTTTCTGTTCGCAGTCGGAATCATCGTCGCCAATGTGCCCGAGGGGTTGCTCCCCACGGTCACCCTGGCGCTGGCGATGGGGGCGCAGCGGATGGCGCGCCGCAATGTGCTCATCCGGCGGTTGCCGGCCGTCGAAACGCTTGGTTCGGCGACCGTCATCTGCACCGACAAGACCGGAACTCTGACCGAGAATCGGATGCGCGTCCACAGCATTTTTCTGGCGGGCGCATGGCACGACGTAAGCCGGTTCGAACAGTTTCCGGAGCTGGCGAACCGTCACCAGCAATTTTTCGAGGCCCTCCACCTGTGCCACAGTCTCCGGGAAACCCTGGACCACGACACGCAGCGCTTTCTCGGGGATCCCACGGAGGTGGCTCTGGCAGAACTCGGACTTCGGGTGCGGGTGGAAACGCCGGATGCTCGGAGAGTGAACGAGGTGCCGTTCGATTCGGATCGGCGGAGGATGTCGACTCTGTACCAAAGGGACCAAGGCCTGGTGCTGTATGCGAAAGGGGCCGTGGAGTCGCTGCTCCCCTTATGCTCCACCATGCATGCCGTCGAGGGGGTCGCTCCGCTCACTCCCGCGTCGCGTACTGAGCTCATGGCCATTCACGATCGCCTGGCTCACGGCGGGATGCGCGTTCTGGCTGTTGCCAGCCGCGAATTGAATGGCCCCCTGCCCATTGAGCAACTGGAAGAAGAACTGACGTTTCTCGGGTTTGTGGGACTCGACGACCCGCCGCGCCCGGAAGTCCCCGACGCCATTCGGCGCTGCCGGGAAGCTGGTATCCGGGTCGTGATGCTCACCGGCGACCATCCGCAGACGGCGGTCGCGATCGCGCGTCAAATCGCGCTCATCCAGGGGGACTCCCCCGTCGTGATGACGGGCGACACGATGCGCCACCTGTCGGATACACAGCTCCAGCTTGCGCTGGACGCGCCGGAGATTGTGTTTGCCCGGATCGAAGCCGATCAGAAGATGCGCATCGTCCAGGCACTCCAGAAAAAAGGGGAAGTCGTGGCGGTGACGGGAGACGGGGTGAATGATGCGCCGGCGCTGCGACAGGCGGACATCGGCATTGCGATGGGGGTGACTGGCACCGATGTGGCGCGGGCGACTGCCGATATGGTCCTGACTGATGACAACTTTGCCAGCATCGTCGCCGCGGTCGAGGAGGGACGCGCGGTCTTCGACAACATTCGCAAGTTTCTGACGTACATTCTGGCGTCCAATGTCCCCGAAATCGTCCCCTACCTGGCGTTTGCCCTGTTCCGGATTCCGCTGCCCCTTTCGGTGATCCAGATCCTGGCGATCGATCTGGGAACCGATATGCTGCCGGCGCTGGCGCTGGGAGCTGAGCCCCCCGACTCCCGCTCGATGGAGCGCCCCCCCCGGTTGCGCACAGAGCGCCTTCTCGATGTTCCGTTACTGCTGCGCGCCTACCTGTTCCTGGGTCTGATCGAAGCGGTAGCCGCCCTGGCGGCGTTCTTTGTCGTCCTCTTCGCGGCGGGATGGCAATTTGGTCAACCGATCGGCCGCCATGACCCGCTGTTCGGCGTCTACCAGCAGGCAACGACCGCCTGCCTTGCGGCCATCGTCCTGATGCAGGTGGCCAATGTGTTCCTTTGCCGGAGCGAGCAACTGTCGGCCAGAACCCTGGGGCTTCTCAGCAATCGGTTGATCCTATCGGGAATCGCCTTTGAAATCACCCTCCTTCTGCTCATCGTCTACACCCCCTGGGGGAACAGGCTGTTCGAGACGGCGCCCCTTGCGGGTTGGGTGTGGCTCTTTGTCCTGCCGTTCTTCATAGGGATGATCCTTCTGGAAAACATTCGCAAAGCGATCGTGCGCCGGAAGTTTCGGATAGGCAATTCAGAGGCCGATCGAACTTCCCGGTCGATCAATTTCCCTTGACGATTACGAGTTGCCAGTCGATTCGCCCATCAGCACGAGCGTGAGGATTCGAACCCCATCCGGCGGCTTTGGAGACCGCCTGCTCTCCCAGGAGCTCGCCCGTGTGTCGCCGACCAGGTGCAAGACCGCATCGGCCATTCTCATTCATGCAGCGCATCAGGGTGTTCGAACGGGATCGAACCGATGCCTTCGGCTTCACAGGCCGACGTGCAGAAACCACTACACCACGAACACCGTGCCATCGCCTGGAGTGGAGTCGAACCACCGCTTGCGCCATATCAGAGCGACGTGCTGCCGTTACACCACCAGGCGGAATCGGGGAGGTCAGAATCGAACTGACTGTCTCGTGTGCCCAAGACACGCGGGCGACCGGTGCCCTTCACCCCGAACGATCGATTGACCCGTGTGGGATTCGAACCCAACCTGTCCAGCTTGAAAGGCTGGCAACCTCACCAGAAGTCGAACGGGCCGTTGACGACACTCGTTCGCTTGAGACTTCTCGCGGAGGCTCAAGGCCGAGTGTCACCTGTGCCGGGGGTGCGGCGGTTCACCGCGACGCCAACCGTGGCTTTCCGGAGTGGCAGCGGGGGGCTGCCGCGACTCGGGAGGAATGCTCGGCGCTCCGAACAGAATCGCCCCCTGGGCAACCGTTCGTCGGCCGTTTTGTTTCACTCTGGGCATCAATCGTGAAACCATCATGATCCACCAGACCACTGCTCGTGATTCTTCCCCGCCACCAACCCGCAGCGCCAAGTTTGGCCTGCGCCAGTGTCATGATGACGCACCCTGGCGGCAGAAGGTTCGCGGAAAAATGGGGCCGAGGAAGACGGGCAGCCGACGATCTCACGGGCCAGCGCCTGACCCGTCAGAAACATCATGATGGCTTCGTTGACAGAAAGCGCAGCACAGTCACTGTGCCTGCTCTGTCATCAGCTTCATCACATCATCCAGGTTGAACTTGGCGGGCTTCTGACGCATCGGAAACTCCGCAAAGGTCTTGAGAAAGTTCCCGACAATCACCTGGGCGGGCACCGCCAGGTACGCGCGCTGAATGAACCAGCGGTTGTAGTTGTTTGAGTCCGTGTCGGCACGCTCAAACGGATCCGTGCGCAGATTGAACAGCTTCGGAGCGCGCAACGAGACGAACGGCTCACTCCACACCTGAAGTTGCCTGGCGCGCTGCTCGGCGAAGACCATCTTCCATTGATCGCGGCGGACGGCCACCAGTTGGCCATCGTCGCTGAAGTAGAAGAACTCTTGGCGCGGGCTGGACTCGCTTTCACCCAGCAAGTAAGGCAGGAAGTTGTACCCATCCAGATGGGCCTTGAACATTTTGTCGCCGGCCTTGTAGCCAGATTTCAGTTTTTCCTTGACGTCGGGTTCACCGGCAGCAGCCACCAGCGTCGGAACCCAATCGAGGTGCGACATGATCTCGTTCGAGACGGTCCCGGCCTTGATCCTGCCCGGCCAGCGGACGAGTCCCGACACCCGGTAGCCTCCCTCCCAATTCGTGTTTTTCTCGCTGCGGAACCAGGTGTTCCCGCCATCGGGCCATTCGTTGAAGTGCGGGCCGTTGTCGCAGGTGTAGACCACGATCGTGTTGTCCGCGATCTTCGTGACGTACAGCGTGCCACTCGCGCTGGAGTCGACGGGCTGCACGGCATTGAACACCGCCGGCGTCACGGCGCCCGTTTCGAACGAGACGTTGCCGAATCGCCCCCAGAGGTTCTCAAGCGTCACGATGAACTTGCCATGGTCCGGACCCCCGAATTTGTCCAGATCCACCAGGAAATCGTGTCGGGAATTACCCGTGTATTCGAACGTGTCCCCCCCCGCGATGCCCAATCCGGAAAACAGCGGCGGCACTGGCGGCTGGATCCCCCCCCCGACCCCGAAGAAGTACTGCGTGACCCGGCCGCGATACCGGATTCCGTTCTTCTGCAACGCAGTTCTGCGACCCCACCAGTCTCCGGTCAGCCGCCGCCGCTTGAAGATCCTCTGATCCCCGTCTTGCAGAGGAACCGGCGCGAGGGCGCCCTGATTCTGTGTCAATCCACCAGGCGTCCCAACTGTGGCGATGTAGTCGCCTGAGGAATCAAACAGGGAATCGACCGGGGAGTCGACCGAGGCATCGACAGCGGCGTCTGAAATGGCGCTCTCCGCGTCAGTCGGCGATTCCGGATTGATCTCACCGACGGGGTTGAGTCCCTCGAAGAGCTCCGTTGCGGGGTTGTCTGCTGCGTCTTGCCCCCAGGTCGTCGAAGAGACCGCTGCCGCGATCAGCAACGGCAGCAACACGAGCGACTTCCGAGCGAAAATGACCACGAGTGCGATCCTGAAAATTTGCCAGTCGAATTACCGGTGTGGGGAGCACCCAAGCGGACGGTCAGCGACCGGATCCTGCGCATTGTTCGTATAGGATCGGTTCGCTGGAGACCTCATAGAAGGCAAATCCCGCACATCGGGAACAATCGACATGACCAGAGGGCGAATGTGCCTATTTGGTAAAATGCGATGAATGCGCGGCTTGGAAGAATTGAAGTAGAGGGGCCTTTCCTTCCTTCAGCCGTTCGACAATTCAGCCCTGTCGCCGACAACTTATTTTCGCAGTTCCCAGCCGATCATCAGCAGGCTGGCCGCGGCGATCCAGCTCCCCGCCACGCGGAGGACGATCCGCTTCCAGCCCTGATCGCTTTTGACCGCCAGAGCCGTGACCCAGGTTGCTAAAACCAACACACAGGTTCCGTTTCCGACCAGCGCCAGCCCACCGTCTTTAAGTGAGCTGAACTCGGCGCCGTTGGAGAGACCCAATCCACAACCAATGACCAGTCCCAGAAAACCCAGCAGCAGCATCGGGCAAGACACATTGGCCGCGACCAGCAGTGAAACGACCAGACTCCCCCCGGCCAGGAGAAGCACCGGCAGCGCGAAGGTACGATCCAGGCCGATCGAACCGATCACTGCGCCGACCGTCCAACTCAGGAAGAATGACCACAGGGCTCTGCGTCCGGCCGCTGGTCCCCCGAAGCCGGCCAGCAGCGCCAGCGCCAGCACGATCATCAGGTCGGTGGGGGTCACAAAGGAATGACAGAAGCCATCGTAAAACGGACCACAGCGAGTATCGACCAGGTGGGCGCAGGCCGCGCGCGGAACCAGCAGCAGGAGACTTCCGCACAGACATATCCGCGAGAGCGTCGGTTTCATGTGAGGGCCTCGAACAGGAAGTAGCAGCCGCCGGCCGCGATCAGCAGCCCCGCCCCCTGAATGCATCTCTTTCCCCAATTCCAGCGGTGGATCGCACCCAGCAAGATCCCGCAACCGTGCAGCAACCCTGTGCCGACGACGAATCCAATCGAGTACAGAAGGCCACTCTCTCCTGCCGGGAGTTCCGTCCCGTGGGCGTAGCCGTGAAAGATTGCGAACAGCGCCACCAACAGCAGAGCGACTGGAAGCTTTGGCCTGGCCTGCCGGAAGACCATTGCTCCCAGCACCACCGCCGAGGCGGCAACACCAATTTCCACGCCGGGGATCGGCACCCCGATCAGCCCCAGAAAACCGCCGATCGCCATCACCAGCGGAAACGCGACCGGCAGCAGCCATACGGCTGGAACGCCGAGCTGCGCGCCCCACAGTCCAACGGCGACCATCGCCAGGACGTGATCCAGGCCGAATATGGGATGCGTGAATCCGCTGAGGAACCCTCCCATCGGATCCCCCTCATGGGCTGATACGCGATGGGACAGAATCGTCAGCAGCAGCGCTGCCGACAACACAATCTGGAATCGCCGGAGGCTGTTCATGAGGCGATCCCCATCAGGATGGCGACCCGCTGCAGCGTCCAGAATGCGCCCAGGGTTCCCACGCCATAGCCGGGAAGAGACCGGACCCATTGCGGCCAGTGGATTTCCAGGATCTGAAACGAACGGAGCAGAGTCAGGACGATCGACACGAAACCGAGCTGTCCGATTTCGACCCCCAGGTTAAACATCAAAAGAGAAAACACCAGTTCCGATCCGGAAATCCCCAATTCCGACAGTCCGCTGGCGAATCCGAAGCCGTGCAAGAGACCAAACAGAAAGGCGACGATCCAGGGATGACGAATCGTGAAGCTCGATTCTCCGCGCCAGACCCGAATGACTTCCGGTCCGAGGAACAGGATCGACAGCGCGATGGCCGCGTTGAGCGGCGGTGCGGGAATGTGTACATACCCGAGCGTCGCCAGTGCCAGCGTCAGGCTGTGCGCGACGGTGAAGGCGGTAATCGTCTTGACCAGTCGCAGGGGGCCAGCGACGATCAATAGCAGCCCCAGCACGAACAACAAGTGATCGACTCCCAGCAGGATATGTTCAATCCCCAGTTGCAGGAACGACAGCGCCACCTGCCAGCGGTTGGGAGACGCGGCGACGACGAAGGTCGCAGCGCTGGGAGACAAGCGGGCCGTCTGGACTTTCCCATCCAGGCGGACCACGCGCGCCAAAACGTCGATCATCGTCGACGACAGCCCGTCGATCGAGATCGTTTTGTCCGTCAACCCTCCCGGACAATGAGCGGTCCAGCGTTCCAGCGAAACCGAATCGACAATTCCCCCCCGCATGGCGGAAGTGGCCTGGCACCCTTCCGGCAAATGGACGTAGATTCCCAGTCGCAGTTCGCCCATCGCCGGGACGCGCCAAAATATGTCGTAGGTTTCGTCTCCGGTCTGGGTGATTTCCAGATAGGCGGAACGAGTCTCGTGCGCCTCGGCCCATTGTGCGGTCGCCAGCGCGACAATCAGGGCAGGAACGATTGCGCGGTTCACGGCGGCAATTCCTTCCCGCGCGCAGGCTCGTCACGCGTTTCGATCGTGATTTCGTAACGGGCTCGCAATTTTTCGTAGAAGTCCCGTTTGGCATCGGCCCGGCGTCGCGCAAACCATTCCAGTTCGACCGCTGGCCGGATTTCATCCAATGCCGGGAGCCGCCCTTCGTCCTTGGCGTCCACAAACACCAGATGTTCCCCGTAGGCTGAAGAAATCGGCCCCAGCCATTCTCCGGCTTTCAACGCGAAGACCGCCTGGCCGAATTCCCCGCCAAACATCTGCGTCAATTGCCGTACCGACGTTAGCTCAAACAGTGCCGGCAGCAGGAACGGATCGCCATGTTCTTCCGGGTTGGAGTGTGCATCCAGACTCCCCTTCAATTCGGCAATCGCCTGTTCCAAACCGTCGGGATGCTTTTCGGGATTCAGGAAGACCTGCCGCAGCGCCACCCTCTGATCGACCCGGAACTGGTCGGCGTGATCCTCCAGGAATTGAGCCAATTGCTGTTCGGTCGGTTGTGCGGCGCTGATCAGGTCTTCGACCAGGAGTTCCATTTTTTGTCGCAATCGGCGACGGACGATCGAATCGTCCTTGTCGAGTCCCATGGCCAGCGCTTCGCGATAGAACATCTCTTCTTGGAGGAAGTCGTCGACCAGGCCGCGCAGCTCCTGGGGGGTCGGGGGCCTTTGACGAGTCTTCGCAAACTGGTCGATCAGGCTGTCGATGCGCGACTCGGTAATCAGGATCTGCGGGCGGGACGGCTCAGTCGGAGTCGATTGGGGTTTGCGGATCAACCAGACGCCAAACAGCGCCCCGCCGAGAACCAGGAATTGAAACAGCGGCTCGCGTACAACCGACTTGATCATTGCGGTCAATCAGTGCCACCTCTGCCATCAAGCGAAAAGCAACCGTTCCGAGCCCAGGCTGCGCCCTGGTCAGGGGGTGTACCAGATCGGAGAGGTGTACGCCCGCTCCTGCTGGGTCACGGGAACCTCCGGGGGCAAAGTCAGGCCGAAGTACTTTGCGTCATAAGCCGTCCAGCGCGGCGTGGGGATCTCGAGGACGCGCAGGTAGTAGAACGCCCGCAGCGCGGGATCGAAGTCCGGGTCTTTCCAGACCGTGATCAATTCGCCGTCGCCGATGGAATTGCTCCAGGTGGCGTTTTTCACGTCGACGGTATTGCCAACCGAAGTCTTGCAGCGCCCATCGCTGCCAATTTTGCGGCCATCGGACACCGCGACATCATAGAGTTTTTCCTGAGGCTGACCATTCTTGTCGATCCAACCTTTGATGACCTGCAACCGATCGAGATTCGCGCCCAACGGGTCCTTGAGTGCCGCGACCAGAAACGTCGGCGACTTTCCTTTGGGAGCCTTGGAGAGGTCGCCCCCCATGGGGACCCCCTTCTGGTAGCCGGCTGCCGCTGGCTGCCGGGTGTTCGCATCGGCCGCCTGGAACTCCCACCCGCCGAAAAAGCGGACCGTCATTCGCGGACCGGTCGTGGCGTAAACCTCTTTGCGTTCCATCGCGTCAAACAGCGCTTCGCGGGTGTTTTCCGTGGCCCAGACGCCGGCGTAACCCGAGGCGAGAGTCTCCCACCCCAGGAACTCGACGTCGCCGCTTTTCATGAAGGGGTGTTTGTAGCGCTCGGGACTCGGCTCGGAACCGGTGTGCTTTCCGAAATAATTGTCTTCATCGGCCGTCGAGAGGGACGTATGACTGTCGGTCGAACCGATCAGACCAAACTTGTAGGGATTGACGCCGAGTTCCTGCTCCAGCTTGAGCCCCGTCTTGAGCGCGCTGCGAACGTATTCGTACTGCAGCATGTCCTTCGTCTTCGTTTCACTGAGATTGAGATTCCCCTTGTCCCAGGTGCCGAAGTCGGCGAACTCATCATTGGGAGAGAGAAACGGGTGCGTCTCGCCGTCGCCTTTCATCTGCGTCGCTTCAACCAGGGGTTCCCACTTCGCGCGGGTCATCGCGTACTGCTTCGTGAGAGGTTTCTTGTCAACGTGATTAACGACAGGGAACATCAACCCATTCGAGAGGTTGCCGTTGTGGGGGATGGCCAGCACGTCGCCGCCCGTCTTGTCTTCGTACTGCTGCAACAGCTTCCAGAGGAACTCCGGATCGCTGCTCCCCTGCGGCGGATAGGTCGTGGCGGGAACAGTCTGGCGGGCCTTTTCGGCGCCGTCGCGATAGATGACCACGCGGTGCAGGTTTTGCCCCGGCGGCACCTGCGACGTCCACTCGTATCCGATGAAGGCGGTGAAACGTCCCGGTTCGTAATACTTTTCCGCCGCCTCGATCGTCTTGTGCCACGCCGACCGGTACATCTTCGTATCGGGGTAATACACGAGACTCTCCGGCAGTTTGCCCCGCGAGAACAGGTCGATCAGCTCCAGAGCCACCCCCACTCCGTCACCCGCCTGGATGCGATCGTGCCATTCGCGGCCTTTCGGATCCTTGAGGAGCGCCGGATCACCCCCAATCAAATCGGGGAAAAATCCCATATTGTCCGAATGGTCGGCAATCACCAGAAAATCGAGCGGGCGGGCCAGCCGGACCGGACCAGCGGATGTCGACCGCACTTCTTCACCCCGCGCGAATCGGTACGCCTCTTCGAGTCCCAGACGGTTCCCGAACGCCCCCGCATCGACTGAAAACGACGTATGCAGGTGCGTATCCCCCCAGAAGACCCTGGTTGGGACCGCACCACCGGCATACGGAGAGTATGGCCGCTTGCGCGAAACCGCACCGAGGTTTTCTACCGTGGGGGTTCCAGTGTCCTGGCCATGAGTTGGAGTTACATTCAGCAGAAAAAGGAGCAGACAAAGTGCTCGAAGTCGCGATTGGGTCATGGCAATTCAATTTGAAGGGTAACGGAGATTCGAATCATTGCGTCGGCGCTGAAAGAAGAAAAAAACACCCTCCAAACGGGCGTTGACGGTCCATTTGTCCGGTCCGCTCCCCCCGCGCTGTCGGTCGTGTTCCAATTGACGAGGGGACGGGTGAGACGCTTCAGGCAACTCAAGTGCGGTCGACGCACACGTTGAAGTATCGTCTCATTGGCGAAACTTCGCAACCAAATGGTTTTGTCATGACAACAAATCCGCCGTGATCGGCGGCTTCGGTTGACCAGCTTGCTCGGCAACTTCGTCAATCGCAAGTTGTCGGAGGTACTCGGGGGCTAGATCGGCACCGTTTGGCCAGCACAGCGTGTGTCCGGTCAATGTGAACTGGCGAAACTGACACAGGTCATTCAGCGGTTGGAAAATGGAGCCTGTAAGTCGACCGGATAGGTCCGCAATCCCAACGAACCCATCGCTGAATTCCAGGCGTACGCGAAAGTCACCCATATACTCGGCTTCCTGTATGTGCAGCATCATGTCACTCCAATGGCTCGATCGGCTGAAGTGGAACTTCTTGCCTCGCACGTTCCCAGTTTTCCAACAGGTCCGCCTGATGGATGACGTACCAGTCCAGGACCGCGCTCAGCGCACGTCGAGGAAACCGCCCAGTCACCAATCCGGTGGAAATCTCCACAGTGACTTCGTGTTCGCCGTATTCTGCATGAAAATGTGGCGGCGCATGGTCACGGTAGTGCATTCGCACGACGATCCCGAGGAATCTGGAAATCTCCGGCATGGTTTACTCGACCACTTCCGTACCTTCATCACAGGCTGCCGAGCCAGCCAAGAACTCGCACCGTGTGGGGGTCTGGTGTTTCGACATAGAGCTCGTCTCGCGATTGGATGTCGCATGAATCGTTACAAATGTACAGTATCGACGAGCTAGAAGTTTGTCATTACGGAGTGTACCAGATCGGCGATGTGTAGGCCCGTTCCTGCGTCGTCATCGGAACTTCCTTGGGCATCTCGACCCCGAACCGTTTTGCCTCGTAGGCCGTCCAGCGCGGCGTGGGGATCTCGATCACTCGGACGTAATAGAAGGCGCGCTGTTTGGGATCGAACTCGGGATCCTTCCACACGGCGATCAATTCCGGCGCGCCAATCGTGTTCTTCCAGGTTGCGTTTTTGACGTCGACCGTGCTTCCAATCTTCTCCTTGCACCGTCCATCGGCGCCAATCCGACGACCGTCGGAAACCGCGAGATCGTAGATTTTCTCTGCCGTGGAGCCGTCGGCCTTCAGCCACCCTTTGATGATCTGCAGGCGGTCCAGATTGCCGCCAAACGGATCCTTGAGCACTGCGGCCAGAAACGTGGGGGACTTCCCTTTCGGAGCAGTTTTCAGATCGCCCCCCATCGGCACCCCTTTTTCATAACCGAGCATCCCCGGACGGCGCGAGTCGGCGTCTTCGGGCACAAAGTTCCACCCGCCGAAAAACCGGACCATCATCCGCGAGCCGGTCGTGGCGTATGTTTCCTTTCGTTTCATCGCGTCGAAAATCGCCTCGCGCGTGTTGTCGGTCGCCCAGACCGCCGCGTAACCTGACGCGGCCTGTTGCCAGCCGAAAACCGTGAGGTTTGGATCCAGCGACGAAGAGATCACCACGTCCTTCCAGCGATTCGGTTCCGGTTCGACCCCGGAATGTTTCCCGAAGAAATTGTCTTCCTCGATCGAGGAGATCGCCGTGTGGGCGTCGGTGCTCCCGACCATCCCGAACTTGAAGGGGTTGATCCCCAATTCCTGTTCCAGTTGCAATCCGATCCTGAGCGCCGAGCGGGCGTATTCGTACTGCAACATCTCCTTTTTCTTGAGTTCGGTACCGTCCAGATTGGCCCGGTCCCACGTTTCGTAGTCGGCAAATTCGTCGTTCGAGGAGAGAAACGGATGCGCTTCCCCATCCCCCTTGATTTGCGTGACCTCGATCAAGGGCTCCATCCTGGCCCGCAGTTCGGCGATCTCCCGCGTCAGCGGGTTGCCGTCGTTGGTCAGGACGGAAAACATCCGTCCGTTGCTGAGGTTGCCATTGTGCGGAATCGTGAGCACTTCCGCCCCGGTCTCCTCCTGAAATTTCACCAGCGCTTTCCACAGGTCTTCGGGATTCTGGCTGTCGAACTGCGAGAAGGGGAGCGTCCGGTTGGCGACGCTCGCATCTCCTCGGAAGATGACGTTGCGGTGCAGGTTGAAGCCCCCCCGCGTCGTGTATTCATACCCGATCAGTGCCGTGAACCGCCCCGGTTCGTTGTACCGGTCGGCCAGGGCCGTGTAGGTCTGCCAGGCCGCGCGGACGACCTTGTCGCTTCGAAACGGCGGGTCGGGCTTCTGGAGCGAGGTGACGATTTCCATCGCGGCCGCAAAAATCGTATCTTTGTTCCCCGTCTGGATCATGTCGTACCAGCGCCGTCCCGGCTCGGTCGCCAGAATGTCCGGGTCGCCACTCAAAAGCTGAGGCATCAGCCCATACATCTCCGCATGGTCCGCGACGACGATGAAATCCAAAGGCCGCGACAGTTTGGCGCGCAGTCCGCCGGTCGTCGTCACCTCTTCACCGCGAGCGAACCGAAAGGCGTCTTCCTGTCCGAGCCGGCACATCGTTCCGGCATCGACCGAGATCGCCGTATGCAGGTGGGTATCTCCCCACAGAACCTTGGTGGGGTAGCTGTGGCCGGCATAAGGGGAAAAATGCGGGCGGGCGAGCCTTTGCATTATCCCCGCTTTCGACGGGATCTGGTCCTGTGCATGGAGCGAACCGGAAAAGAATGAGCCGCTGATCAAAACCAGAAACACCTGAAGAAATGAATGACGCCTCATGGCGGCTCCGATCGGAGAAGAATGGAAATGGTGATGCTAAAAGTTCAATCGTCGGACTTCAGCGCGTAGTCCTGGAGAAATGCGAGCCCGTCCCGTGGAAACTTCAGGTCGGGAGTTGAAAGCACCCCTCTGACCTCAGTGGCGTAGCGGTATTCCTGCCAATCGGACAGATCGCGAACGATCGAATCCGTTGCTTGCGGATGGACGCTGAAAACGCTGCCGTAGCTGGCCACGATCCGCGCTCTGAGCGCGGCGTCGTTTTGCCGACCCTGCACCGAGAGCGCCGTCAGAACGCCACGAATCTCCTCCGGGGATCGCGCACGGTTTTTGAGATACAACCGCTCGATCGCCTCGACTCCCTCGGACTGATAGAGTTCCACGTAGGCGGTCGCCCAGGCGGAAAGGTGCATCGTCTGAGAAAACCGCGCACAATTCTCAAAGGCGCTGGTGATCAGTCGCCGGGTCGATTCCTCGTCTCGTTGAGCCAGCATCAGGATCGCCAGCGAACGCCATTCGAGATAGCCGCGCTGCGTCAGAATCGGCTGCAGCTCCTCGACAGGGATTCTGGACCCGAATTCGCGGATCGAGGAATAGGGTGCTTTCCCGAGTTCCAGATAGGCCATTTCGAAAATCATCCGGTTCTCGTGATTCCACAGCGAAAGGAAATACTCCAGCCGCTTCTGTCCCCCTTTGGCCCCACCCCATTCCGGAGCAAACGTCAGAATCCGCTCGACGATGGTCTGGTATTCCCCATCCGCAACTCCCAGATTCTCCCAGCCCTCAGGCGATTTCACCAACAGCACCCGGCGGCTCTCGTCGGCCGCCAATTGCCGTCGCGTCGCGCTGTCGGCAAACAGCTCCACCTGGGAAACCGCGAGTTCTCCCTTAAGAATCTTCACCGCGGCGAACGAGAAGGGCTGCTCGGGGTCCAGCCTCCCGAAGGCAACCACCTCCGCGGCAATCAGCCGGTCAGCAACTGTCTGCCGCGGAAGCGGCATGCAGATCGGACAGGCGATCGCCGGCTGAGCGAACATCAGAATCCAAGCAACCGCAAAGCATCTCATTCCTGGTCCACATCCGGTTGAACGGACGAGCGTTCAGCGCCGATCCTTTCGAGTCATCAGGTTACTCCCCAACTCCTGATTCGTCGAGGGGTAATGAGGCTCGAATTCGGCCAGCGGCTGATTTTCGTGGTTCTCGAGCGTTCGTGATTCAGACCTTGGCGTTCCCGCGGCAACGGCGACCCCGGATCGCCTGCTGCAAAACTCGGAGGATGTGCAGATGACCGGAAAGAGTCACCGGCAGCGGGGTCCACAGACCGACCAACCCAATTCCGGGCATCCGGAGGTGAAGCCTCAAACGTACAAGCGTGCGAAGGTGAAGTAAAATCGGTCCAGAGGCGCCCCTTGACAACCGTGGAGGTTCTTTCATCCCCCGAACCTCGTTCCCAGCCCCATTCACACCATCCACTGGCCGGTTTTGTGGCGCCCAGTGACAAAATTCGCGACTTCATCTTAGACATGTTGCGCGCAACCAACACCGGACAACCACGGCCGGAATCTGCGTACTACAGACGCTGAAGCATCAATAGGAATTCGCCGCGGCGCCCTGCAGGCTCAACGGCAAAACCGAACCTCTCGTACAGCCGAATTGCCCGGTAGTTCTCTCTGTGGACGTACAGCGACAGCAGGGGCAACGTCGAGCGACCGGACTGCCGGTGGGCTTCCCAAAAATGAATTGCCTCATAGCGAAGATGGCCTAAAATCTGATGCGAATAACGCGGATACGGATCCGGCGGTTGACCCCGGAAACGCCGATCGATTCCGAGCATCGGAATAATGAGAAGGTTGGAATAGCCTCCATCAGGCGGTGGCCAACGGCGTCGCGTTGTTCCAAGAGATCCAAATCCGACGATCACCCCCGCATCGTTTCTGTAGAGCCAAACGCGCGTTTTGTGTTTCGCCATCGACTGCCAGACGTCGGAATCGAGCCATAGAGTTGCCGCTTGTGCCCACGATTCTTCCCCGCAGTCAACATTAACCAACTCGGGACGATCCTCTTCCGTCAGTTCATCGGCGTAAAGCTGGAACGGATTCGGTTTATCGGTCACGACGCGGATCCTTGCCGACTAGCGTTTTCGCTTGGGCAGTGGAGCAGCTGGAGCTTCGGCTACCGGCCTCTTCAACGCTTGTCCAATTGCTGCGGCTTCAGCCTCAGACAGATCCTGATCGTCTTGCACGGCGGCAATCGTGTCCAACATCTCGGCGACTTCCAGCTCCGGCCACAAATCGCGGGGATCGACACCGAGTGCCGAGGCAAGGGCAAGGATCGTCCGTTTCTGTGGCCGACACTCCCGCTTCAGCATTTGCGAAATCGCGGGTTGTGTGCAACCGACACGTGATGCCAGTTCTGCCTGAGTCATCAACTTCGCCTTCATCAATTGCCGCAACTTCTCCGCGAAGACAGCTTCTTGTGAATCAAGATCGGCAACAAGACGATCGACCGTTGCATGACGTGCGGCCGCGTTGAGTTCACACTCCGCAACGCTCATACCGTACCGATTGGGGTCAACCTGTAATTCGATTGCATCTCGGATTGTGTTGCAGGCACGTTGTTTCTCCTCTGGCGTTGAATCTGCACCCTCAACAACTTCCAGCATGCGCAACACCGTTTCACGCAACCGCCGGAACAGAGGCGCCATCTGGCGTGAATCAATCGTTTCGGGCATATTGCTCATGATTTCTCGCTCTTGTGCGGCACGTCAGCGACTCCACCGCATCATCGGTTCAGTTCCTCAATGTTTTCCAGACGTTGGTTCAGAGTGTCCATCAGCTTCGCCGTTAATTTCTCGTCGTCGCGACGAAACCCGAGCCCCCACACGCGGCCGTCGGGTTCGGCAGACGTATCTTCAAAAAACGCCAGTCGAACGCCACAACCGAGTCCGAAGCCATCCGAGATGCAAAGTTCGTGGATTCCCGAATCCGCAACGGGCACCACGTCCACGTCAAGTGCGCGACTGTTTCCATATCGCCAGTGTTCCAGTTTCCCAGCGTGCCGAAGCACAATCAGCCTCGATTCACGGCGAGGAAGAAACATTTTCAAGTCTCCCAGGGCAGCCGGGCATACCCTAATCCGTCGGTTTGCGTTCACAATCTGGCTCGGCATCCCTTGACTCATCATCGACATTGACATAACAATACTATAACACGTTGTCGATGTCGTCAAGGATCCTGCTGGTTTTTCGCTGCGATTCAGACATAAGCGGAGGTTCCGTCGGCGGTCGGCGGGGCCAGGGGTGGGTCGGGCGATGGATTCGCCGCCGGGACCGGCGGCAGATCGGGCGAGGGAGCGGCGGGGTTCTGGGCGCCTTC
>JBJXGA010000527.1:0-3611 GCA_046152955.1 Planctomycetales bacterium | reverse complement strand
AAGCAGCCGGGAGACCTCCTCTGCGGAGGGACGTTGAATCTCGACGCGGCCTGCTGGATGGAGACGACGGCGACCCCCGCACAGGGAACCCTCGCCCGACTCATCGCCCTGGTGCGCAACGCGCGGGAAACCCGCGGTCACTATCAGCGGCTCGCCGACCGGCTGGCGGCCTGGGTTTTTCCTCTGGTGGCCCTCATCGCACTGGTTGCCGCCTCGTTTCATGCCTGGCGCGACGGATGGAACTCAGGACTGCTAACGGCGCTCGCGGTTGTGCTGGTCGCCTGTCCCTGCGCCCTGGGGCTGGCGACACCTCTGGCCCTCTGGGCCGGATTGGGGTTGGCCGCGCGCCGGCATGTCCTCTTTCGTGATGGCGAAGCGGTGGAACGGCTGGCAGCGGTCCGCGCGGTTTACTTCGACAAAACGGGAACTCTCTCCACCGGTCGCGCCGCAGTGACGCAGTTGATCTGCAATGCGGAGACCACGCGCCGCACGGTGCTTGATCGGGGAGCCGCTCTCGCGGCTGGGGCGCTGCATCCATTCTCTTTGGCAGTGGCGCGATTTGCGGCGAAAAGTGGCGTGCCGATCGGCTCCACGCCCGGTAAGCTGCATGCCATTCCCGGACGCGGAGTGATTGGCTCCTTACCCGATTCCCCTGACGATGTGTGCGCCTTGGGAAATCGCCGGCTGATAGAGGAGTCCGGCTTTCGTTTCCCGTCCGACCTGGAGACCCCGCTGCGGCAAGTGCGCGAACGGGGGGACTCGTACTCACTGATTGGCTGGCAAGGTTTGGTTCGAGGAGTGTTTGTCTTTTCCGAGGAACTGCGCCCAGGAATTGCCGACCTGCTCGCCTGGTGCCGGAGCAACGGATTGGAAACCGCGATTCTGACGGGAGACAACGCCGCGCGTGGCGCCCGCCTCGCAGAGCAACTAGGGGTTCCGGTCCATGCGGATTTGCTTCCGGAAGACAAGGTCGCTTTCGTTCGCGCAGCCCGCGCCCGGGGCCTCGCCGTGGCGATGGTGGGAGACGGCGTGAACGACGCTCCCGCCCTGGCCGCCAGCGACGTCGGGATCGCATTGGGATGCGGCACGGACGTTTCTCGCGACTCGGCGGCGGTCTGCCTCCTGGGAGACGACCCGACGCGTCTGATTTGGGCGATTGAGTTTTCACCGCGGGCCGTTCGCACCATCCGCGGCAATCTGTTTTGGGCCTTTGTTTACAACGGCGCGGGATTGGGACTGGCCTGTACCGGCAAATTGAATCCGGCAATCGCGGCACTCCTGATGGTCGTCAGCAGTTGCCTGATTGTCTTCCGCGCGCTGGCCGTTGGTCGCGACGCTGGCTCAGCCGCAGGCGCGGCGCCTGCCATCGGCCCCCTGCCGATCGAACCGGAGCCCCACCCGCAAGACTTTGGGGACATCCCGGAACTGGCCGGACAGTATGACAGCCCACTCGATTCCTCTCCTGCCCCGATCGCACGTGGGGCTCTCCGTCCCGCTGGCGGGCACCTGGCACAGACTGTACTCCTCACAAGGAGTGACGGATGACGCTCGAATGGCCTTTGATTCTCATGGGAGGGCTTTTGGGTTCATCCCATTGCCTGGGGATGTGCGGCCCATTGGCTTTGTCTGTCGGACTGGCCGCGCCGACGCTACGAAGCAATCTGGCACGACAGGGCTGGTACACGTTGGGGCGACTGTTCACCTATGCGTTTCTGGGGGCATTGGTCGGTTTCGCGGGTTGGCGATTGTCCCAACCGGGATCTTCGCAAACGACTGCTCCAGGAAGGCTGGTCCACTCCCACACCGACTCGGACGTCTTGACGCAGACTGATGCGCACTCTGATGCGCCTATCGATGCGCATGCCGACCCCACGACGGGGAAAACGGACTTTTCCTCCTCTTCGTCGTCATCCTCTAGTTTCTCGCAGCCACCATCTTCGACATTATCGTCCACGTTACTGACGCGCGTGGCCCCTTCGGCGCTGGCGATCCTGGCAGGCGCGCTGCTCGTGTGGCAGGGACTGCGCGCCGCCGGTGTTTTCCCCGGGCGCAAAATCCGTGGCGGCGCTTCAGGCTTCTGTCCTTCGCGCGGCATCCTGGCGACCTTCCTGACCGGCCCCGGCTGGATGAACGCCTTCCTCGCCGGGATGTTGACCGGCTTTCTCCCCTGCGGCCTGGTCTATGCCTACCTGGCGCTCGCCGCCAGCACCGGCCACATGTTCCCCGCCGCCGCCGTGATGGCTCTGTTTGGCGCCGGAACCGCCCCGCTGATGATCCTGGCCGGAGTCGGCGGCGCAGCGCTGCATCTCTCCACCCGGCAACACCTCCTCCGCGCCGCCGCCTGGTGCGTCGTCGTCACCGGCCTCCTCACCATCCACCGTGGCCTCGCCGCCGCCCGAGCCCCCGCCGACGAAGCCACCTGCCCGTTTTGCAGCGACATGTAGGCGGATTTCTCAAAAATCCGCAAAACGCAAGACGTTGTCGACAGCGCGACTCTCACGCAAACCATGTTTCACCTGGCTTGGCGTATTTCCGGGCGACCCCTTCGTTGAGTTCGCAGCCCAGGCCGGGGGCGCTGGTGAGGGGGATGCGCCCCTGCTGGATGACTGGGCCGGGGACGTCGGGGCGGACGATCAGGTCGCTCCAGAACGGAACGTCCGAGCCGTGAAACTCCAGGGCGACGAAATTGGGGAGCGTGGCGCAGACGTGCGCGCTGGCCATTGTCCCCAGGGGGGAAGAGATGTTGTGCGGCGCGTAACGGACCCCCTGCATTTCGGCCAGCTCGCCAATCCGTTTGGCTTCGAGCATTCCGCCGCATTTCTGGATGTCGGGCGCCACCAGGTCGCAACCGCGGGCGACAATCAAGTCCCAAAAGCCGTGCCGCCGGTTGAGGTTTTCTCCGGTGAGGATCGGAACGATTCCCAGAGCGCGGATTTCGGCAACGTCTCGGAAGTTCTCCGGCGGACAGGGATCTTCCAGCCACAGCAGGTTGCAGGGGGCCAAGGCGCGGGCGATGCGGATCGCCTCCGGGGGAGCGAACCGCCAGTGGCAATCGACCGCCACATCGACCGCGTCCCCCGCCCCCTCCCGCGCGGCGGCGACACAAGCGACCATTTTGTCGATCTCGGCGCGCGTCAGCGGGCGATTCAATTCTTCGCCGGTCAACACGACGATCGAATCAATGTCGAACTTCATTGCGTCGTAACCAGCGGCGACCATCTGCTTGGCCCGGTTGTAATACATTTCAGGCTCGTACCGCTCCTCGTGTTGCGGCTTACCGGCGAGCGCTTCTTTCAACCAGCCGGGCTCGCGCGCCTCAAGCATCGTGTCCCAGCTCTCGGTGTTGTCCCCGGCGTGGCAATCGACGTAAATCCGCACTTCATCGCGCATCTTCCCGCCGAGGAACTGCCAGCAGGGAACTCCCTGGCTTTTTCCCACGAGATCCCACAGCGCGGTTTCGATGCCGCTGATCGCGTTGTAGAGGTATCCGGCGACCGCTCCGGCCCCGGACCCTTTGCGCCATAGAAACCGGGCCAGCCGATCCACTTCCCGAGCGTCCTTGCCGACGAGCAACGGGAGCATGTCCCCCAGCGCAGCCGCCAGCCCTGGGG